>CBFCZO010000126.1:0-9892 GCA_965602675.1 uncultured bacterium | reverse complement strand
TTACCAGGGTGCTGAATCGGTGAGTGTTGGTTTAAAATGCGGGTAGGATTGATAGCAACAATTTCGATATTCATCTATTTCTGCTGCGTGGCGACTCTTCTCTCTGACGACACACCACCCGCGCAGCTGCCCTCGTCCCTGCTCGATCTCGGCACAGGTGGAAACTCATATGCTCTCGTAGTCGATAAATCCCTGTCACGCCTGGACATATACCGGAAACTCGATAACGAAAGCATCGTCCGCGTTGCCAGCTATCGGGCGTCGACCGGACTCAATGGCGGAGACAAGCAGCGGGAAGGCGACGAGCGCACGCCCGAGGGGATTTATTACTTCATCAGGATTCGCGAGGAGAAAGAACTGGCCTCCAAATACGGGCTGCGGGCGTTCGATATGAACTACCCCAACTACTTCGACAAGTTGGAGGGCAAGGACGGCCACGGGATCTGGCTGCACGCCACCGACGAGCCGGAGCGCCTCAACGAGCCGCGCACAACGCTCGGCTGCGTCGTCGTCAGCAACGAGGACATTCGGGAGATCTCCGATTTCATAACCCTCTACCGGACACCCATCATCATCTCCGAACGCTCCTCCTACAGCAATGCTGGGCGGCTGAAAGCCGAGCGCGGTCGAGTGCAAAACTTCGTTAACCAATGGCTCGAGGCGTGGTCGACGCAGGATTACTCCAGCTACGAGTCCTGCTACGCAGCGCAATTCCGTGGCGGCGGCAACAGAAGAGACGCCTGGTTCTCACGCAAGAGGAACGTTTTCACCGCCACCGGCTCGGCCAAGATAGAAATTGCGGACCTGAAAGTGCTGAGAGGCGAGAGCAACTACGTTGTCACGTTCTTCCAGCGATACCGTTCAAACCTGATGGACGACACCGGAATCAAATGGGTGTACCTGCGGGAAAACGGCGACGGTCTTAAAATCGTGGGGGAGGAATGGTTCCCGGTCGGCAGAGCGCTCTCCGGCCAGAGATGGGGCGTCAAGAGGCCGCGGCTGGCCAATGTCCTTAATGATCTGGGAGACGTGATGATCGAGCGCGGCGGCCACGTGGCGCTGAGCAGGCCGCAGCTGATGCTTCCCCCGGAGGATAAGGTAAAAGCCGACATCGCTGCGCAAGGAAGAGTGGCCGATGCCCCCGGGCCGTCGGTCGAGGCGGAAGAGTTCGAGATCGTATCCGAACGGAGCGACAGGCTGGAGTTCAGCATGAAGCTCAGCAACACCGCTGGCGACGGCAAGCGCTTACGCGGGTGGATGTTCGTCATCGCTCGCTGGCAGGGCGACGCTGTTTGCTCCTCGTTCCCGGATGTCACCCTTGTCGACGCAAGGCCTACGGCGGCTTCCGCGGGCGATTCGTTCGGCATCAGGTGGTTCAAGATAGTGCGGGGCACAATTGAAAAGCCCTCGCCGGGCGCTCGCCTGGCGGAGGTCCGTTGTGTTGCCTATGCGCGCGACGGAAGGTTGCTGCTGGATTCCCCGCTTTCTGTGCAGCAGCCCTGAGGAGGTGTGATGAGATCACTTAAGGTCATCATCTTCAGAGACACCGATAAGCCATACACCATCATCCTTACGTCTTCGCTCATTGTGCTTGTCGCTTTCTCGACTATCGCACTGGTTTCGCTGCTGACATTCTCCGTCCTGGGAAACATCATGCTGGTCGGCGAGGCGCAAGCGGGCAATGGCGAGGAGCCGCAGATGGTCGCGGCGGGAGAACAGCTTTCTACGGATCAGGGGCCCGACCAGAGCGAGGATTCTACGGAAGAAGTGGAGTCCCACGCGGTCGAAGAGACGCCCTCCGAAACCACGGAGGAGGCCGGCGGCGAAATAGAGTCCGCAGCACTACTTGAAGACTGGGCCGCCCCCGATTCTCCCTTCCTTACGATTTTAATGAACGGTCCCGCCGTTACCGACGGTAGAATCAGATATACGGTGCGGGTGGAGAAAGTCCCCGATCAACTGGGGAACGCGAGCAGCGGCAGGTTTGTCGCTGCCCTGATTACCCGCGATGGACGGATCGGTCCGAAATACCCCGTCGGTATGGAGAGCGACAGTTACGAGATTTTAAATCCTGGTGATGCCTTGTTGTTCAGGATTTCCTATCGAAGGGATATCACCGTCGAGTTTGTCGGTGCCGATCTGGAAGATTACGACGCGCTGGCGCTCTTCGTGTTTGAAGTCAACGATCCGAATAGGCTGCTGTGGCGAAAGATAGAATCCATCAGAGAATGATCCTCCGGAGATCCTTAATGGCCGTCGCCGTTGGGACCTCGTTTATCTGCTTTATTCTCGCCGCGGCTCTTGCCGCCGACGGCGCAAACGATTCGTCCTCCTCAAGACACGAAATCCATTTCCCGCAAACCGATCACGAGCTGCACATATATTGGGTGTACGGACGCGAGCCGGGCGCGACCGTGATGATCATCGGCGGCATCCACGGCAACGAGCCGGGCGGCTATCTCGCCGCCGACAAATACGTCGATCTGACGCTCAAGAAGGGCAACCTGATAGTCGTGCCCCGGGCCAATCTCAACTCCATTCTCACGCGCGAGCGAAGCGGCAGCGGCGACTACAACCGCAAATTCAACACCGATCTCAAAAAAGACAACTACGACGACCAGATAATCGCCATTCTCAAGGAACTGATCAGCGAGAGCGACCTGCTCCTCAACCTGCACGACGGCAGCGGCTTCTACCGCGAAACCTATGTCGATAAAATGCACAATCCATACAGGTTCGGGCAATCGGTGATAGCCGACAGCGAGAGCTACTTCTCGGCAAAAGAGGGCAGGGAACTGCGCCTTGGCGACATCGCGCGGCGTGTGGTCGATAGGGTTAACGGCCAGATCGCCGAAGAGGAGTACCGCTTCCGCTTCAGCAATCACGACTCCACTTCGCCTGATACCCGTTACCCGGAGATGCGTAAAACCGCCACCTATTTCGCCCTCACGCGGCACCAGATTCCCGCCTACGGAATCGAAACGTCGAAGTCCTTGCCCGGCACGGAGATCAAGCTGGTACACCAGGTGATGGTGATAAATTCGTTCCTCGAGGAGTTCGGAGTCGAGATCGATGTGCCCGACCGCTCCGTCGTGCCGCCAAAGCTCGAATATGCGGTCGTCGAAATTAATGACGACAAGGCGCTGGTGGTGCGTGACGGTGGCACAATCTATGTCGAGCCGGGCGACAGCATAAGGGTCGATCACCTTGTCGGCAATTACGAAAGGTACATGTTTGCCGACCTCCAGGGATACGGCGGCCTCAACGACAACGGACGCGAAATCGAGGTGTGGGAGCCGCTGAGCGTAGCGGTCCGCAAGGACGACAGAATCTGCGGCCATTTCAAGGTGGTTCCGCGCAGCTCGAGGCTTGCGGAGGAGTCCTCGACCACTGCGATGTGGGAGCCCGTCTTCAGCTCTAACTTTGTTGTGGAAGTCAACGGCCGGCGACGGCTCGTGCCCCAGGGCGGCGAGTTGAGTATTATCCGTGGAGATAGCCTCTGCGTGCTCGATTACCTCGCGCCCAATCTGCCCAAGGGAATCAATGTTAATGTCCTCGGCTTCGTCGGCAATCCCAGCGACAATCGCGGCGAAGACCGTGGGTACACAATTAACACGGCGCGGGATCTCTTATCCAACTGGTCCCTCGACGGCAACGGCTCACGCTACGGCGTGGCCGTGAAACTGCGCAACCGCGAGCTGGAGAGAATGACATTCAGATTGCTGGCGCCGAGGCTTGAATGCCTCGTGATTCGCCGGAACGACGAACACCCTGTTGTCCTGCAGCAGGGTGAGCGCTGGAACGTCAGGTCGGGAGACAGGCTGACAATCCTGGGAACGCTCTCCAGCGCGCCCGACGGAATGAGCATGAGTTACCTGCTGATCGGACCGGATGGCGAGAGGAAAGCGCTGCAGGACGGCAGTTTCGTCGTTTCTTCGGCTGCCGGCGGGGGAGATATTGACTACAAGCTTGCGGTCATGCGCGGAGAAATAGAAATCGGGTCCGTTCAGCTCTCGATTGAAACAGGCGAAACCAAAACCGGAAACGGCCGCTAGTTAGCCGCACCTCCGTAATTAATCTCGTCCAGACCGGCCTATCGATGAAACCTTGTATTACCTCTGCTCGTTTGCCGACAGAGCTATCCAGGCGATTATTACCCGGAATTCTCTGCTGCTTCTTTGCTTTGGGGGGATTCATAAACCAAAAGGCGGGGAAACGTCGGCGTCTCCCCGCCTGCAACTTTTTCGCCAAGATCCACCCAGCCTGACCACCTGGTGCGATCGGCTTTGTCCTCGGTCTCGCCGAGCGCATCCCTTCGGTTTTCCCGCTTCTAGCGGGGGCCGCGATTGCTTGGCACTTCACTCTTAAGTGTACAACAAAATCCAACAAAGTCAAGATGGCAAATAAAGCAAACACTCGAGAGCAAGGCGCAGAATATTACAGCAATATCAAGGAAATATGATAGTTGGTGCAACATCAGCCGTGCGGCTGCATCCGGCCCTGTCGCAGCTCTCCTGGTTGTGGAAAAGACCCCCGATTACACCAATTTCAGACGTGGCACTGAAACGGTTTCGACCTGTTTCAGCTCCCTGGCACCGGTACCACAAAATACCCGATGAGCGGGAAATCGGCCACGTAAGTGACCCTTGCGCAAGAGGTCGATTCGAGCACGAGATAGACAATCGCCTCGCCGATGATCCGTTGCACGTTCGCGGTTCCTGTTGCGCCGCTGACGATGCTGTCGCGTCCCTGCAGTGCCAGCGGGATCGGCTTCTCCCGGAAGATGTAGAGGCGCTCGCCGATCTTTATCCCGTCCTGTGCCCCGATGTCGACATTGATGACCTCGCCGACGCCGATTTCCTGCGCATCGTAATTGGCGCGGACGATACATCCGATCGGACCATCACCGATCTCCTGGTATTGCTCCAGTGTCGGCATCGTCTGGCGGATCGGAGTAATCGGATTGGGGCGATCTTCGAACGGGATAAGCACCGATCCGACCGCCAGCCCGTCGCATGCGGTGATCACCTCCGCCACCGAGTACTCCTCGGAGGCGAGAATCACCTTGACCTGCCCGACTTCCTGGAACGCAATACCGATGAATTTTCCCGTGTGGGGGTGGTGCACGGGGCCATGATCGTTGGCCGCGAGGAAGATATCTCCCGGTTCCAGATAGCCCTTGCCGGCGTTGATGTAAACGATGTCGCCGTTATACATCTCTATCTGGTGATCATACTCTCGTTCGGCGATCCACAGGCCGGTGTCGGGCATGGCGGGGTAAATGACGGAGGAGCAGTAGAGGTCCATCTCTGTGGCGGCTACCTGGTACTGGTAGCTGGAGCGGGGCTCAGTCTCGAATATCGCGCCCTCCTCCAACACTGGCGCATCCTCCAGTGCTTCGATCTCCTGTCGCCCGCCCGGCTGCTCACCGGGCCTCTCCTCGGCTGGGGTGACCGGCTGCACCTCCGTATCCTCGGCGGGAGTAACCGGTTGCACGCCGGGTTCAACAACCCGCCCGGCTTCGGCTACGGCTAATTCCGGGAGCACAAGCGGGTCGCCCGGGTATATCCAGTGCGGATTGCCGATGTAGGAATTTGCCGAATAAATCTGCGGCCACAGAAGCGGATTTCCGTAATTCCTTTGCGCAATGTCCCAGAGCGTGTCACCGCTGACGATAATATAAACTCGCGCTCCGGGAGGGAAGGCCGTGGGGTAATCGTAGGGCGACCAGTGCTCGACGACTTGCGTTTGCCGGGCGGCAGACTCTTCCTGCCCAGGTACGCAAACCGCCCACAGCGCCAGGGTCGCCAGGACAAGCGTAAAGGTTCGCCGTCTCATTTTGCCCTGCCTTACTAGAGTGGTGAATGGAATACAATCACCGTTTAGTCACGCAATAGTACTACATTTTGGGCTCACAGTCAATTTTAAATACTGTGGTATCAGTAGATTGCGAGATATGTCACAATTTTGATTTTTTATTTTAACTCTATTACCGTCATTCCGGCCAGGCGTCGGGGGAGGCCAGGATGGGTAGCGTGGCCTCATAGAACTGTTCTGTTGGCTTGTTGCCTATCAGCCCGGCCAGCCTGTGTTTGCGCACAGTGGTGGCAAACGCCTCCGCTATTTCAGGATCGTACGACCCGCCGGCAAGGTCCGAGATTTCATCAATTGCCTGCGCGGGAGGCTTTGCGGGCCTCCAGGGCCTGCTGTGGGTCATCGCATCGAAGGAGTCGCAGATAGCCACCAGGCGGGCCGGCTCGGGGATGGAATCGCCCTTCAGGCCAAGGGGATAGCCAGAGCCGTCCATGCGCTCGTGGTGAAAGTGAATGATTGCAGAAACGTTACGGAAGTGAGCAAGGTTGGAAACGATGTCAAGCCCTTCCTCGACATGGCTGCGGATCAGCAACGCCTCTTTATCGGTCAGCGGAGTTACCTTGTAGAGCAGGTCCTCCCCCAACGCTAGCTTCCCGATGTCGGATACCGGCGCACCAAGCAGCAACTGCGCCAGATCCTTCTGATCCCAACCCATTTCAACGGCCGTGTGATACGCGAGAAGCGTAATCCTCTCGGTCCTTCCATTCAGGTAGCGCTCGCGGCTCTCCAGAGCGTTGCCGAAAATGTGAATCGTTTTGAAAAACGTCTGCCCGATATCTATCGACGTCTGCCGAATTTCTTCCGCACGCTCCTCCACCTTGTGCTCGAGTTCCTGCTGGTAGGTTATGTTCTGCCGCTGAAGTCGTTTCTTCTCGATCACCTTGGCAATCGAGTGCTCGAGCGCCTTGATGTTGAACGGCTTGAGAATGTAGTCCTCCGCCCCAAACTGTATCGCCTCAAGAGCGCTGGGTATGTTGCCGTGGGCGGTAATGATGATAATGCTGGTATCGGGAGAGACATCCTTGATTCGCTTTGAAAGAACGATTCCACCCATCCCCGGCATTTTCATGTCGGTGATCACAATATCGAAGAGCCGGCCTTCCAGCGCGTGGAGAGCCGACTCCGCATTCGCAACGCATTCGCAGGGGAAATTCTTCGCGGCCAGGAAATCGCCGATCGCGTCCCTGATGCCGGCCTCGTCGTCGACGACCAAGATGTTTTCGGGTCGGCGTTCCATCTCTTTTTAGTGCTCCCGCTACCGTAATCCCTAGCCGGCGACCTTCTTGGCCAGATCGATCATCCGGCAGGAGTAGCCCCACTCGTTGTCGTACCACGAGACCACCTTGACCAGGTTGCCGAGCGCTTTCGTCGAGAGGCTGTCGAAGATCGAGGAGTGGGGATTGCCCAGTATGTCCGCGGAGACGATAGGATCCTCCGCATACTCCAAGACTCCCTTCATCGGGCCGTTCGCGGCCTGGCGGAAGAAGCCGTTGATCTCCTCAGCAGTCGTTGCACGCTTGACCTGGCAAACAAAATCGGTGATCGAGCCGTTCGGCACCGGCACGCGCAACGCCATGCCGTCGAGCTTGCCTTCCAGGTGCGGCAGAACCTTGCCTACCGCCTTGGCGGCGCCGGTGGTGGTGGGGACGATGTTTGCCGCCGCCGCGCGGCCCCTGCGCGCCTTCCACTTCTTGCTCGGACCGTCGACGATTGCCTGCCCCGCCGTGTAAGCGTGCACCGTGGTCATCAAACCGCTCTCGATGCCGAGATTGTCATCGAGCACCTTCACCAGCGGTGCCAGGCAGTTTGTCGTGCACGAAGCGTTGGAAATGATGTTGTCGCCGGGAGTGAGGCTGTCGTCGTTGACCCCGATCACCACCGTCTTCACATCGCCCTTCGACGGCGCCGAGAGCAGGACCTTCTTGGCCCCGGCATCGAGGTGCAACTTCGCCATATCGGGCGCCAGGAAAAGGCCGGTGCTCTCGATCACAACCTCAACGCCGAGATCCGCCCACGGCAGGTCGGCCGGGTTCTTTTCGCTGATTATCTTGAGGGCCTTTCCGTCCACAACGAGGCTGCCGTCTTTCACCTCGACAGTCCCGCCGAAGCGGCCGTTCACCGTGTCATAACGCAGCAGGTAGGCTAGCTGCTCCACCTCGAGAAGATCATTCACTGCCACGAAGTTGATCTCGGGATCCTTGTACGCAGACCGGAAGGCCATCCTCCCGATACGCCCGAATCCGTTTATTCCGATATTGATCATCTGACCATCCTCGCTTGCGGTTAGCTGTTATCGTTACCGGTCCCCCGCTTCTCTCGCAGGGCTGCTCATCGGTTTTTCGATTATAAGTGCGCTGTTATGCGGGCGCAACACGCCTGATCGCCAACTTTTGCGGAGCTTGATCACCGGCATCTCATTCTATAGAATCGGCTAACCCCTCAGGCCGGGCGACCGGCCGGGTTGATAAATGGAAAAACAATAGAAAGGGGAGCACCGTGAACATCAGTGTCGTCGGCACCGGTTACGTCGGACTGGTCACAGGGACCTGTTTCGCCGAGTTCGGCCTGCATGTAACCTGCGTGGATAAAGAGAGTAGCAAGATCAAAAAGCTGAACAATGGGGAAATGCCGATCTACGAGCCCGGCCTCGAAGAGCTGGTGCGCAAGAACATGCGGGAGGGCAGGCTCGAATTCACCACTAATCTGTCCGAGGCCATACACGGCGCACTGGTGGTTTTCATCGCGGTGGGTACACCCTCCAAAAAAGACGGCACGGCCGATCTCAGCTACGTCGACGAGGTGGCGCGCGAGATCGCGCAAAACATGGACGGCTACAAAGTGGTCGTCACCAAAAGCACCGTGCCCGTGGGCACCGGCGAGCGTATCCGCAAGATCATCGAGAGGGAACAGAAAACGCCGTGCAATTTCGACATCGTCTCAAATCCCGAGTTCCTCCGCGAAGGCTCGGCGATTAACGACTTCATGCGTCCTGACCGCGTGGTTATCGGCGCCAACTCCGACCAGGCGGCCGCCATCATGAAGGACCTCTATAAACCACTCTACCTGCTCGAGACGCCGTTCGTGATCACCAACGTCGAGACCTCCGAGATGATCAAATACGCCTCCAACGCCTTCCTCGCCACAAAAGTTAGCTTCATCAACGAGATCGCCGACCTCTGCGAGCTGACCGGCGCCGATGTCCACCTGGTAGCCAGGGGCATGGGGCTCGACGGCAGGATCGGACCGAAATTCCTCCACCCTGGCCCGGGCTACGGCGGCAGCTGCTTCCCAAAGGATACAAGGGCCATCACTCACATCGCCCGGGAACACGACTACGAGCTCGAGATTGTCGAGGCGGTGATCAGAGTCAACGAAAATCGCAAGGAAAAGATGACTACCAAGATCGTCAATCACATGGGAGGCAAAGTCGAGGGAACGACCGTCGGATTCCTGGGCCTGGCCTTCAAGCCCAACACCGACGATATGCGCGAGTCACCCAGCCTGAAGATCATCGAAAACATGCAAAAGATGGGCGCGAAGATCCGTGCCTACGATCCCGCCGCAATGGAAGAAGCGGCCAGGTATCTCAAGGGCGTCGAGTATTTCACCGATCCCTACGACGTTGCGGAGGGATGCGATGCGCTCGTATTCATTACCGAATGGCCGCAGTTCCGCAACCTGGACCTCGACAAGCTCAAGCAGCAACTCAAGTCGCCCGTCGTGGTCGACCTTCGCAATATCTATGATTCCGCCAAGATGAAGGAAATGGGCTTCCATTACACATCGGTGGGCCGCCCTGTTTAGTTTGCATTCGAGGGGGGATGGTTGAGCAAGAGGATAGTTGACGAGGATTTCGTCCGGGGTCTCGAGGAAGACCGCCGGCGGCGCCTTTCGCTCGGAGAACATTTCGACAGCCTCGAAAACCTGATCAAGCGCAGCGACCGGGAAATCCTGAAATCTCCAAAGGGAGGGCTGCGCTCAGGCCTCAAGCGCTTCCTCTTCAGGCTGATCGCTCCCG
>CBFCZO010000125.1:0-10004 GCA_965602675.1 uncultured bacterium | reverse complement strand
ATCGATCTCGCCGAGCTGCGCAGTATCCAGGATTGGTATCTCAACTATGAGCTGAGCGCCGTGGACGGAGTGAGCGAAGTAGCGCCGGTGGGCGGCTTCGTGAAGCAGTACCAGATCACGGTGGACCCGGTGAGGCTGCGCGCTTACGGGCTTCCGCTGCAGGAGGTGAAGCGGCGCATTCAGCGCTCGAATCTCGACGTTGGCGGAAGGCTGCTGGAGATCAGCGAGACGGAGTACATGGTGCGCGGTGTCGGCTACCTCGGCACGCTGACCGACGCGGAGATTGCGGAGGCGCGGGCGAGTGCCGTCGACCTGGAGCGGATGCGCACCGAGACGGTGCTCGAGGACTTGCGGCGAACCTCCCTGGGCGCAACGGCACAGGGCACGCCGATTTACCTGCGCGACGTTGCGAATGTGAGCACGGGCCCGGAGATCCGCCGCGGCATCGCAGAATGGAACGGCGAGGGCGAGAGTGTCGGCGGGATCATCGTGATGCGCTTCGGAGAGAACGCTCGCACGACGATCGGCAGCGTGCGCGAGCGGCTGGACGAGTTGGAACGGGGGTTGCCGCCTGGGGTGGACATCGTCACCGCCTACGACCGCAGCGACCTGATCGACCGCTCGATCGAGACGCTGACGAGGGCTCTGACGGAAGAGATGCTGATCGTCGCCCTGGTGACGATCCTGTTCCTGATCCACGCTCGCAGCGCCTTGGTGGCGATAGTGGTGCTGCCGTCGGGAGTTTTGGGCAGCCTGCTGATCATGCACCTGCTGGGCCTCAACGCCAACATCATGAGCCTCGGTGGGATTGCCATCGCCATAGGGGTGATGGTCGACTCGTCGATCATCATGGTGGAGAATGCCCACGACCACCTGCAGCGCGAGAAGAAACGCGTCGAAGCCGGCGGCAAGCCACGGTCGCATGCGCAGGTGATTGCCGAGGCGGCGGTGGAAGTCGGGCCGACGCTCTTTTTCAGCCTGCTGATCATCACCGTCTCCTTCCTGCCGGTGTTCGCACTGGGAGAGCAGGCGGGGCGCCTGTTCAAGCCGTTGGCTTTCACCAAGACCTTTGCGATAGGCGTCGCCGCGATCCTGGCGATAACCCTCATCCCAGCGCTGATGTTTTACTTCATCCGCGAAAGGATGCTGCCCCGGCGTTGGCCGCCGGCCGTGAGGCTGGCCGTTTACGGCGCAGTAATCATTCTACCGGCTGTAATCCTGGCATTTGTTCCGCTGCCCACTTTCAATGATATTCGTTGGTGGCTGGTCGGCGGCTGGCTGCTTCTGAGCGCAATCGTAATTCTGCCGCAGAAGATTCTCGGCGAGGAGCGCAATCCGCTCTCGATCGTGCTGGAGAAGATCTACAATCCCTTCTTTATTTTCGCGATGCAGTACCGCTGGCTGATCATTATCGGCTCGATCGCTTTCGTGCTGGTGACGCTGCTGCCGCTGTCTCAGTTGGGCAGCGAATTCATGCCGCCGCTGGAGGAGGGCGACCTGCTCTACATGCCGACCACGGATCCCGGCCTGAGCATCACGAAGGCGCGCGAGCTGCTGCAGCAGACCGACAGGCTGATCAGGCAGTTCCCGGAGGTTGTCAGCGTGATGGGCAAGATCGGGCGGGCGGACACGGCCACCGACCCCGCACCGCTGACAATGATCGAGACGACAATTCAATTGGAGCGGGACAAGTCGAAGTGGCGGCAGGTGCCTGTGGAAGGTTTCCTTGGCTTCGGCGGCGGGACGCGCCCGATCACGATCAAGGAATTGACCGACGGCTACGACCTGCCGGACGGCAGCCACAAACCAGGCATCAACGACGTGCTGCGCATCCCGGGGCTGACCGGTGCGCTGACGCGCGGATCGATGCCGATCAAAACGCGTATCGACATGCTCTCCACCGGCATCAAGAGCGCCGTAGGGATCAAGATCCTCGGGCCGGACCTGGAGACTCTCGCGCAACTGAGCGACCGAGTGGTGCAGGTGTTCAAGACGGACGCGCGCGTCAAACCCTACACGGCGTCGGTGACGGCGGACAGGAGCATCGGCGGCAACTACGTCGACATCGTGGTCAGTCGCGACCGCATCGCCCGCTACGGCCTGACGGTTGCCGATGTGCAGGAGGTGGTGATGACCGCGCTGGGCGGCATGAATGTCACCTTCACGATCGAAGGGCGCGAGCGCTATCCGGTCAATATCAGGTACCCCCGCGAGCTGCGCGACGATATCCCCGCCCTGGGCGATACACTCGTCGCCACGCCTTCGGGCGCTCAGATACCGCTGGCGCAGTTGGCCGACTTCGAGATCAAGAAGGGCCCGCCGATGATCCGCAGCGAGAACGCGCGGTTGACGAGCTGGGTTTACATCGACATCAAGGACCTGGACATCGGTAGTTTCGTCGAGCGCGCGAAGCAGGCAGTGCGCGACGGCGTCGATCTGCCTCAGGGCTACAGTGTCGTCTGGTCGGGGCAATTTGAGTATATGGAGGCCGCCAACCGCAGTCTGATCATCATCGTCCCCGTCGCCTTCACGGCCATCCTCTTCCTTCTCTACCTGGCCACGCGGAGTTGGATCCGTACCATGCTCATCGTCGTCACGCTGTCGTTCAGCGTGGCGGGCGCGATCTGGATGGTCTATTTCTACGGCTTCGATCTCTCGCTGGCGGTGTGGATCGGGATCATCGCGCTGGCTGGGCTCGACGCGGAGACGAGCCTAGTGATGCTGCTGTTCCTCGACAACAGCTTCGACCGCTTCAAGCGCGAGGGGCGCATGCGCGACGCAAACGACCTCTGGTTCGCCGTGCACCACGGTGCCGTGAAGAGAATCCGGCCGAAGACGATGACGGTAATGACCACCTTCTTTGGGCTGCTGCCTTTGGTGCTGGCGAGCGGCGCGGGGGCCGATACGATGCGCCGCCTGGCCGTGCCGATGATGGGGGGCCTTCTGACCAGCTTCGTGCTCGAGTTACTCGTCTACCCCGTGATTTTCTACATGATCAAGAAGCCGGTGGTGAAGCGCGAAGCCGGCAATTCCGCGTGATCACCAGCGATTAATTCGTCTTAATCAAACCTACCAGGCCCTCGGCCAGTTGGCCCAGACCATGCAGAAGGCGCCCTTGTCGGTGCCCAGCAGGCGGCGCAGGACGCCGGCGTAGGCTGCGTTCATCACGGCTCGCGGGGCGAAATGCAGTTTATTGTTCTTCTCGGTAACGAAGATCGCGCCGAAGTGGCCCAGCTCGAAAGCGTGGCCGTTCTCGTGCAGCGCGACGGTCTCGATGTCGATGCCGGAAGCGTTGGCATCGGTCTTCCAGGGGAATGCGTCGTTGAACCAGATCTCCTTGATTGGATGGATCGTTTGAGTGGCATTTGCCATTCAAAGAGAGAACGGAAAGGCCAAACTCGCCGGCGGCCCGGCTCACAAAGAATAAAATATCCTACAGAAAAGGCCGGAGAAGCTTGGTCAGCCTCCCCGGCCGGTCTTGGTGCTGCTTGTCAGTTCTGTCTAAGGCAGATTCTTCCAATAGTATCTCGTGGTTAGCAGGTTGTTGCTCTCATCGGATTCCGGCAAGGCGTCGTAATATTCCACCAGGCCTGTGAGATAGAACTGTTTCATGAGTTTCTTCCCCAGGACAAGGTTTTCCGTTATTACGACCGACTCGCCCGCAGAGAGCTTCTCAAGATGCGCGTTAACAAATGTCGTGCTTTTATCGATGGCTGCACTCTGCCCGACGTGAACGCGATATTGGAATGCTCCGGCGGCGACGTTGCCGACGTTGGTGACGGTCATGCTAACGGTTATTACACCCTTCTTCTCGCCATCAGGAGCCTTCTGCACTCTGATACCGCTGACGACGAGGTCGACACCATAGACCGCTCCAACCTTAATGGCCTTTTTGTCGAGGTTGTTGGACCTGTCGGGATCAGGCAGCATGCCGTCGGGATCAACCTCCGCAACAAGTTTGTGAACGCCCGGCCGAATCGGAATGTAGTTGAAGGTAACAAGCCTGGAGGAATCGGCGCTTAGCTTTCTGATCGTCGTCCTGTCGACTTCAACTTTGCCGCGAAGCAGGCGAATGTCGAACTTGCGCGCGGTCGCGTTGCCGAGATTCTCGACCATGACGTCCACGGGTACCACGCAGCCTTCCAGGTAATTGCCCGAAAGTGCGGGAGGATTCGTAGAACTGATGATGGCCGAAAGGTCCGTCGAGGCTTTAGCTTCGACAACTTTCACCTTCAGCGACACATTGTCGTTGCCGAAGTTGTTGGACGCGGTGAGCTTGAAGACCGTCGTCTTGTCCGGCTTGACAGTGATGTGCCCCTTGCCACCCTTCAACTTCAGGGAGCCATTGACGGCCGGGCTCATGCTCAGATTTTCCACCTCTCCGTCGATCTGCCAGGACAGCGTAACCTTGTCGCCCGCGACAATAGACAGGGCCGAGCTGGAGAAACCGATGATAGCCGGGCAACAGGTCACCTCGACAATCGCCTCGGCTGTCACGAGACCCGCAGCGTTCTCGGCACGCAAGACATACTTTGCCGTCTTGCCGGGGGTAACGGACAGTGAGCCGCACTCGCAGTCGACCAGGGCCGCCGAATCGGCGGATGCCCCTTTCCTGGTTATCGTGACCTTGGTTGCGCCCTCGATTCCCCAGCTGAGGGAGGATGCGCAGCCGGCGTTGACCGGCTCGCCCGGCGGATTGCATGAATTGAACCAGAGGATTCGCGGCTTCTTGATGACTCGCACCGCCGCCGTTCCCGTGGCAGTTCCGGCGTAGTTGGAGGCAGTGAGAGAGTAAACCGTGTTATTCGCGGGTTTCACCACCAACTGGCCCTGGTTAGCCAGTCCGGTTGCGACGCCGACGATGCCGACGTCCTCGCCGTTATCTACCATCCATTTGAGCACAAAGCTGTCGCCGTTGGCCGCGACCTCCGGGACCGCGGAGAAGAAGTGAATCACCGGTACCGCGGAGGCGCTGGGCGTATACCAATCCTGGCTAACAGTTGTTGCGTCCTTGACGATCTGCACAGCGTGGTTTGAAGGTTTATTCCAACCGATGATTGTGAGGAATTCGATCTCAACCGTGCCTGTCAGAATTGACGCCACGGTAGTACCACCGGTGCGCCAGGTCGGCTCTCCCACAATTCGCCACCTTGCCCCTGACATCACCGCCCTTACCGGCGCAAGCATGACCTTCAGAGAGCCGACGTGCCTGGTGTAAGTGCCGGTCGCGGTGGCCACGGTGTCCCGCTCGACGCTAATAGTCACGTTCCCGGGCTTGTCGTAATCCGGCAGATCGCTGAATTCCACCTCATAGTCACCCGTGTCCAGGTCGCTCTCGGTGTAGCCGCTTGCATTCCAGGTGCCCGTCCCGACCCGCCGCCACTGACCGGTGTCCGGGACGGTAGTGACCTGAAGCGATCCCTTATCACGCTCGTAGGCTGCCGTGATCGTGTGAGTCGCCAAAACGTTTTCGAAGGTATAGGTGAACGAACCATCGCCGTTGTCTGTTATCTTAGAGCCATCGAGCGCAACGGCAGAGCCGTCGACGGTCACGCTCGTCACGTGATAGTTGGTGTCGGGTGTGACGTCGAATGCTTGATTCTGGTCGTAGACCACCGATGTCGTTCCGGGGCTTATTGTCCCGTTAGCGGTCTGGGTGACAGTTATCGCATAGGTTATCAATGTAGCGATGAAGTTCTGGGTCTGGTTCGCCGCCACGCTTGTGAAGACCCGGGTGGGAGGCGTGAAGGTGTATGCGGTCTTGCCCGGCGTTATGGTGGTCGAGGTGCCGTAGGTCACGGTAAAGCTGTAATTCCCGGATGCATTCGTGGTTTCCGTTCCGACGTCAGGCGAAGAACTCAGCGTCACACCCACAAGCGGGTTGACGCCGTCGGTTATTGTGCCGCTGATGGTGAAGGTGTCGAGCGCCCCGGTGAAGTCGGCTGTCCGGTTCGAATTAATGTTCGATAATGAAGTGCTTGCGGGAGTGAAGTGATAGCCGGTCTTGCTCGGTGTGACATTGGTCGTAGTGTTGTAGGGAACCGTGTGGCTATAGTAGCCCGCGACGGTGGTTTCCGTGCTGCCGCTGTAACTGAACGTCACTGTCACACCGGAGAGCGGATTTGAGCCGTCGCTCACCGTACCGCTGATCGTGTAAGTGTCGGCGTAGGTGGTGAAGCTTTGACTGCCGCTGCCATAACTTGTGCCGATTGCGTTGGTTGCATATGCCCTGTAGTAATAGGTGGTGTTCGGCGACAGGCTGCCCATGGTTGTTGAAAATGCACCTGTTCCGCTGCCAATCTGCAGCTTGGTACCGGTGGCGAGCGTGGGGCTGGTGACAGTCGTGCTCCACACGATACCTCTGTCGTTGACCGGCATTCCACCGTCGGAGGTGACGTCGCCGCCCACGACAGCGCTGTTGTTGGTGACGCTTGCCGGAGCGGCATTGCTGACACTCGGTGCGGTGGGCGGATAAGTCACCGGCCCGATCCAACTCGACGATACTTTTGCGCCCGGGGACCAGCCGGAAGAGGCCTTCGGAGTCACCCTTACCTGTATGTACTTACCCAAGAGCGATGCAGGTATGGTATAGGAACCACCGGTGGTCAAATACCAGCTTCCCCCTCCTGAAGCATTATCAGCGCGATGCCACTCAATTGTGGTGCTGCCTTCGGGATCGCTCTCGTCATCGCTGTAGGTATAGTTGGCTGACAGGGTTGTGCCGATATAGCTGTTTCCCGAGATGGACACGCCCGAGGCCACCGGCGGATCGTTCAACGCATAGACATATGCTGCGCCGTTGTTTGACAACCCGTCATCGCTGAATACGCTGCTTACAAATACCCAGCTATCGGTGACGGCGACCGCATCTCCCAGATTGCTGCCCTCAGTTGGATCATCGGAAGGCAGCAGTTGGGCTATTTTGCTCCAGGTGCCGCTGTCATTGCGGTATACGTAGGCACAGTCATCGGGCGAATTGTAAGGCCCTCCGACAACGACGTAGTTTCCGCTGATGGCGACCGATTCACCCAAGCTGAGGCCCACGTTGTCCGGATACTGATTCGTAAGTTTGGCCACCTGCTCCCACGTTCCGCTGTTGTTGTAGAAGACATAGGCGGCTCCCTTGGAATCGTCACCTCCCGACTCGCAGGCTCGCGGAGCACCGACGACAACGTAGCTACCGTCGACCGCTACTGCATCGCCGAAGAAAACATCCACCCCGGGATCGGGAGCCGTTATTGTGGTCATCCGGCTCCATACTCCTCCGCTTAACTGGTAAATAGAGGCCGACCCGGCATTGGAATCCGATCCAACATCAGCAGAGCGGGAACCGACAACGGCATAATTGCCCTTGATGCATACAGAAAAGCCGAACTCGGCCTCCGAACCGCCGCTGGGTGCGGTAAAGTCGTTAACAGGGCCCCAGGTATCCGCCCCGCCCTGGTTGCGGTTGTAGAAATGTATTGTGCCTGGACCGAATCTGCCATAGGCACCCACAATCAGGTTGTCCCCGTCAAGACATACTGAGTAACCGTAATAATCTCCAATCGAGATACTTGGAGCACTCAAGTGCTTCACCTGGCTCCAACTTCCTCCGGCATCGCGCAGGAAAATACGGACGACTCCACCCCTGTTCGAATCAGGATCAATATCTTGCCATTGATCAGAGGGAGCGCCGACTGCGGCATAATTGCCTGATATGGATACTCCCCGGCCGAAATTAGCGCCCAGCGATGGAGTGGGATCAACCAGCTTGGCTTCCTGCGTCCATGTCCCGCTGACATTACGGAATACATATGCCGCGCCGGCATAGCTTTGCCCACCGACGTCAGCGTACGGCGCGCCCACAATCGCCAGATCGCCGGAGATTGAGATCGAATGCCCCATTTGGTCCGAATCCGCCGCATCCGAGGCGATCAGCTTCTGATCCTGTGTAACAAGCAGAGTCGCGAACAGGGCAAGATCGGCGGAATCAAAATAAGCCTCTTCCAGGTCGACACCGTCGGTTTCCAGGATCCAATCGCCGCCGCACATTTCATTTCCGGTTAAATCAGTGGACGCGGCGACGTTCACCCCCGCAGCTTTTTCCAACTCGGCGACAAGCAACTCCCCAATTTCACCCGCTGCGAGCTTGCAGGGAAAGAGGTCGATCCTGCCGCCTTCGATGAGCAGAGAACCCAGGCTTTTCCAAAAATCCCTCTGTTGCTGAGAATTCAGTGTCGAGACGAGGCTGACAGTTTGGTCGCCCGCAAGATGGAACTTGGCCTCCCCGTAATCGTGAGTGACGATGCCGATTGACTCGACCTGCCGGCCGCCAAGGCTTGTTCTTGCCAGTTGGAGGAGCTCTCCCAAAGTAGTATTGCCGGCTTCATACGGGGTGACAACTACACTTGGTCGCGCCGCCTGCTCCAGGATCTCATGATCCTTCAGCGCGGATGAAACCAATAGTAATCTGGAGAGACCCGAGTTCCCATTGTTACCGCAGGAATCAGTTAATGCCAGCGAAGATTGTTGGATATTTCCTGCAGACATCGCGATTATGAAGGTAATAGAGATAAGGACAATTCTTGAAGAGATAACACGCCCGTTAAGCATTGCTCTGCCCCCTTTCAGGCAACGCCCTCACTTTAAGACGGGAGTCACCCCTGCTTCTGCTAGTGAACGTTTGGGCTGGAAACAAGTAGTATTAACTACTAAATCTATTCTATCTTCGTGCCCACCCAAAGGATTTGTCAACAATAATAACGAATATTGCGCATTAGGCTTTAAACCAGCATGCTAAAATAACGTTAAGTCCTAACTAATCGATCTCTTGCAGTTCTAATGACGCAAAAATCTCCATTTCGGCGTGATTCGTCTACCGTATCCGGGACCGGGGGCGATGTCGCAGCGCTAGAAACGGCAGATAATGTTAGACGGCTGGAGCGTTCCTCATTTAATGTTGCCACTTGGAGTTGTCGATGAGTAACGGGAAAACTCGCAGATTCTACATCTTTTATTACTTTACCGGGCATATGCCGGTGAGTGGAGGCGATGCGGGTATGTAAACTACCGCGAAGAAAGGACAGGGAATCCCATCAGCCTTCATGGTTGGTGGGATTTTTTTGAGGTGGCTGATGGAGAAGCTGGAAACGCAGCGAAGTGAAATCGACAAGGCGGATGCCGAGATACTGGGCGCCCTCGCGCGCCGTATGGGGCTAATCGAGCAGGTATTCCATGAAAAGGAGCGCCGCGGACTGGTGATCTTCAGCGCTGAGCGCGAACGCCTGGTAATCGGCCGTATTGTCGAGAAGGCGGAAGAACTGAGGCTGGATATCAAGTTCGTCGAGCGCTTGCTGCGCGAAATAATCAGTCATTCGCGGCGCGTGCAGGCCGATCGCCGGATGGAGTGCCGGGATCCGGACGCCGCGCGGGTCAGGGCGGTTTCATACCAGGGTTCACCGGGATCTTATTCCTGGATGGCAAGCCGTCGGCATTTTAAGAATCTGGAGTCATGCTTCGGCTGCGAGACATTCTCCGAAGTGCTGGAACGGCTGGCAGGGAGTGAGGTGGACAGGGTGGTATTGCCGATACACAACTCCATCGCCGGCAGCATCCACGAGGTTTACCAACTCCTTCAAAACAGCGGGTTTTACGTGGTGGGAGAGGAAAATCTCATCATCGAGCACTGCCTCGTCGGCCTCGCTGGGACGCCGATTAACAGAATCCGCAGGATATATTCTCACCCCGTCGCATTGCGCTAATGTGTCAGATTCTTGAAATCGCGGGAAGACGTTGAGTGCTTGTCTTTCACCGACACTGCAGATGCCGTGCTGAAGGTCAAGAGCGACGGCCTGCCGTACCAGGCGGCAATCGCGAGCGAGTACGCCGCAAAGTTGCACGGCCTGGAAGTGATCAAGGCCGACATTTCGGATTACCCGGACAACCGAACATTGTTCTGGGTAATCGCCGTGAAGCAGATCTTCCCGGATGCCTGAAGCCAACAGGACTCCTTCGATTTGCGA
>CBFCZO010000124.1:0-10169 GCA_965602675.1 uncultured bacterium | reverse complement strand
TCGCTGGGCTGACATCGTGGCCTGCGACGCGCAACTTGTCGTCAACGATATCGCCTCGTTGTTCGAAAACGCAGGTGCAAGCGCTCGAGATTGACCCGGAAGCGCTATTCTACTTGCGCGGCGCTTTCCAACACGGCATATTAGTTCAGATCTAACAGGACACTACTTACGAAAAAGAGCGTTGAGTGAAAGCACTGGACACCGTTTTATCGAAACTCGAGGCCGGCAGGGTAGTACTGACCGGAGGCGCCACCGGCACTGAGCTGGCACGACGCGGAGCAAATTTCTCTGAGCCGTTATGGTCGGCACAAGCGTTGCTGGATAGTCCTGATCTGGTGCGCGAGATTCATGCTGATTACATTCGCGCTGGGGCTGAAATCCTGATTGCCAACACATTCCGCACAGCGCGGGTAACACTCGCACAAGCCGGATATGGCAACCTCGCGGATGAACTCCCCGACCTGGCCGTCTCGCTCCTGCTGCAGGCAATCGAGACGGAAAACGCACAGGAGAGGGTTGTCCCGACCGGCTGTCTCTCTCCACTATTGGGCAGCAGAAACTCTTCGGATAGCCTTTCGGATACTGAACTGGAGCGCGAGCACGAGGAACACGCCGTCCGCCAGGCGCTCGCAGGAGCGGAGCTCATCGCCGTTGAGACCATGGTGACTGTGCGCGAAGCGGTAATCGCTCTGCGCGCCGCAAAAACCGCCGGCATCCCGGCAATTATCAGTTTCGTGCCCTCTGACGCCCGTCACATCATCTCCGGCGAGACTATCGACACTGCGGTGCACGCCGTCGAGCCGCTGCAACCGCTGGCCATCTCTCTCAACTGCTGCCCTACGGATGTTATGGATAGGGCGCTCCCCACCCTGAGATCGTTGACGAACCGGCCGGTCGGAGCTTATGCGCACATGGGCGTTCCCGGCAGCAAAGAACACGTCAAAGGCAAGAACGACATTTCCGCGAACGAGTATGCTGCAAAAGCGGAAGGATGGGTCGAGCGGGGGCTTAACATCATAGGAACATGTTGCGGCTCCACTCCAGAGTACACGGCAGCCCTCCATGAAAGGCTGATACTGGGAAAAGAAGTGGAGCATCAATAAAGTACTGTCCGCCCGCGATCTATATAGTACACCCTCGCGAGCGAAACTTCAGGAGGAGTGCGTTATGAAACTGAGGTCTTCGGCCGCACTGTTGGTTTTTTCTCTTATTTTATTCAACTCGATGAGTATAGCTGACAAAGAGCTTCAAACCGTTGCAGAGAAATCGGGTTACACGGAAACCTCCCGCAACGCCGACGTCATCGCCTTCGCCCGTGAGCTTGCCTCCCGCAGCGATGCGGTCAGACTGGAATGGATCGGCCGCAGTATAAGCGGCAACCCCATCCCGTTGCTGATACTGGGTAAGCCCGTCCCTTCCAAACCATCCGATTTGATCGGAGACAACCGCCTTTGCGTATACATCCAAGCCAACATCCACGCAGGCGAAGTCGAGGGCAAGGAGGCAACGCTGATGCTTGCCCGCGACATCCTGCTTGGCGACTTCTCCCCTCTCCTCGACGACCTGGTCATCCTGATAGTCCCGAACCTCAACACCGAGGGCAACGACCAGATCAGCCCGGAGCACCGAAGGTATCAGGGCGGACCCGAGAAGGGCGTCGGCTTGCGATACACTTTCCAGAATTTCGACATCAACCGCGACTGGATGAAGCTCGAGAGCCCCGAAGCCCGTGGAGTGGTGAGGCTGCTGAGCGAGTGGAATCCCGCCGTGTTGGTCGACTGCCACACCACAAACGGCTCCTTCCACCGCGAACCGATCACCTACGCCCCGGCATACAATCCCAGCGGTGATCCCGATGTGCTCGCCTACAATGCTGAGGTTCTGGTCAAGGCGGCCGACGAAAGGCTCAAGGCAGTATTTGGTTATGAGTCCATCCCCTATGGTAATTTCACCGACCGCACCGACCCCTCCAAAGGCTGGTCGACCTTTTCCCACCATCCTCGCTACACCACCAATTACGTTGGACTGCGAAACCGGCTGGCAATTCTGATCGAGACCTATGCCTACGCCGAGTTCAGCACGCGCGTTCTATCCAACTACTGCTTTCTCGAGGCGATCCTTCACCATTGCGCCGAAGACAAGGATAAGATCAAGACCCTGATCGCCAATGCCGACGGCAGGTCCTACGAGCGCTGCCAAGGGCTCGACCTCGAACGTGACCGTATCGTCAACAAGGTGGAGATTGATGCCCTGCCGGAACCGCTTGAAATTCTCAGCTACGAATTCGAATCCTTCACCGACGACCGCGGCCGCCAACGCCTGCGCCCGACTGAGGTGGAAAAGACCTACACAGTCCCCCACCACGGCAAGTTCGTCGGGACGTCCTGGGTGCCGATGGCTTACGCCTACTTCCTGCCGAGGGGCATGGAGGACGCCGTCGCCAAGCTGCGCGAACACGGAATCGTTGTCGAGAGGCTGACAAGGGAGACTAATCTGAAAGTGAGCCGATATAAAATCGAGGGTATCGAGAGCGCTGAGTACATTTACCAAGGGCACCATTTCACCACCGTCAAAGGTTCATGGGAAGAAAACGAGGAAAACATCCCCGCCGGCACGTGGGTGGTGTGCACAGCTCAGCCACTGGGAACACTGGCCGCTTATCTGCTGGAGCCGGAAAGTGACGACGGATTGATCACCTGGAATCTTTTCGATCGCTACCTGACGCGCCAATGGGGCGGCGGTTTCGGCGGCTTCCCGATAGTCAAACTGATGCAGCCGCAGAAATTGCCCACGGAGGTGCCGGCGCCTTAGCTGTTCAACCCGGACAGCGAGGAGCGCAGTCTCGGACCTGGGCAGCGGCCGGTATCCGCAGAGCCGCGAATATCCGCATTCATCAAGAGATCTTTGCCGCCCGGCCACCTTTGCCAAGCCCAGCCGTATATGCTACATTTGCCCTATTATCAGGAGTTTAACAACCGATCGGAAATGCTGAACTTACCCGTTTGCAGGGCCTGCTGAGAATCAGGATCGACGGGACGGATTATTAAAACCTTTAAGAGACTGGTTTGAAGGAAAATGTCCGACTTCATTCAGTACGGCACAATTAGGACACTCCATAATCTCGGCAGCCGCGATGTAGGAAGCCTCAATCAGGAGCTAAAGCAATACAGCCGCCAGCATCCGAGCGCCTTGCTCCTGCCCAGTCTTAATACCGACCTTTTCTCCGCGGCGATGGACGGAATTCTCTCTGTCCTGTGCAACGTCGAATACCTCAACCAGATTGTAATAGCGCTCGACCGTGCCGATGCGAAGCAGTTCGAGAAGTCAAAAGAGAGGATCGCCCAGTTACCTCAGCACGCCAGGCTTGTATGGCTCGACGGTGATCGCATAAAGAGAATGTTCGACCTTGCTGAGAGAAATGGGCTGGAAACAGGGAAACCGGGTAAGGGGCGCGCAGTCTGGATGTCGCTCGGTTATGTAATCGCCTCCGAACATACAACTCAGGTTATCCTGCATGACTGCGACATCATCACGTATTCGGAGGAATTCCTCTCAAGGCTTTGTTTCCCCCTTATGAATCCTCGCTTCGACTTTGAATTCGTCAAGGGCTACTACCCTCGCTTCTCCGACCGCCTTAACGGCCGTGTAGTCCGCCTGTTCGTCATCCCCCTGCTCAACGCCCTCACCAGCATCGTAGGGCATCACCCCCTCCTGGAGTTCCTCCGCAGCTTCCGCTACCCTCTTGCAGGCGAGTTCGGCATGAGTATCGACCTGGCTAAAAGCCTCAGCATCCCATACGACTGGGGCATTGAAATCACAGTCCTGGCTGAGATTTTCCGGACGATTAATCCGCGCCAAGTCTGCCAGGTCGACATCTGCGACATCTACGATCACAAGCATCAGTCCCTGTCTGCCGACGATCCCGAAAGTGGACTGATGAAGATGGCTATCGATATCGCCGTCTCGATCATCCGCAACCTCGCTACGGAAGGGGTGGTAATGTCGCCCAGCTTCTTCTCTACGCTGGAAATCGCCTATCTGCGCTCAGCGCGGGACGCCGTGCAGACATACAACAGCGTTGCTGATCTCAACGGGCTGATATTCGACAGGCATACCGAGGGCATGGCCGTCGACGCTTTCGCCTATGCTATCAAGCATGCATCCGAGGCCTACCTACGCGGCCCCCTGTCGCAACCGCTGATTACAAACTGGAACCGGGTCATCTCTGCCGAGCCGACTTTCTATGAGCAGCTGATGGAGGCCGTCGAGCAGGATAATTATTCCCCGGTTTCTGTCTGATTCAAATCAAGGGGTGTACAAAACAGAAGTTTACCGCTTCACCGAGGGCTAAGGCTCACTTTTACTTCGGGTCATCAGAATTAAAAAATCCTTACTTTTCATATGAAAAAACCCGGGAGCAACTCCCGGGCTCCGCGTGCGGCAAGAGGGGGGGCGTATTTCAGTCCTTGAACGCTGCGATCAACGCCTGGAATGTCTGTTTGGCGTCGCCGAAAACCATGCGCGTGTTGGGGTAGAAAAACAGTTCGTTCTGGATGCCCGCGAAGCCCGCGGCCATCGAGCGCTTGAGCACGAAGGTCGTCTTCGCCTTGTCCACGTCGATGATCGGCATGCCGTAGATCGGGCTGCCCTCGTCGTGGCGCGCGGCGGGATTGACGACATCGTTGGCGCCGATTACCACCGCAACATCCATGTTCGGCATGATCGGATTTATCGCCTCCATCTCGTAGAGTTTGTCGTATGAAACGTCGGCCTCGGCCAGCAGCACGTTCATGTGGCCCGGCATACGGCCCGCCACAGGATGGATAGCGTAGTAGACCTCGGTGCCGTTCTCTTCCAGCAGCCCGGCGAGTTCCTTGACCACGTGCTGCGCCTGGGCGACGGCCATACCGTAACCAGGCACGAAGACGACGCTGCTAGCTGCCTCGAGCACGTAATAGGCATCCTGCGGGCTGAGCGGCTTGACCTCGCCCTCGACGCCCTTGCCGCCGGTGGTGGTGTCGGTGGAGCCGAATGCGCTAAACAGCACGTTGGTCAGAGAGCGGTTCATCGCCTTGCACATGATCGCCGTCAGTATCAAGCCGCTGGCGCCCACGAGCGCACCGGTGGCGATCAGCATCTGGTTCTGGGTTACGAAACCGGCCGCGGCTGCCGCCATGCCCGAGTAAGAGTTGAGTAGTGAGATAACAACCGGCATGTCGCCGCCGCCGATGGCGTTAACGGCGAAGACGCCGAGAACCAGCGCGATTATAACCACCGCGTAAAGCGCCCAGATGTTGCCGGCGGGGTTGATGAAGAAGAACACCGCGCTGGCGATCGCCGCCGCCATGATGACGAACGAGATGATGTTCTGCCCCGGCAGCGCAATTGCTTTGTCGCCCATCACGCCAGAGAGCTTGCCCCAGGCGACTATGCTGCCGCTGAAGGTCACGCCGCCGATAAGCACCGCGAGGCTGATGACCACCGCGTCGTATGTCGGCACGAGGCCGATTCCGAGCTTCTGGTGGTAATCGGCGAGGCCGACCAGCAGGCTGGCGAGGCCGCCGAAGCCGTTGAACAGGGCCACCATCTCAGGCATCTGCGTCATCGAAACCAGTCGGGCGGCGAAGGCGCCGACGAGCGCGCCGATGACGAATCCGACCAATATCCATGTAAACTCGACAACACCCAGCAGCGTCGCCACGATCGCCAGCAGCATGCCTACTGCCGACATCATGTTGCCGCGCCGCGCGGTGGCCGGCGAGCCCATCATCTTCAGACCGAAGATAAACAACGCCACCGCCACCATATAGGCGGGCTGCTGAATCAGAGGTAAAAGTTCCTGACTTATCATTGCCTCCTCACCCCCGCTTATTTCTTCTTGAACATCGAAAGCATGCGGTCGGTGACCAGGTAGCCGCCGACGACGTTGATCGTCGCCAACGCCACAGCGGCCGTGCCGAGGACGATCGTCAGCCAGCCGATGCCGGTGCCTGCGCTAATCAGCGCCGCGACGATTGTGATGCCCGATATTGCGTTAGACCCGCTCATCAGCGGAGTGTGGAGGGTGGCCGGCACTTTTGAGATGAGCTCAAAGCCGAGGAATACCGCCAGCATCAATACAAAAAGCAGAAAAAGAAGCAGCTCTATAGTCATGACAACCTCACTTCTGCATTGCTTCCTTGATCATTTCGTTGCGAACCTCGCCGCCGTGGATCACCAGGGCGCCGCTCATGATCTCGTCCTCGAGATTCAACTCGAGGACCTTCCCTTCCTTGTTCCAGAAATGATCGATGAGTGCCAGGAGGTTCGAGGCGTACATCAGGCTCGCATGCGTCGCCACGCGGTTGGGCAGCTTGCCGAGGCCGATGATCTTCGCGCCGTTGGGCGTGACCACCTCCTCGTTCAGCTTTGAGCCGGCGACGTTACCGCCCGTCTCGACGGCCATGTCGATGATTACGCTGCCCGGTTTCATGCCCGCGACCATTTCCTCTGAGACGATCAGCGGCGCCTTGCGGCCGAACACCTGCGCGGTGGTGATCACCACGTCGGCGTTGGCGCAGTGCTTCGCCATCGCTTCGCGCTGTTTGGCGATCTGCTCGTCCGTCAGGGCTTTGGCATAGCCGTCCTTGGTCTGCCCGGTCTCGCCCAGGTCCACCACAACAAACTTCCCGCCGAGCGACTCCACCTGCTCCCTGACGACGTCGCGGGTATCGAACGCTTCCACCCGCGCCCCGAGGCGCTTGGCCGTCGCGATCGCTTGCAGGCCGGCAACACCGGCGCCGATAATGAACACGCGCGCAGGAGGGATCGTGCCGGCGGGGGTCATCATCATCGGGAAGATCTTATTCATCCGCTCAGCGGCAAGCACCACTGCAACATAACCGCCGAGATTAGCCTGCGAGCTGAGAGCATCCATTTTCTGAGCCAGCGTCGTGCGCGGCAGAAACTCCATACTGATTGCGCTGACGCCGCCCCCGGTAAGCGCGTTGACCAGATCGTGACTGTTCAGCGGATCGATAAAGCCGATCAGCAGCGCACCCTGCTTCATCGCCCCTGCTTCCTCGGGCGACGGCTTGTCCAGCATAGTTACGATGTCGGCATCGGCGAGCGCGGCGGCTCGATCTTCGGCTACCTTGGCACCGGCCTCCGAAAAAGCCTCATCGCTGAAGCCGGAACCGCCACCTGCGCCTTTCTCAACATGCACCTCGAAGCCGAGCTCGACAAGTTTTTTAACCGTTTCGGGAACGGCCGCTACCCGGTGCTCGCCGGGCGCGGTTTCCCGCGGAACGAATAATTTCATAATAAGTCTCTCGCTCTGGTGATTCGATCACCGCCACCCCGGCGGCGACTCCTCATGTTCCCGTTAGTGATATACAAATGTAGACGCAGATCTATTTCAAGAAAAATGACTTTATCCCTGTCTATTTTTAGCCATTTATTCGCTCTTGGCGGGTTGACCGCTTCCAATCCCAGGGTTAGAATCCGGTTTTGAAAATATTGATCCTTTGTTCACAATTCCTAGGGAGGGCAGATTGTTCAAGATCCACAATAAAACGGAACTAGCACCAGATATCTGCCGCTTCGAAGTCGAGGCTCCTCTGATCGCAAGGAAGCGCAAGCCGGGGCAGTTCGTAATTATCAGGGTCACCGACACGGGAGAGCGGGTGCCGCTTACTATCGCAGATTCCGATAACGATGCGGGCACGATCACGCTTATCGTACAGGGTGTCGGAAAAACCACCAAGATGCTCAATAGGCTGGAAGTCGGCGACAGCATTCACGACGTGGTCGGCCCTCTCGGATCGCCGACGCACATCGAGGACTTCGGTACCGCCGTCATCATCGGCGGCGGTGTCGGCATCGCCATAGCTTTCCCAATCGCCAAAGGCATGAAACAGGCCGGCAACGAGGTAGTCTCGATCATCGGTGCGCGCAATAAGGACCTGATGCTGCTCGAGGACGAGATTCGCGGTATATCCGACGAGGTGATCATCACCACTGACGACGGCTCCTACGGCATCCACGGCTTCGTCACCGACGCCCTCAAGAAGCTGATCGACGAGGGCCGTAAAATCGACGTTGTCGTCGCCATCGGGCCCGTGGTGATGATGCAAGCTATAGCCGAGCTGACTCGCCCGCACGGGATTAAAACTATCGTCAGCCTCAACCCGATCATGATCGACGGCACCGGCATGTGCGGCGGCTGCCGCGTCTCCGTCGGCGGCCAGGTCAAGTTCGCCTGCGTCGATGGGCCGGAGTTCGATGCACACGAGGTCGATTTCGAGGACCTCAAGATTCGTCTGAGCGCCTTCCGCAAGTACGAGCAGGACGCCCTGGAGCGCTGGGGTCACGAGTGCCAACTGGACGAGCAACAGGAGGGAAAGCGCAATGGCTGATGAGAAAACACTATCGGTCAAGGACAGAATGAAGATCCTCCGCGTGCAAATGCGCGAGCAGGATGCCGTTGCCCGCTCCCACTACTTCACCGAGGTCAACCTCGGCCTCACCGAGGAAATGGCGCTCACCGAAGCCAGCCGTTGCCTGATGTGCAAAAAACCTACTTGCATCGACGGCTGCCCCGTCGAGGTCAACATCCCCGGTTTCATACAGAAAATCCTCGACCGCGACTACCTCGGCGCCAGCGCGGTGATCAAGGAGACCAACCTGCTGGGCGCGGTCTGCGGACGCGTCTGCCCCCAGGAGGAGCAGTGCGAAGGCAGCTGTGTTCTCGCCAAGAAAGGCGACGCGGTGGCGATCGGCCACCTCGAGCGCTTCGTCAGCGACTACGACCGCGAGCACGGCAAAGCCGGTGAACCGCTGAAGATCGAGAAGAGCGGACGCAAGGTGGCCATCGTCGGCAGCGGCCCCGCAGGCCTGACCGCCGCCACCGACCTGGCCAAGCTGGGCCACGAGGTGGTGATCTTCGAGGCGCTGCACGCGCCCGGCGGCGTGCTGATCTACGGCATCCCCGAATTCCGCCTGCCGAAGTCGATTCTGGCTTACGAGATCGGCAACATCCGCAAGATCGGCGTCGACATCCGCGTCAACCAAATCATCGGCAAACTCTTCACCATCGACGAGCTGATGGACGAGGAGGGCTTCGACGCCGTGTTCATCGGCACCGGCGCGGGCACGCCGAAGATGGCCAGGATCCCGGGCGAAAACCTCGTGGGAGTGATGAGCGCCAACGAGTTTCTCGTGCGCGCCATCCTGATGCACAGCTTCGAGTTCCCCATTCATGACACACCGACTCTGGTGGGCAAAAGAGTCGGCGTCATCGGCGGAGGCAATACGGCGATGGACGTTGCCCGAACCGCCAAGCGCCTGGGCGCCGAAAAGAGCTACGTCCTCTACCGCCGCGGCCTCGAGGAGATGCCCGCTCGTAACGAGGAGATCCATCATGCCGAGGAAGAGGGGATCATCTTCGAGCTGCTGATCAGCCCTGTGCAGTTCCTCGGCGAGAACGGCCGCCTGACCGGCATCGAGATGATGCGCTGCAAGCTCGGCGAGCCCGACGACAGCGGACGCCGCCGGCCCGTGCCGATCGAGGGCAGCAACTTCGTGGTCGACCTCGACGTCTGCTGCGTCGCAATCGGCACTAACGCCAACCCGCTGATCGCCCAGACCACGCCCGATCTCCAGCTCAACAAGTGGGGTTACATCGACGTCAACGAGGAGACGATGATGAGCCTCTCCAAACCGGGTGTGTTCGCCGGCGGCGACATCGTCACCGGCGCGGCGACTGTAATCCTCGCCATGGGCGCGGGCCGCACGGCAGCCCGCGGCATCCAGGATTACCTCACGTCGCTCGACTGAATCGCAGCAACAAACCGAAAGCCACGGAAGCCGGGCTGTAAAAGCCCGGCTTACCTTTACACCACCACGGCGGTGCCGTAAGCCAGCACCTCGGAAGCCGACTGCATCACGTCGGCTGTAGCCAGCCTCATGCCGACCACGGCGTTGGCGCCCAACGCCTCGGCTTCAGCAACCATCCGCTCGATAGCCTGCTCGCGCGACTCGGTCATCATCTCGGTGTAGCCCTTGATCTCGCCGCCGACGATCTGCTTTAGCCCGGCGAAAATATCCTTGCCGATGTGCTTGGCGCGCACGGTGTTGCCGCGCACCAGGCCGCAGATGCGCACGATCTGCTTGCCGGGAATCGTTTCCAA
>CBFCZO010000123.1:0-10195 GCA_965602675.1 uncultured bacterium | reverse complement strand
TAAATCTCGCGCCGGGAGACTATCTCGCGCTTGCCCTGCTATTCCTCCTGAGCGCCCTATATATTGCGGCGATAACAATAATCGGTGTCGCGATTTCGGCGTTGACGCAAAACCAGAGCACGTCGTTATTCCTCTGCCTCGGGGTCTGGGGGCTGATCTGCTTCATCCTTCCTCAGGCAGCCAATGCAGCGGCGACGAGCCTCCTTCCCCTTGCCCCGCCCCACGAACTGCAGCGGCAGCTTAGAGTAGTCGAGAACAACGGGCTGAGGAAACTGGTGGAAGATAACATGCGGCTAGTCGAAACCTGCAAAAGGAACGGCTGGACATCTGAAAGAGAATACGGTCCGTACACGACCTGGAACAATCTCAGCATGGCTACCAACAACCGCGAGGGATATATTTCTTTGGAGAATGAGTTCTCGCGAGAATCGAGGATGCAGGAGGAGATTTCCGGTGTTGCGTCGCTGGTTTCACCTTACGGTTGTTTCAAGCAGGCGGTGATGAGCCTGGCAGGGACGGGCCCGGGGAGCCATCGCGGATTCGTCGACGAGGCATACCGCTTCGGCGAGCTGTATTTCAGGCAGGTAATCACCAAGTGGAGCGAGAATCCGAACGCGTCGCGCGAAGATTTAATTGCCGGACTCCCCCAATTCAGTTACCGGGGTGACGACCTCAACGACAGGGTCGGCAAGGCAACGCTGCCGGCGGGAGTGCTGGTGCTGGTGATCATCGTGTTCATTTCCGCGGCTGTTTTCGCGTTCAATCGTTACGACGTCAGATAGGGCACAGAGATGTAGGGACAGATGTTTTCTATCCCGGTGTTATCAGTGCCATCTTTCGCCGGCGACTACACCGCCGTAAAAATCCTATAAATCCATTGTGCCTTGGTTCGCCGGTTTTACGAATCCTGGGTGCTGACCGCTACCTCGGCGTGCTTGCGTTTGCGCCGGAAGCCATGCTCGAAGATGGAGTAGACGACGGGGACGACGACGAGGGTGATGAGTGTCGAGCTAAGGAGCCCGCCGATGACGGTGCGGGCCATCGGGGCCTGGGCTTCGCCGCCCTCGCCCAGCCCAAGGGCCAGCGGCATGAGGCCGATGATTGTGGTCAGGGCGGTCATGAGGATGGGCCTGAGGCGCCGGCGTCCGGCTTCCATGATCGCTTCGCGCAGCTCCATTTTCTCTTCGCGGCGTAGCAGGTTGGTGTAGTCGACGAGGAGGATTGCGTTGTTGACGACGATGCCTGCGAGCATGATGCATCCGATGAACGACTGCATGTTGAAGGTGGTGTTGGTGAGGAAGAGCATGAGCATCACACCGATTATGGCGAGAGGAACTGAGAACATGACGACGAATGGATCGCGGAGAGATTCGTAGAGGCAGGCCATCACCATGTAGACAAGCACCAGGGCGAGGAAGAGGCCGATGGCGAGCTCGAAAAAGGCCTCCTGTTGCTCCTCGTAGTCGCCGCCGAAGTTGATGCTCATGCCTCTGGGGACGGGCACCCGCTGCAATTCATGCCTGATGTCATCGAGGATCGAACCCATGTCACGTCCGGTGGTATTGGCCCTGACGGTGACGAGGCGCTCCTGATCCTTGCGCTCGATTTGCACAGGACCTGTGCGTGGATCGAAGGACACGATGTTGCGAAGCACGACGGGCTGTCCGTCCTGGTTGGAGATTGTGAGTTCGAGTATCTCGCGCAGCGAGCGCTGTTCGGCTTCTTTGAGTTTGACGCGGATGGTGAACTCGTCGCCGGCCTCACGGTAATAGCCGGAGTTTCTGCCTGAGATTACCGTCTGCAGCGTTTCGGCGATGTCCTGCACGGCGATTTTCATCGCCTCAGCCTTTACGCGGTCGACAGTGATGACGCGCTCCGGGGCGCCGATATCGCGGCTGATCTGCGCGTCGGTTACGCCGGGAACCTCCTCGATGATATCCTTGACTCTGAGCGCGATGGCATCGGCGGCATCCAGATCGTAGCCGCGGATTTCCACCTCCACTCGCTCACCCCCGCCGCCCATGCGTCTCAGCATGAAGAGGCCCTGGCCGGCGCGTGTTCTGATGACGGCGCCTGGGACGGCGCTCAGCTTGTTGCGCAGATCGGCGGCGATTTCCTCGCTGGAGCGGGATCGCTCGGCCTGCGGCTTCAAGGAGATTCTGAGATTACCGGTGTGCCCTCCGCCTCCGCGCCAGCCCGATCCTCCCATGCTGGTCACGACGCTCTCGATCTCGGGAACCTCGCGCGAGACGACGTCCTCGATCATGCGCATGGTCTTGTCCACGACGGCAAGCCGGGTTCCCACTTCCATCTCGGCGCTGACGCGCACCTCGCCCTCGTCACTCTGGGGCATCAATTCGATTCCGATGAGAGGAACCAGGGCCAGGCTGCCGACAAGCATCAGGAAGGCTACGGCCAATACAATGAAACGGTGTTCCAGCGCGACACTCAGGAGGCGTTTGTAGCCGAGCTCCAGGCGTCTGAAGGCATCTCCAGTGATGCGGAAAAGCTTGTGACCCAGGCTTTCGCGGTCGGTCACGACCATGTTGCTGGGCCGCATAAAACGTGAAGTCAGCATGGGGATGAGTGTCAACGCGACGCCCAGCGAGCAGAAGAGTGCGAAGCTGACGACGAATGCCAGTTGCGTGAACATCACGCCGGCCATGCCTCGAATGAAGACCAGGGGCAGGAAGATGGCCAGGGTGGTGAGGGTGCTGGCGATGATAGCGCCTGTGACTTCCTCCGTTCCGCGGATCGCCGCCACATCGGGAGCGATCTTGTTTTCACGCATTCGATAGATGTTTTCGAGCACGACGATGGCGTTATCGACCAGCATGCCGACTCCGAGGGCCAGGCCGCCGAGGGTCATAATGTTGAGTGTGAAGCCGCCGAAGTAGACCATCATAAAAGTGGCGATGATAGAGATCGGGATGGCGGCGGCAATGATCAAGGTGCTGCGGATATTACGCAGGAAGAGGAGTAAAACAAAAACGGCGAAGAGCCCGCCGAACATCGCCGCTGAGCCGACATTTGAGATAGAGCGCTGGATGTACTCGGACGTATCGATAATAGGAATGATTTTTATTTGAGGGATATCCCGGCCGATGTTTTCGAGTTCGTCGAGCACACGCTTGGCGACCTCCACCGTGTTGGTGCCTGACTGTTTGCTGATGGAGAGGCGGATCCCCGTTTCGCCGTTGACACGAACGATGCGGCGAATCCTGGCCCATGCGTCAGTGACATCGGCGACTTCCCAGAGCCGCACGGGGGAGCCTTCGTAGACTGCCACCGTGGTGTTGCGCAGTTGCTCGAGGCTCTTGTATTCCCCGGGTGTGCGCAGGGCGACTTCGAAGTTGCCGGTCTCGATAGTGCCTGCAGGGAGTGTGATGTTGGCGGTGCGGATGCGGTTGATCACCTGGTTGAGGGAGATCTCGAGGGCTTTGATCTTTTCGGGATTGATGTCGACGTGGATTTCTCTCTCCAGGCCGCCCCAGATGTCCAGTGCGGCGACGCCGGGCACGCGCTCGATGCGGTACTTGATATCGTCTTCCAGGATGCGCCGCGTCTGAATCGGGTCGAGCTTGCTGGATGCGCCGAGGATGAGAATCGGGAAGCTGGCCGGATCGAACTTTCTCAGCGAGGGTCGGTCGGCATCTTCGGGCAGCCGCGGTATGACTCGGTCGAGGCGGTCGCGAATGTCGTTGGCTGCGGCGTCGAGGTCGGTGCCCCAAGTGAAGCTGACCCTGACATTGCTGTTGCCTTCGGTTGAAACGGAGGAGACTTCTTCAACGCCTGGCACGGCTGCCATCGCCTGCTCGACGGGCAGGGTCACAAGTTCCTCGATTTCTTCGGGGCTGGCGCTCTCGTAGGAGGTGGAAATGCTAAGTGTTGGGTAGGAGATGTCGGGCATGAGGTCGACGGGCAGGTGTGAGAGCGAGATGCCGCCGAGGATGATGACAATCAGCACCACCATGGTCGTGAAGACCGGGCGGTGTACCGAAAAGCGCGCGATATTCATCGATGTGCCTCCTGCGAAGCCTCGTCTTGCTGGTCACCCGAATTGCTCTCGGGTACGTTGATGGCCGCCCCGTCCTCCAACAAGTGCTGGCCGAGGGTGACAACCATCCCCTCCAGTTCCGGCTGCAACACCTCCACCCATTCCCCATCGGTGATGCCCACCTGCAGCGGAACAAAGTGTGCCTTCATTTCCTGCATATCCGCGAGGAAGACGCCCCGGCTGCCGTTGCGGCGGACAAGGGCGGTAAGTGGAATAACCGTGACGTTGTGGTGCTCGGCGAACTGAATGCTGGCTCGGACGAACATGCCGGGAGCGAGCAGGCCGTCGGGGTTGAGTATTTCGATCTCGACGCGCGACTGACGTGATTCCTCTTTGAGCACCGGGGCGCGCCTGGCCACCATGCCGGTGAAAATCCTGTCTCCGTAGGCGTCGGTAGAGATGGTGGTTGCCTGGCCGATGCGGATATTCGGGAAGTCCTGCTCGACGACGTTGATGATCGCCCTGACCGAACTGAGGTCGACGATGGAGACGATCTGATCGTTGGCGCGCAGCATGGCCCCTTCATCCACGAAGCGCTCCGCCACCACGCGCCGGCCCTCACCGTCGTCCCAGGAAGCGTGGATCCGCGTGTATGAAAGACGCACTTCAGCAGCTTTAAGAGCGGCTTCCGCCTGTTTTACCTGCGCCTCCGCGACCTGGTGTTTGGCCTTCGCGGCGCTGAGGCGTGCCAGGGCAGCGTCGAGCTCCGTCGCCGATGCGATTTTCTGTTTCTTTAACTCCTGAGCCCGCTCATAGTCGCGACCGGCGATATCCTGCGCGCTTTTGGAATCGGCAAGGTTGGCCTGGCTGACGTCGAGCGCCGCCTTTGCCTGCGCAACCTGCTGGGCATACTCTTCGCTGTCGAGGACGGCAATGAGGTCGCCGTTGCTCACTTTGTCGCCGATGTTGACGAGGAGCTTCTCCAGCCGTCCGGTTACCTTCGGCGCGACATTAAACAGCGATTTGGGCAAGAGCGTGCCGCTGAACTCCCCGACATCGCGAACGGTTTGCAGAGTGACGGGACTGATTTCGACAGGCACAGTCATTCCGCCGGGATCACGGCCCGGTCCCTGTTCTCCAGAAAAGGCTTCATAGAATCGCCAGGAGATAATCAGCAGGGCGATTATTATAACTGCTATGTAGATTACTTTTTTCATGCTTCTGCCTCATTGCCCGAAAGAGAAAAGCTATTATTCGGAGCTGCCAGTACAGCGCCGCCACGGAGCATTCGTGCGACTTCCGCATCGGTGAGAAAGACACCGCTAAGGTTTTGTGTGTTTATCGCAAGGCGTGCATTAGTGGGCCACAGTCCGGAATTCTCGCAACCTAGCCCTTGCGCACGCGCGATGATTCTACTGCAATTACTCATTCGTGGGACGGGAAAACCAGTTTTTTTCCTTGAACTCTGCCGTAACACTTGCCCTATTGCCTACCCGGCGGCGCTTGATTAAGTAGTCCTCGTGCGAACTATATCCGCTTGAAACCGTTTCCGATGATACAAAGCGAGTGGCGACTGCACCACTCCCCTTATATTAGAGTATCTACCGGCCTGAAGATTAAAAAATTTCAGCAATGTAGATGCAAATCATCGGTCCGCAGAGAATTCGCCGGAACGCGAGATGCCGCAGTGCCGCTGTCTGCCATTATTATCAGCGTTTTTTGATGCGCCGCATCGATGTTGGATTTGTGCCTCTCGCGGCCCAAAGTCTGCGCGAGAGCTGGGGGCGACAGGTTTCCAGGATTTTATCTCGGATCGTAGCGTGCGAACGCGAAGAAGCCGATCGCCGCGACGAGGAGATTTTCCAAGATCAGGATGAATAGTTCGAGAAACGGGAATTCGGCGGCATCGGGAAATATTTGTTCAGGAAACAGCTGATGCCAGCGTGGGACCGTGGAGAGTGCCACGGGTTTTGTGGAGAACATCTTGTCTATCGAACGACTCCCCTGTGAGTAGACGAGGTGCGGATTTTGTGAGTCGCCATCCGCCCTGTCCATCGCCACGGTGAATTCGCGCAGTTGCTGCTGGTAACGCCTTGCGCCGCGGTAGAAGGACTTGAATCCCTCGACTCCGGTGGCGCAGACCTTGTGCAGTATGGCATCGAGCAATCCCGTGGGGGATACGGAGGCATAGGCCTGCAACAGTTCCGCCTGCCCGATCTGGGTGGCCACGGCATCGTCGCCGATGAGCTGCCTCATGGCCACCACCTCGGTCCACCCCTCCGCCCATAACCTGTAGTTTTCCGAGAAAAGGTCGCCGAAGAGGTTCTGGGCCGACTCGGGTTTGCTGTCCCAGATTGCTTCTTGCGCTGCCACCATTTCTCGCCCGAGCTCGAAGCTGGAGGGCACTTTGACCATCTGTTCGCTGAGGATCCAGGCGATGCCTGGAACGGCGACGACGATGATGACCCAGATGACCAGGAGGACGACGAGCGAGACCGCCGGGTGAGCGGTGCAGCTGCTGACGGTCATTCCCAGCAGGAGCATGAGGGAGAGTGTGATGCCTGAGATGAGCATGACGATTGCGGTCATGAGGAGCAGCTCTGCGCTGAATGTCAGAGCACCGGTGAGGATGAGTACCGCTAGGCTGAGGAGGGCGCCGGTGATCAGGGTGGCGGTGAGGACGAAAAGCAGGCCGAGATACTTGCCAAGGAAGATCTGGAGCCGGGAGACGGGATTCGACAACAAGAGAGCGAGCGTTCCGTCTCTCTTCTCGCCGCAAACCGAGTTGTAGCTAATAAATACAGCCAGCAGGGTCATCAGGTTTCCGATGATGAAGATCCAGTCCATCGACTGGACAACCGGCATGACCTTGTTGTCGCGCGAGATGGTTTGGGGATCCATGTAGCGAAAGGCGTTTACGGTGATGCTGTTGGGAATCCGATCCTCGCCGCCGCCGGCGATGAAGGCCAGCGGAGAGGGCCGCTTGACCATGGTCTGCTCGTAGTTGGATAAGAGTTGCAGGTTCGACGTCTGCTGCTCGAGCAGGCGGGTCGTCTCATTGACGGATCTGCGCCAGGAGTCCATGTCGGCATTGTACTGCTCGGAGAACACGAGGCCGTTGACCAGGAATGTCGAGAGGATAAGTATGGCCAGGAAAACAAACCTGGCATCCTTGAGCCCTTCCTTAATCTGCTGCTTGATAATGTGTAGCATGGTCGAACCTCAGCGAACGTCGTAGCGGATGAAGACGGCAAAACCGAAGAAGAAGATAACGGCCGCCGCCAGGGTGAGAAACGCGATGGGCCAGAGTGCAGCGTTGAAGTCGGGTTGAGCGCCCCGGTAATGGAATTGTGGGAAGAGATCCTCGCGGAGCGGTTCATATCTCCCCACCCAGGTGAGGATATCCTGCAGCGGAACGCCGCTGTCTCTGCGGGCAAGGTAGTCACGCCAGCGGTTACGGATCACCTCGTCGGAGCTGAAATACTCCTTAGGCAACCGCATGAAGAGGTCATGGATGTTTCTATCGAAGTATCCCCGCCGTTGGAAATCCTGCAGCACGGCCTGGCGGTAGCGACGGCAACCATCGAGAAAGATATCGTACTCCTTGAAGCCCGTGCCCGAGAGCCTCGTGAAGACGTCTCTCAACTGAAACGCCGGAGAGATGGAACTCAGGATCGCCGCCAGTTCCGCCTGCTCTTTTTCCCGCACCACGTGGTTCCTTTTGGCATTCCATATTCTTTCTGCTCTTTCCTGCTTCAACCGCTCCTGGTATCTCGCGTATTGCAGAATGTCGTTGTAGCCGTCTACAGAGAACGTATCGAAAAGGCTCACTTTCTCATCAAGGATATAGGCGCCCTGCCACGATCCCCCTATATTCGGGGTCTCCTCTTCCATGTACTTTGCCAGAATCACCTTGAGCTCCGCCGCCGTTTGCAGCTCGAGTTGCTCGATCTCTTCGGGAGGCAGGAGCGGCGCGAAGAACTTCGCCATGCTGTTGCCCAATGCGGGGATCAGAATAACTGCGAGAGCCCAGAAGAATAGCGCCAGCACAAGCGACGAGGATGAGCGGTTTGAGACCGCCGAACAAACGAGCCCGATTACGATGAAGACGGCGCAGTAAATCAAGCAGGCGAACACAATCAGGGCTATCGCCAGCCATTGCGCGCCGGTGAAGGCGATCGCATGGACGAATTGAAGGACGAGCAGTGCGCTGACAAAGCTGATAATAAACGGCAGGGATATGACAACGAATCCCGCGATAAATTTGACCGTGAAAATGGACGCCCTGGACAAGCCGAAGGAACACAGGAGCCTCAGTGTGCCCGTTTCCCTCTCGCCGCTGAAGGCATCGTAGGTTATCAAGAGGCTGAAAAGGCTGATGATGAGGATGAAAATCGTCATGAGGTCGTAGGAGAGCCGGTCGGCGGTGAGCTTGTTGTTCGTCAACTGATCGATCGCGTCAGAGGGCACCGACCACCTGCTGAAAACAACAGCGTTGCCCAGGCGCTTCTCCTTCCCCTGAGCAAATATGGACATCGGGGTCGGCGGCTTGTGCATCATGGGGCTGAATTGGGAGGGAACGTAAACAACATCGCTCTGCTCGATGTAAGATTCGGACAGCTTGATATAGAGCTGATTCCTGAGAACGAAGTCATTGCCGAGCACCCAGACGCTGAGAACGATCAGTAAAAAAGTGACAAGCAGAGCGGCCATGAACCTGAATGTCATCAGATGAGACTTGATTTCTTTGGCAAGAAAGGCGATCAGCATTTGGCACACCTCAAGCTGTGTTCAGTAGTTCGAGATCCAGACCCACTGCTTAAACTGTCGAGGATTCTATTTGTTATTAATCTTCATCTGCCTGGAGGCAAAAAGCCCACCCAGCTCCGTCAATTCCCCTTCTTTGTCTCCGGATCCGCCGTCATCTCTGACAAACACCTCAAACCTAATGCCCGAATTGGATGAGAGGATGTGTCCGCGGCTTTTGATATTGACCGTGAGACAGGGCTCTGCCGCCCCAGCCCGCCCGGAAAAAGCATTCATTCCCGGAACCTGACCGAACAACCCTGCGGCGCATATCAGGCCGGCGGAGTCCGCGGAGGGGGCTTGCATCAAAACGACCTGCCGCTTCTGCGCATCGGGATAAATCAGCCAGTCTCTTCCGAGGGAAGCATCCAGGATGCGGATGCGGCTCGTGCCCTCGTTGAGATAACCGAGAGGGGGCGAATCGCCGTTGAAATAGAAAGAGCATTCCTCCGGGAAATCCAGGGACTTGCCCTTCCACTCTTCCTGAAAGGAAGCGACTCCCACAATCAGCAGCTTATAGCTATCGGAAATCAGCAGCCGGTTGTCACTCTCGAGTTTTGCCCAACAACCATCTTCGAACGTGAGCCGGCCGGGCTCGGGGGCCGGGCAGTCGGTAATCTTCAGAGCTGCCAGGGGAACAATCAGCAGCACGGAAAACACAATCACGCAAATCAGGCTGAAGGGATCGGGGAGCCGTCGATTCCTGCCCGAATTGAGAATCGCCAGAACCCTGCGCTCGAATTTGGACTTTTCAGCGAGGTTGATCCAGCAGTGCACGCCGAATTGCGGAGAGGCCACCGACACGGCGACGGAGAACAGTTGGCGAGCGTAGGCCTTCGATTTGACTCCGTTGAGGATCACCCGATCATCGCAAACCGTCTCCTGCTCGGTATAAAAATCCCTGGCGCATTTATGTACCAGAGGATTAAGCCAGTAAATCGACTGGATGAGACGAACGATCAGATGCAGCAGATAATCAAAACGCTTCACGTGAATCAGCTCGTGCAGCAGAACAGTTCTGCACGTGTCGCGCGGCCAGCGTAAGATCTGTTTAGGGACCAGAATAACCGGCCTGAGTAAACCAAGAGTCAGAGGAGTGATGTCGGCATCGGTGACGCGCAGCTCAACCGACCTGCGCAGACCGAGGATGCTTCTCAATGCCGATATCTGCTCCGGCAGGAAACCGGCCTTGATTAGGCGGGCCCTAGCGGCGATACGATGGATCCAGACCACACCCATCGCCACGCGAAGCATCAAAGTCACGCAAACCAGGGCCCACGTGAACATGAATAAATCAAACGGCCAAGGATTCTTACTTATGCGCGGCGGCTGATGCCCGCCGGCGCCGAGGCTCGCGGATTTGATTAATGCGCCGTTCCCGACCTCCGTTGG
>CBFCZO010000122.1:0-10238 GCA_965602675.1 uncultured bacterium | reverse complement strand
GCGTGCCACCAGTTGCTGTTCTCGCAGTTCGAAGCCGGTAAACCGGTCAGCGGAGATATCACTTACGCCCGTGTTCACGAGGGTGATCTCTGCGGTCACTGCCACAACGGCGAGACGGCAGAGGCCGTCGAGAATAATTGCCAGAGCTGCCATCGGATACGCGACTATGCCTTCCCGGCTTCTGCCGACAGCCCGGGGCGTGTGACATTCAGCCACCTCAATCATTTTGACGCCGACGTAAAATCCTGCAACGTATGTCACTCGGCGCGGTTTTCGATGCGCGAGCGCGGCAAGCCGCTCGACGGTGCTGTGACTTACGAGCGGATACACGAGGGCGACCTCTGCGCCTTCTGCCACAACGGTGAGGAGGCGTTCTCAACCATAGATGATGAAGAGTGTGAGAATTGCCATCAGTAGCCTCCACAATTAAGAGGCGGCAGCAAAATCGGGGCTTGCCGCCCCTTTTTTATTGGTTGGCGGAGGTGGGACAGATCTTCTTAGCACAAGTGTTATAATTGAGCCTGAATAGTTGATTTCCGGGATAAGCGGATGAAACGGACCAATGTCGGACTAGGAATCAAGTTGATCCTTTATCTGGTGGGTAGCATGGTAGTTATCTTCGGCGCCCTCCTTTTCCTGACAAGCGCGATACACCGCCAGCATCTCGAAGATTACGTGATCGACAGTGCCTTGCGGATTTCCGACACGATCAAGAACAGCACACATCATGACATGCTGCACAGCAGCCCCGACGAGGAGAATGCGCAGCATATCAATCGGATCATCAACACCATCGGCACTCAAAAAGGTATCGAGCGAATAAGGATATTCAGCAAGGAAGGGCGCATTCTCTATTCCACGGATGCGGCTGAGGTGAGCACGCTCGTGGATAAGAAGGCCGAGTCCTGTTACGTCTGCCATGAGAGTGACGAGCCGCTGACGAAGCTGGACAAGGACCAACGCTGGCGGGTATTCAGGAGTGCCGAAGGGCACCGGGTTCTCGGTTTGATCAATCCCATTGAGAACGAGGAAAGCTGCAGCTCTGATAACTGCCACCGCCACTCTCGCGACGCCTCTCTGCTCGGCGTGCTCGACGTGAACATGTCGCTTCGGGAGACAGATGCTCTGATAGCGGACGATCTGATGACTTACCTGCTCGCTTACCTGACGACGATGGTGGTGGTTGCCCTTGTGTGCGGCGCATTCATCGTAACGATGGTTCACAACCCGGTGAAGAAACTCATCGAGGGGACGCGCAAGGTTGCGCAGGGTGAGTTGGGTCAGAGGCTCGAGGTGCAGCATACCGACGAGATCGGCGAGCTGGCCGAGTCATTCAACCGCATGACCGCCGATCTCAAGGACGCTCGCGACGAGATAACCAATTGGGCGAGAACCCTTGAGAAGCGGGTGACCGAGAAGACGGAAGAGCTGAGGCTGGCACAAGAGAACATTATCCGAATTGAGAAGATGGCTTCCTTGGGGAAGCTGTCGGCGATCGTGGCCCACGAGATCAATAATCCGTTAATGGGTGTGCTGACGTATGCCAAGCTGCTGCAGAAACGGATACAAAAGAGAATTGAAAACATGCCGGGTGGTGAGGAGCACGATTACGATGATTGCCTGAAGTACACGGCAATAATAGAAAGCGAGACGTCGCGCGCCGGCGAGATTGTCAAGAACCTGCTGCTTTTCTCCAAGCAAACGACGATTCAGCTTCAACCGAACGACATCAACGATCTCATTGAGCGCAGTATCATGCTGGTCTATCATCAGATGGAGCTGAATTCGATCGAGTGCGTGACAGATTTCGACAAAGAACTGCCTCCCGTGAAGTGCGATAGCGGCCAGGTTCAGCAGGTGGTTGTAGCGCTGCTGGTCAACGCCATTGAGGCGATAGGCGAGAGTGGAACGATCACGGTGACGAGCGATTATGACAATGCGCGCAAACTGGCGCGGTTGAAGATCTCCGACACCGGCGTCGGCATGGAGGAGGAAACCAGGAAGCACATCTTCGAGCCCTTCTTTTCCACCAAGAGGGAAGGAACGGGCACGGGGCTGGGGCTTGCCGTGGTTTACGGAATAATCGAGCGTCACCACGGCAAGGTCAGGGTCGAGTCAGTGCCGGGCGAAGGGACCACCTTCATCATCGAGCTCCATATCGATCCGCCTCAACCTGTGGAGGAGATAAACCTACCGCGGAGTTACCATCCGGAACGTATTTAAGGGGAAAATGGTTATGGAGTCCGGAAATATCAGAATCCTGGTGGTCGACGACGAGCTCGTTGTGCGCGATTCTCTTTCGTCGTGGTTCGAGGAAGAAGGCTACGAGGTCGGCACCGCCGACGGCGGCAAGCTGGCTCTGCAGCGGATGCAGGAGGGGAGTTGGGATATCGGGCTGCTCGATATCAAGATGCCGGGTATGGACGGGCTGGAGTTGCAGCGTAAGATGAAGGAAATCGATCCAGGGATTCAGATCATAATCATGACCGCTTATGCCTCGGTGCAAACCGCTGTGGATGCGCTCAAAGACGGCGCATATGACTACATAGTCAAGCCATTCGATCCGGACAAGCTGGTTCATGTGATTCGCAATGCGACGGAGCACAAGCAGCTCGCCACGGACAGCGAGCATCTGCGCCGCAGGGTGGACGAGGAGGCCGAGGAGCATTCAGTGATCGGCGAGAGCCCGCAGATGCGCAAGGTGATGGAGCTGGTGCGCCAGGTTGCGCGCACCGACAGCACCGTGCTGATTCTGGGTGAGAGCGGCACCGGCAAGGAGCTTATTGCGCGGGCGATTCACAATCAGAGCGCGCGGCGCTACATGCCGATCGTGACTGTCAATTGCGGCGCTCTGCCGGAGGGCATTCTCGAGAGCGAACTTTTCGGTCACGAGAAAGGGGCTTTCACCGGCGCGCAGTATAAGCGCAAGGGCAAGTTCGAGCTGGCCGACGGCGGCACGATATTTCTCGACGAAATCGGCGACATCGGGCCGAAAACGCAGAGCGACCTATTGCGTGTGCTCGAGGAGAAGAAGATCACGCGCGTGGGCGGAAACAGGGAGATAGAAGTCGATTTCCGGGTCATTGCGGCCACGAATCGGAATCTATCGGAATATGTCGAGGAGGGCAAGTTCAGGCAGGACCTGTATTACAGGCTGAACGTCTTCTCTATTGAAATACCTCCGCTGCGTGAGCGCACAGGGGATATTTTGCCCATCGCCAGGCATTTCCTCGAGAAATACAACGCGGCCATGGGACGGCGAGTGGAAAACCTGACTCCCGAGGCTGAGAGCAAGCTGCTGGCACACAGCTGGCCAGGCAATGTCCGCGAGCTGGAGAACGCGATCGAGCGCGCCTACGTTGTATGCGAGGGCGAGCTCATCGGTATCAACTGCCTGCCTTTCAGCGAAGGAGCGGACGCGTCGTCAGAGGAAGTTGCGTCGCTTGAGGCGGTCGAGAAGAAGCATATCGAAAAGGCGCTACTGAATACGGGCTGGAACATCAGCCGCGCAGCAAAGCGGCTGGAGATTGATAGAGTTACCCTCTACAACAAGATAAAGAAGTTCGGGTTGCGGCGACCCGATTAGAGATGAGCATCATCGACTTCATCAGGGTTGGTCGCGTCCAGGCCGAGCTTTTTCAGGAGTTGGCTGAGGCCGTCGCCGATGATGTCGGTGTCGACTGGAGGTTGGTGGAACATTCGCTCGATCCCGGATTCGCGCTGATCCGGAGCCGCGATCAGTATAATTCCACCGAGATCGTAACGGATCTGATCGACATGAAGCCGAAGGACTCCCTGCGAATCGTGGGCATCACGGGCGTCGATCTCTGCATACCGATCCTGACGTTCGTGTTCGGTGAAGCACAGCTGGGGTGCTGTGCGGCCGTGGTGTCGCTGCACCGCCTGCACCAGGAATTCTATGGCCTACCGCCCGAGCCTGAACTGCTTTTCAGACGTGCCGTCAAAGAGATTCTGCATGAACTGGGGCACACCTTCGGCCTGCGCCACTGCGCCGATTACGATTGCGTGATGCACTCCTCGACGATCGTCGACGAAATAGATATCAAGGGTGGAACCTACTGTTCTGTCTGCAGGCAATCGGTGGAATACTGCAAAGAGAAACAAAGAGCTGCTTCTTCTTGAGATCGTGATAGTTACCGTCTCGCCTTACTGAGAGCGTCGAGCACGGCGTTGCTGAGAGCGGCTACCAGTCTGCGTTCGGACAGGTGAGTGCGGGATTCCCTGATTTCCGAGAGGGCTTCGGCCGGCTTGAGGGGCCGGCGGTGGGCGCGGCTATTGGTGAGTGCCTCGAAGAAATCGCACAGGCCGATGATTTTGGCGAACGGATGTATTTCTTCGGAGCCGAGGTAGTTCGGATAGCCCAGGCCGTCGTCGCGCTCGTGTTCCTGGAGAATGATGTCAGCAATGAGCTCGGGTGCGTTTGTCTGCCGGAGGATCAAATCGTGGCCGACCTGCGGGTGCTGCTTGATCTTTTTGAAATCGAGTCGGTCGAAACGGTTTTCAGAGTGGAGCAGTTCCTCGCCGCAATGCAGGTGCCCGACGTCGTGCAGCAACGCGGTCGTGCCAAGCATATGCAGGTCTTCTTCAGACATTTTGAGCTGGCGGCCGGTTGCAACGGCTAGGGTTGTCACATTCACCAGATGAGTTTCGATGTCGTATGCCTCCGATTCGCCAAGAACAAGCCTGAGAATCGAGTCGTCTTCGGCCAATCGCTTGTTGATCGTTTCGCTAAGCTCCCTGATGGGGCCGATGTCGACGTGTTCCAGCCTGCGAAGGCGATCCAGCACGTCTTTCATCAACCAGACGGCGAAGTTGTATAACATCTGGTTGGTCATGGGTCCGGATATCTGCCCCACGACCTCTTTTGTGCTCTCAGGTTCTGTTTCCTCTTCCGCATCGGTAGATTGACCAAGGTAATCGTTCTTGTAGGTCTCGAGGCCGGCGTGGAAGAAAGCAATGTTCACAGGCTTTTCCTCCGGCTCTGCTTCAGGCTTGTCTTCCTGTTCGGATTCGTTTTCCATTTCCTTTTCGCTCGCGGGCAGGGCGTTCTCCTCGGATTCGATTGATTTCTCAGCAGCCACTGGCGCTTCTTCGGCGGAAGGGAAGGGGGATTCCTCGCGCTTTTCCGGCGGCTCGCCCGTGCCAGCGATTATTCTAAGCCCGAGCGGATTCTCCGGCATTTCGGCTAGAGTTCTTCGCTCAGCCACCGCTGACGCGCGGACAAATCTTTGCTCGTCGAGTGTGAATTGCCTGATGAAGGGCAGGACTTTGTCTCGCAGGAGGTGCTCGTCGATTCTGCGACTGCCGGTCTCGAATCCGAACTGGAGCGAAAGGTCGCAGATCATCATCAGCTGAGAAAGATTGCCCTCTGCTTCCGTAACCGCCGATTTGACAGCGTTGTCGGTAATGATTCTCTTGCCTGCTCCGCATCGCTGCAGCCGTAGCATGATGATCTCCACGGCCTCCTCGTCCGAGGGGGGAGCGAGCCTGTGCCTCACCGCGGGCGCCGACGGTCTTTGCTCAAGGGACGGGGGGATGTTTTGGCCGGCGAAGATAACCGTCAAGGGCCATGTTCGTTCGGCACAGATTTCGTTCAGACGCAGACACTGCTCGATGGTGGAGTCGTCCTCGATTAAATCGGAGTCGTCGATCGCGATGACCAACGGCCCGCCGGTCCAGTCCTCCCCGAGGAAGAGTTGTTCCATGCGCCGGGCGAGACCACCGCTCCATTCTCTGTCGCCGGCGTCGCCCCCAAGCGCCGTTAAGAATCTTTTCTCATCGTGCAACAATCTGCCGGGGACCAGCTTGAATCCCAGATCACCGGACAAGCCCGATTTCAAGCCGTGGAGGAGGGTGGACTTGCCGCAGCCCTCAGGGCCGGTAATCCACTGGCATGACGGCTCGAGGCGCGAAGCGACGTAAACCGTGCGGTAGATCTCCCCGAAACCCTGAGTAAACAGCACCAGATCCGGCACGAAAGCGGTGCCGAAGGGCTTGCGTCTCAGGTTCCAGTAACGCATGTACATGATCCAGCGTATAGACCTCCACTTATCTTATCGACAGTGAATAAACTTTACTTTAGCTCTGATTGTCGAAAAAGCAGGATTATATTATGTTCTTTGCGGCTGTGTTACGATTCCCTTCATGCGGCAGCAGCTCTTCGGTGTAGTGGTTGATTTGGATTTGCGAGACCTTTCTCTTCGGTTTTTGATATGAACAGCAAGGATTATCGTCGAACTACCTTGGTTTCCCCCGGAATCCCCTATATTGAATCGAGGCTTCACTTCCTGTTGCGCCGGGCCAAGCAGGTCCAGAGGCAATGGCGGATTATCGAAGACGGCGACCGCATCCTATTGGGACTGTCCGGCGGGAAGGACAGCATGGCCTTGCTGTATTTATTGAGATATTGGCAGCGTTTTTCGCCCGATAAATTCGAGTTTGCCTCGCTGCATGTGGAGACGGCCGGCCTTGAAGGCAATGCCGAGCGCCGCGCACAATTGGAGGAGCACCTCGAAGCGAACGGCGTTCCGATAGATTTTGTTGGAATCGAGTATCCCGAATCCGGCAATGAGAGGAAGGCGGGATTCCGTTGCTTCCGTTGCTCGAGACGCCGGCGGGAATCGCTGTTTAAGCACGCTGTAGAAAACGGATTCAACAAGGTAGCGCTGGCGCATCATCTCGACGATGCAGCGGAAACGGCGCTGATGAACCTGTTTTTCCATTCCAGCCTGGATACGATGGAACCGAAGGTCGAGTTCTTCGACGGAAAGATTACAGTGATCCGGCCGCTGGTGCTGGCGGAGGAGCGCGAGGTGGCCCGGCTCAGCAAACTGATCGACTTTCCTTTTTTCCGGTGTAACTGCCCCGATCTTCGGACAACGGAGCGGGACCGCGTGAAGGATTTCATCCGCTCCTTCGGGCGCGAGGCGAAGGCTGTGAAGCGCAACATCTGGAGCGCCACGCGCGAGTGGCCCGGGAGGCTGACGGGGCGCGATTAATTATTATACTTGCATGTCAACTGTGAACTGGCAATCCACGTCCAACGTATTGTAGATTGCGGAGTATATGGGGGTTTTCTTCAAATCCATGTTTAACCCCGGCTATCCGAGTATCCGTGCGTGCACACCTTTTTTAAAATGAGGTAGGATTATGGGCTATAGAAAATTGGTATTTTTGTCTGTCCTGATTGTCCTGGTTTTCGCCGTAACTGCGGCGGCAACGCCGGTCGACCGGTTGCTGAGATTCCCGGATGTTCACGGCGACAAGGTGGTCTTCGTTTATGCCGGAGACCTTTACACGGCATCCACCAATGGGGGCGTCGCCACGCGGCTGACGTCGCATGAGGGCCTGGAGCAGTTTCCCAAGTTCTCGCCCGACGGCAACTGGATCGCCTTCAACGGCCAGTATGACGGCAGCTCCCAGGTATACGTGATTCCCGCCGAGGGCGGGGAGCCGAAGCAGTTGACCTGGTATCCGTCGGTCACACTGCCTGAGCGCTTCGGCGCCGATCATATCGTCTACGGCTGGACTGCCGACGGCAAGAGCGTAATTTTCAGGTCGTCGCGAGCGCATTTCGACGCTTTTATCGGTCGCATGTTTACTGTGAGCGTCGAGGGCGGCTTGCCGATGCCGATGCCGATGCCGATGAGCGGGGCGTTGTCGTATTCGCCCGACAGCAAGAAGATCGCCTACAACCGCATCATGCGCGACTTCCGCCCCTGGAAGCGTTACAAGGGCGGCATGGCTCAGGACGTGTGGATTTTCGATTTAGCGAGCAACGAGATCGAAAAGATCACCGACTGGGAGGGCACCGATAACTTCCCGATGTGGCTTGGCAACAAGATCTATTTCAACACCGACCGTGAAAAGCGGCTCAACCTGTGGGTATACGACGTCAACACCAAGGAGACCAGCAAGGTAACGGATTTCAAGGACTACGACGTGAAGTTCCCGAGCCAGGGACCTGACTCGATCATCTTCGAGAACGGTGGTTATCTCTATCTGCTCGATCCGGCAACCGGGCAATCCCGCAAGCTGGATATCAAGCTGGTTAACGACCGCGTGCTGACGCGGCCGGAAATCGTCGCCGCCGAAAGCCGTATCGAGGATTGGGATCTTGCCAAGGGTGGCGAGCGTGCGGTGGTAATTGCCCGCGGCGACGTGTTCACCGTGCCGGCAAAGAACGGCAATGTCCGCAACATTACAAACACCCCCGGAATCCGGGAGAAAAACGCGGCCTGGTCGCCCGACGGCAAGTGGATTGCCTATCTCTCCGACCGCACCGGCGAGGAGGAGATTTACATCCGCGCGCAGGACGGCGAGGGCGAGGAGATCCGTGTCACCACGGGCGGCGAGGTGACGCGCTTCGAGCTGGTCTGGTCGCCTGACAGCAAAAAGATTGTCTTCAGCGATAAGAGCCTGCGGCTCTTCTACGTGGACATCAATGAGAAGAAGGTCGTAAAAATCGACGAAACCAAGGAATCGGAAATCCACGACTACACCTGGTCGCCAGACAGCAACTGGGTTGCCTACTCCAAGGCACATGATGTGACCGGATTCCGTTCGATCTATCTTTACTCGCTGAAGGACAGCAAGGTCACGCAGGTTACCACACAGTACACAAGCGACCGGGATCCGGCTTTCGATCCCGAGGGCAAGTATCTTTTCTTTGTCTCCTTCCGTAATTTCAATCCGAATTTCGTAAATTACGAGTTCAATTTCTATTACGAGAACATGGTGCGGCCGTACGTGATCACTCTGCAGGCCGACGAACCTTCACCGTTCGCTCCCAAGAGCGACGAAGTGAAGATAGAGGAAGAGAAGAAGGAGGGCGAAGAGGCCAAGCCTGAGGAGAAGAAAGCGGAAGCCGAGAAGAAAGAGGGAGAGAAGAAGGAAGCCGAGACGAAAGAGACCAAGATCGATCTTGAGGGCATCGGCGATCGCATCGACGGCTTCGAGGTCCCGCCTGCCAACTACATCGGCCTTGGTGCCGTCAAAGGCGTGCTTTTCTACATCAAATTCGGCGACGGTCCGAACTCCCTGATCGCCTACGACCTGAAGGAGCGCAAGGCTGTGGACGTCGTCTCGGGGATCAGGGGCTACAGTCTCTCGCCGGACGGCTCGAAGCTGATGTACAGCACCCAGGCCGGCTATTTCATCACAGCCGCCGCAGCCAAGGCGGCAACGCCGGGCGACGGCAAGGTCGACCTCTCCGGTTTGAAGCTGCAGAAGGATCCGAAGCAGGAGTGGGTGAACTCGTTCAACGAGACCTGGCGTCGCTACCGCGACTTCTTCTACGTGCCAAACATGCACGGCATCGACTGGCCGAAGATGAAGCAGCTCTACGGCGCGCTGCTGCCTTACATCTCGCACCGCAACGACCTGACCTACGTGCTGAGCGAGATGGTGAGCGAGCTTTCGGCGGGCCACTGCTACGTCGGCGGCGGCGACCAGCCGACGGTCAGCTACGAGGGTCTCGGCCTGCTCGGAGCCACCTTCGAGCCGGGCGACAACGGCTACTACAAGATCAAGGAGATCTATCCCGGCGAGAACTGGCGGGAAGATCTCCGCTCACCGCTGACCGAGTCCGGCGTTGTAGCCAAGGCCGGCGAGTACATCATCGCCATCGACGGCATCGAACTGAAGACCAACACGAATCCCTACAAGCTGCTCTACGGCAAGGCCAACCGGACGATCGAACTGAAGCTCAACGACAAGCCGTCGGCCGAGGGCGCGCGCAAGGTGACGGTCAAGCCGATCCGGAACGAGCAGCAACTCCGCTACAACAGCTGGGTGAAGTATAACCGCGAGTACGTAGCTGCAAAGACGGACGGCCGCGTGGGCTACATCCACGTGCCCGATATGGGCTTCCCCGGCCTCAACGAGTTCGTCAAGTGGTTCTACGGCCAGGTCGATAAGGAGGGCCTGGTCTGCGATTTCCGCTACAACGGCGGCGGATTCGTCTCCCAGCTCGTGCTCGACCGGTTGAGCAAGGAACTCAAGGGCATGGGCAACTCGCGTAACTTCAATCCCGGCACGTACCCGGCAACGGTGTTCTACGGCCACATGGTCGGCCTGACCAATGAGTATGCGGCTTCGGACGGCGACATCGTCTCCTTCTACTGGAAGGAGTACAAGCTCGGACCGCTCGTCGGCAAACGGACCTGGGGCGGCGTGGTCGGCATCCGCGGCTTCCCGAACCTGCTCGACGGCGGCTA
>CBFCZO010000121.1:0-10374 GCA_965602675.1 uncultured bacterium | reverse complement strand
GGGTTGAAGTGCATGGTGCCGTCGTTCATGCCGATGGCCAGGATGATGAGGTTGTATTTCTGCCGCAGGTTGGCATCCATCAGAGTCTTGCCGTTGTAAGCGCAATTCTTGCCGACGGTCACCTCATCGACAGAGATCTCCCCCTCTTCATATGATCGCGCCAGAACGTCGATGAAATTAATGAAGCTGGGCCTGATGAAACTCATCGCCAGGCGGAAGCCGCCGATGTGGTCGGGAAAGATCACCTTTTCGGCTCCGGCCCGTTCCAGCCTTTTTTTCGCCACGTCCTCGTAAGCCCTGCTGTGAATTCTGAGGCCTGGATTGAGCTCACTTGCCGTCAAGACGATGAATACGTTCTGCGGATCGGGATAGGTGGCGGAGATCAGACCTTTTGCTCGTTTGACGCCGGCCTGTTCGAGCACCTCGTCGTCAGTGGCGTCGCCGATGATGAAGAGGTGGCCACTCTGCTCGAGGTCTTTCAACCTCTCGTGATTACTTTCTATGACCACGTATTTTTTGCCGTAGTTGCGCATCATTTTGGCGGTCATCTCGCCAACGCGGCCGTAACCGCAGATGATCACATGGTCGTGAAGCGCCTTGATTCTTTTATCCAATTTACGCCTCCCGAGTATCCGGCGCAGTTCTCCCTCTACTATAGCCTGGGCCACGGTGTAGAAAGTGAATGAGATCAGACCTATGCCCAGGAAGATAAGTAGAATAGTCAGCGGCTTGCTTGCCGCAGTCAGCCCCCTCAACTCGCCGAATCCAACGGTCGAGATGGTAATCACCGTCATATAGAAAGCATCGAAGAAACTGATATTGCGCTCGATGAAGTGATATCCGAAGGTCCCCATTACGAGGACGATCGCGAGGTAAAGCAGCGCCAGCCTGCCCTTGGAAAAGTTATCCAAGCCACCAACCTCCACTCCAGGCATCTGATAATAAATAGGCCAGTGTGCCAGCGCAACTCAATAAGGTTTTGTTCGTGCTGAAGAAATATGGCTTGACAGGTTGTCGCCGCGGGGCTAAATTAACAAAGTAAGCGTTTACTTACCTGGGGTAATAGAGATGGTTTCCAAGAGGATGAGCGGAGAGGAGCGGAGGGAGCAGATCATCATGGTTGCCGTCGACCTCTTCGCCAGGAAGGGTTTTTCCGACGTAACCACGCGTGAGATCGCTTCCGCCGCCGAGATAAACGAGGCCACGATTTACAAGCACTTCGCCAGCAAGGAAGAGTTGTTCGACGCTGTCGTAGAGCACTTTGGCAATATGTTGCTCGGCAACTTCAAAAAGATCGGACTCGACCAGGAGAAAGACGCTGGCAAGGTCTATTCAGATTTGGCAGAGATAGTAATTGGCTTTCTACGCAAAGATTCGAGGATCCTGCGGTTGATGCTCTACAGCGGCCTGCAGGAACACCGCTTTGCCCACACCCTTTTCAGCCGTACCGGTAGTGAACTGTTCGGCGCGCTGCAAAAATACCTCCGCATGCAGCAGGAAAAGGGTTGTATCCGAAAAGACCTTGACGTCACGTATGTATCGCTCGCGATGATAGCCATGATTATTTATTACAACCTTGCCCGCATCCTGATTCTTAAAGAGTTCTTCAAGGATCTTGACGACAAGACTTATGTCAGGACCATCGTTGACATCCTGCTGAATGGGATCTCAACCGAAACCACCGGAGAGAAGAAATGAAGAGCAAGATCATCAAGCGGATCCGAGTAGTAGTGATCTTGATAATCGCAATTTCCGCGATCTCCTATGGAATCTATTACTATCTCAATATCCACAGCACACCTGAGGACCCGGATCTCCTGCTCACCAGCGGCGTAATTGAAGCGGTCGAAGTCAAGGTGGGGGCCAAGATCGGCGGCCAGATAACCGAGCTGCCGGTCGAAGAGGGCGATTTTGTGGAGAAGGGACAGGTCGTCGCCCGCATCGAATCGACAGATCTGCAGATTCAACTTGAGGGCGCCCAGGCGGCGGTCGAGCGCTCCCAAGCCCTGCTGGAAGACCTCAAGCGCGGCCTCCGCCCTGAAGAGATCGAGCAGTTCGAGAAGATCGTCGAGCTCAAGGAGGCGAATCTCGAGCGCGCCAGCATCGATTACGACCGCAAGTCGAGGCTGGCCGAACAGAAGGCCGTCCCGATCCACGAGGCGGACATCGCCCGCACCGTGATGGATGCGGCGCAGAAGGACCTTGAGACCTCCCAGGAGCAGGTCAGGATCGCAAAACTCGGGAGCCGCGAGGACCAGATAACTGCCGCCCGCTGGGCTTTGCGTCAGGCCGGCACACAGGTCTCGCAACTTCAGAAGAAGATCTCCGACACCGAGGTGATTTCGCCCATATCCGGTCGCGTGAGCGTCAAGAACAAGGAGCAGGGCGAAATCGCCGCCCCCGGCGCTACCATCGTGACGCTGGTCGACCTCGACAGGCCCTGGGTGCGCGTTTTTGTGCCCGAGGACAAGCTCGGGAGGGTGAGGCTCGGGATGAAGGCTGAGATCCTCTCCGACTCCTTCCCCGACAAGGTTTACGAGGGAATCATCAGGCACATCGCCACCGAAGCCGAGTTCACTCCGAAGAATGTCCAGACGCAGGAGGAGCGCATCAAGCTCGTATACGCCATCAAGGTCTACGTCGAGAATCCGAACCAGGAACTGAAACCCGGCCAGCCCGTCGACGCCCGGATCCGCCTCGATCAATAGGAGCCGAAAGTGCCTGCCATCGAGATCAAGGGCTTGCGTAAGTCCTACGAAGAAGTCGAGGCTCTCAAGGGAATCGACCTGGCCGTCGAAGAGGGAGAGATTTTCGGCCTTGTCGGCCCCGACGGCGCCGGCAAGACAACCATGATCCGTTTGCTCTGCGGCATCCTGAGGCCGACCGAAGGGACGGCAAGCGTGCTGGGCTCGGACATCGTAAAGGATCCCGAAGGGGTCAAGCGCCACATCGGTTACATGAGCCAGCGTTTCAGTCTTTACGCCGATCTTACGGTCGAGGAGAACATGCGTTTCTTCGAAGAGCTTTACAGCGTGCCGCAGAGTGAGCGCGAGGAGCGGCGGCAGAGGCTACTCGAGTTTAGCAGGCTCGGGCCGTTCACCGGCCGCCGCGCCGGCAAGCTGAGCGGCGGCATGAAGCAGAAACTCGGCCTAAGCTGCGCTCTCACTCACACACCCAAAGTGCTGTTTCTCGACGAGCCGACGACGGGCGTCGACCCGATATCGCGTCGCGAGTTGTGGGGGTTGCTCTACGACTTGTGGCACGACGGCATGACGATCTTCGTCTCCACGCCTTACATGGACGAGGCGGAGCGCTGCACCAGGATCGCCTTTATCGGTGACGGCGGTATCATCACCGTCGGTACGCCTGATGAAGTGAAGAGCAGCTATCCATTCGAGATCGCCGAGATAGTTACACCGCGGGCGCGTGAGCTTGCGGTGCTGCTCGAGGCTCGCCAGGACGTGGCCGCCGTCCATCTCTACGGCGACAGGCTCCACGTGTCCCTCGCCGATTTCGCTGGAGGTTTGGCGTCCCTTGCCCCGCTGATCGATGAGTTCGATATAACCCCGGATTCGATTCGTAAAGTGGCCCCTACCCTGGAAAGCGTGTTCCTGCATCAAGCGGAGGTCGGAAGATGAAGCACGCCGTAGTGGCAGAAAACCTCACCAAAAAAATCGGCGATTTCACGGCGGTCGATCACGTTTCCTTCGCCGTTCCGGTCGGCGAGATATTCGGATTTCTCGGCTCGAACGGCGCGGGCAAGACGACCACCATCCGCATGCTGTGCGGCATCATCGAGCCCACCGAAGGCCGCGCCACCGTTTTGGACATGGACGTCGTCAGACAGCGCAACGATATCAAGCAACAGATCGGCTACATGAGCCAGAAGTTCTCGCTCTACAACGACCTTACGATCAGGGAGAACCTGGAGTTCTTCGCCGGCATGTATACCGGCAGAGGAAAGCGCCGCGGGAGGATCAGAGAGGCGATCGAGGCGACAGGCCTGACAGACCGCGAGAAGACGATCACCGGCGCCCTGCCCTTTGGGATCAAGCAGCGGCTGGCACTCGCTTCGGCGATGCTGCACCACCCGAAAATTCTCTTCCTCGACGAGCCGACCGCAGGGGTCGATCCGCGAGGCAGGCGTGAGTTCTGGGATCTTATCCACCGGGTTGCAGCCGACGGCGTGACTGTTTTCGTCACAACCCATTACATGGACGAGGCCGAGTACTGCCACCGGATCACACTGATGCACAAGGGAAGCTTGCGGGCTGTCGGATCGCCGGCCGAGATGAAGCGCGACATCATGAAAGGGGCCATGCTTGAGATCAATTCGGATGATCCGGCGAGAGCTCTCGGGGCATTGAAGGCCGCCCGTATCGGAGAGACAGCCCTGTTCGCCAACAGAATCCACCTCAATGTGAGCGACGAGGAGTCCGGCCGCGAGAGGGCCGCCTCGGCGCTTTCGGGTGCAGGAATCCACCTCCTCAGTATCGATCGGGTCGCGCCCTCCCTGGAGGACGTCTTCATCAGCGTCCTCAGCGACGAAGGAGAGCAGCCATGAGGCTCATCTGGACTATCGCCAAGAAGGAGTTCATCCATATCCGCCGCGATCCCCGCATGATGGCCTTCATAGTCGTGATGCCGATCATGATGCTTATTCTCTGGGGCTTTGGCGTCAACTTCGATCTGAACAACATCGGCCTGGCGGTAGTCGACTACGACCGTACTCCTGCGAGCCGAGAATTCCTAGATTCTCTGACATCTGGCGAGTATTTCTACATCGTGGACCGTTACGATTCGGTGCGCGAACTCGACGAGGTCCTCGACATGCGGAAAGCGCGAGTCGGCGTCGTCGTCCCCGCCGGATTTCAGCGCGACCTGGCCCGCGGCGAGACCACCAACATCCAGTTCCTGGTTGACGGCAGCGACGGCAACATGGCCAACATCGCCTACGGCTATGTCACCGGCGCCTCGAACACTTACACGCTGAAGAAGTTCAAGCAACGGATGACTGATGCGGGGTTGGAGCCGCCCAGGGTGATGCCGACCGTCCAGGTCAGAAACCGTTACTGGTATAATCCGGAGCTCAAGAGCAGCAGTTTCATCGTTTCGGGCAGCATCGCGATCATCATGATGATGATCGGGGCGATAGTCACCTCGCTGACGCTGGTCAACGAGAAAGAGAGCGGCACGATCGAGCAGCTGATCGTCTCTCCGATAAAGCCTTACCAGATGATTCTGGGCAAAGTGCTGCCTTTTGTTTTTCTATCTTTCATCGCCCTGATACTCGTGCTGATGGCAGCCTACTGGGCTTTCGGGCTGGCGCTGAAGGGCAGTCTCTTCCAGTTGCTGTTGATATCGCTGGTCTACCTCGTGGGAGTCCTGGGGATCGGGATACTGGTCTCATCATTGGTCAGCGACATGTCATCGGCGATGATACTTGCCGTGGTCATCTCGATGCTGCCGTCAGTGCTCCTCTCCGGCTTTGTGTTTCCCATCAGGAACATGCCGCTGCCGCTGCAGTGGTTTACTTACATCGTCCCCGCGCGGTACTTCCTGGTGGTTCTCAGAGGCATCTATCTCAAGGGAATCGGCCTGGAAATTCTCTGGACCGAGGTGTTGTTTCTGGTTGGATTCGCCCTGCTGGTCTTCGGCTTTGCATCCACCCGCTTTAAAAAGAGGCTCGATTGACGATGATCAGAAGGCTCTTCTCGATGCTGCGCAAGGAGCTGATCCAGGTTTTCCGCAACCGAATCACTCTTGGGATGGTTTTTGTCACGCCGATCGTCCAGCTGCTGATCTTTGGTTACGTGGCGATACTCGATGTCACTGATATCCCGACTGCCGTGCTGGATCACAGCAGGAGTCCGCAGAGCCGCAGGCTGTTGAGCGATTTCGAAAACAGCGGCTATTTCAATTTCACCCGATATATCCGGAGTGAAGACGAGATAGGCCCGCTGCTGGACCACGGCCGGATCGAGCTGGCAATAGTAATTCCGAAAGATTTTTCCTCGCGGGTGGTCAAAGGAGAGCCGACGGCAGTGATGGGCGCTATCGACGGCTCGAATTCCAACAGCGCCGTTACCGTCGGGAATTACTTCGTGGGGATAACTACCCGTTACGCGATCAACGTGGCCGCCACGACGGTGAATTCCAGGCTGGGAGAGATCAGGATCCCTTTCGAACCCAGGACGAGAGTGTTTTTCAATCCGACGATGGAGAGCATCTACTATCTCGTGCCCGGCATCATTGCCATTCTGGTGATCATGCTGCTGGTATTACTGTCGGCGATAAGTATCGTGAGAGAACGGGAGCAGGGCACTTTCGAGCAGCTCACGGTCACTCCAATACGCATTTGGGAGCTGGTGGTCGGCAAGACGCTGCCTTTCATGGTGATCGGGTACGCGCTGGTTCTGCTGATCACGATTGTCGGCACACTATGGTTCAACGTACCGGTGCGCGGGAGTTTCGTACTCCTGCTGTTGCTGGCCGGCCTCTACATGGTCTCTGCGCTTGGTATCGGCATGTTTGTCAGCTCGCTGGCCCACACGCAGCAGCAGGCTATCATGCTGGCGATGTTTTTCCTGATACCGCAGATCATCCTCTCCGGATTCATCTTTCCCATCGAGAGCATGCCTGAGGTGTTGCAGTGGCTGACCTACATCGTGCCGGCACGATACTTTCTGATCATGATCAGAGGTATTTTCCTCAAGGGTGTGGGAATCGAGGCTTTGATCCCCGAAACCACCGGCCTGGCGATTCTCTCTCTGGTGATCTTCTCGCTGGCGATCTTCAGGTTCAGCCGGAGGCTGGAGATATAGACACTCCAAATCCCCCACTCCCCGCCCATTCCAAGAATTAAAAAACCCGGCCAGTCCGGCCGGGTTCTTTTTTTACCAGCGTTTTCTACTACCGCCCATCCCTCCGGGACCGTTAGGATCGGGACCCAGGTTGCCAGGGTAGCGGAAGCCTTTGTTCGGATCGTTAGCGGGGTCGTTGCGGCTGCTGTTTCCTTGTCCACCACCTTGCGTTGTTCCTCTTCCGTCGCGCCCTCCGCGGCGTCTGGCGCCTCCAACCTGGCCGCCCTGATCGCTTCCGCGCTGATCCGGGCTGCGTGCGCCACTACGGCTGCGGTCGTCAGGCCTCGGAGGCCTGTTGCCCCCCCTCGGAGCGCTCGGACCGCTGCTCCTCCGGTCTCTCGAGTCTCTACGTCCGCCGCCTTGATCGCCACGTCCGCCGCCTTTATCGCCACGTCCACCACTCCTGCCACCGCCGTCTTTATCGTTTAGCAGGGCCTTACGGCTGAGGCGGACCTTGCCGTTCGCCTTGTCTATTTCGATAACCTTTACGGGGACTTCTTCGCCGATCGAAAGCTCGTCGGACACCTGGTTGACCCTGTAATTGGCGATCTCAGAGATATGTAGCAAACCCTGCACGGCGGGTAGGATTTGTACGAACGCGCCGAAATCGGTGATGCTGACCACTTTGCCGAGATAGGTTTTGTTGACCTCGGGCTCCTCGACGATCTCTTCGATCATCTTCTGCGCCTTGTTGAGCGACTCCATGTCCGGCGAGTAGATAAGCACGGTGCCGTCGTCCTCGACGTCGACCTCGGCTCCGCTCTCCTCGACGATTCCGCGGATGGTGGCTCCGCCCTTGCCGATAATGTCGCGAATCTTCATCGGATCGATCTTAATCGTGACGATTCGCGGCGCGTACGGGCTGAGCTCGGCGCGCGGCTTTTCGATCGTGGCGTCCATGATGTCCAGGATGTGCAGTCTGGCATTTTTTGCCTGTTCGAGTGCCTGGCGCAGAATCTCGGTTGTCACGCCGGTAATCTTGATATCCATCTGCAGGGCGGTGATGCCCTCGCGCGTGCCCGCGACCTTGAAATCCATGTCGCCGTAGTGGTCTTCCTCTCCGGCGATGTCGGTGAGAACGATGAACTCGTTGTCCGACTTCATCAGTCCCATGGCGACGCCCGCAACGGCTGCACGCACAGGAACGCCGCAGTCGAAGAGCGACAGCGAGCCTCCACAGACTGTGGCCATCGACGACGAGCCGTTGGACTCAAGGATGTCGCTGACCAGGCGGATGGTGTAAGGGAAATCCTCTTCTGACGGTAGAACCGGAGCGAGCGCTCGGTGAGCCAGGGCTCCGTGACCGATCTCGCGCCTGCTGGCGCCCCTGAGGAACTTGACCTCTCCGACGCTGAACGGCGGGAAGTTGTAGTGCAGCATGAAGCGGCGCTTCCACTCACCCTCCAGCTCATCCATAATCTGGGCGTCGCTACGGGCACCCAGGGTTGCTGTAACCAGAGCCTGGGTCTCGCCTCTCGTGAACAGTGCGGAGCCGTGAGTGCGGGGCAGGAATTCCAGCTCGCAATTCACTTGCCTGACATCCTCGAAACCTCTGTCATCGAAGCGGCGTTTGTTGCTGAAAACGCCCTCGCGGAAGATTCCCTGCTTCAGCTCACTGAAGGCTAGCTTGGCCTGGCTTCGCTCCTCGCTGTCTTCGGGATATTGCTCTACAAATTCTTTCTTGACTTCATCGAAACGCCTGCCGCGCTCCTGCTTGTCGGCGATCGCGAGCGTCTGCCGGATGGCATCGGTCATTTTTTCGGCTGTTTCCTTCCGAATCTGCTCGGGAAGTGCCGGCGGTTCGATGACCCACTTCTCTTTGCCTAGCTGGGCAGCCATTCGTTTCTGCGCTTCGATAATCGGCTGAGCTTCTTTGCGAGCGAGTTCCAGCGCCTCGACCATCAGGTCCTCGGTCACCTCTTTTGCGCCCGCCTCTACCATCACTACAGCTTCTTCGCTGACAACCGCTACGAGGTCGAGAGTCGAATTCTCCATCGCCTCGTGGTCCGGATTAACGACGAACTTGCCGTCGATGTAGCCGATGCGCACCGCGCCGAGCGGAGTGGTAAACGGGATTTCGGAAAGGTAGAGGGCGGCTGAGGCCCCGATGAGGCTTACGACGTCGGGGTCGTTGTCCTGATCGTATGACAGGACAGAAGCTATGACCTGCGTGTCATGCGTATACCCGTCGGGAAACAGGGGTCGCAGGGACCTGTCGATCAGGCGCGCCGAGAGGATCTCCCCTTCGGAAGGGCGTCCTTCGCGGCGGAAAAAGCCGCCCGGGATTTTACCGGCGGCGAATGTGTACTCTCTGTAATCTACTGTGAGCGGCAGAAAGGATGCGCCCTCTATTTTCTCCCGCTTTGCGCAGCCGGTGACCAACACAACCGTGTCGCCGTAACGCACAGTTACGGAACCGTCTGCCTGTTTTGCTACATTCCCTGTAGACAGGGACAGACTTTTCCCCCCTACCTGGATTTCTTCATGAACTTTCATTGATTCCTCCGTTTGCCGGACGGACAAATGCTTTGATGGCGTTCTCTTCCTTGCGGGGATGCACGCCGGTCGCGTGCCGGCCGACAAAACAAATAACTCTTACTTTCTTAGCTTCAAACGCTTGATGATCGCTCGATACCGATCAATATCCTTTGCCTTTAGATAATCCAGCATCCGGCGACGCTGGCCGACCATCTTGAGTAATCCTCGGCGGGAGTGATGGTCCTTCTTGTGGTCCTTGAAGTGCTCGGAAAGTTGGTTGATACGCTCGCTGAGGAGCGCGATCTGCACTTCAGGGGAGCCCGTATCAGTATCGTGGATCCGATGTTCGTTAATGACTTCCGATTTGTTCTCTTTACTCAGTGGCACGTCTCTTCCTCTTACAAAGCTGCTAAACCGGACTCCTTATTACTACGCTCAGTCCTATTCCATTAATCCGCGCAAATACTACCACGCACATAAGATGTTGGCAAGCATAAAGATCGGCGTGAATCGGCCGTGTGGGCGTGTGTCAGCCGCGCGCTTCCTTGATCGCCTTGTTGAGCTCCGGGAGCACCTTAAACAGGTCGCCGACGATGCCGAAATCGCTGTGTTGGAAAATCGGTGCATCGGGGTCCCTGTTGATAGCCACGATCAGCTTCGAGGAAGACATACCTGCAAGGTGCTGGATGGCTCCGCTGATGCCGACCGCAACGTAGAGGTTGGGCGATACGGTCTTGCCCGTCTGCCCGACCTGGTGCTTGTGCTCTATCCAACCTGCGTCGACCACGGCTCGGGAAGCGCCAACAGCGGCTCCGAGCTCGGCTGCAAGCTCACGCAGGAGCTCGAAGTTCTCGGGGCCTTTGAATCCTCTCCCGCCCGAAACGATAATCGAAGCCTCGGCAACATCGAGTTCTCCGGACTCCGATTCGACCAATGAGACCTCAGCCGGATCGGCCGGCGACGGCTCTACGGCGAGGGCGATCACTTCGCCCGCGCCGGGCGAATCGGCCTCCGAGGCCGCAAAAACGTTGGG
>CBFCZO010000120.1:0-10499 GCA_965602675.1 uncultured bacterium | reverse complement strand
AGGCCGCCGCCCGCCGGACCGAGGATCTGTTTACAGAGCTTGGGCTGCCCGGCAGGCGGTTGCTGGCCAACTCGCTTCGCGACCACGGCTGGCAGCAATTCCAGCGGGCCCTTGCGCTCGACAAAAAGGGGCTCTACACCTTCGTGGTGTTGCGGGAGATCGGCGAAGCCGAAACGGCTGAAGTGCCGGAAGCGGTCGTGAAGAGCCTTTTCGGCGGATGGAGGGGGCGATGATGCGCGGGCGTCTGAAAGCGGACTCCCTGAAGGCGGGCGTGCTGTTCGAGCCGCCGCTTTCCAAGTCGGACGCCATCCGTCTGCTGTTCGTCCAGCATGCCTGCGGCGCGCGTCTCGAACAATTCAATTCCCACGCCCCGGAAGATGTACTCGTTTGCAGAGCCGCGCTGGCGCGGCTTGCAGCATCCTCCGGCGAATGCGACCTGTCGATGGGAGTGGGGGCGGCGCCGTTCCGCTTCATCCTCGCGCTCGCATCAGTCGATGCGGGTAAAGTTACCCACCTCGATGCGGAGCGCACCCTGCGCAGCCGCCCGCATGGCCCCTTTGTAGGGAGCCTCGAGGCGGCGCTGGGGCCTCGCGGGCTGCGAATCGATAGTCGCTCGTGGCCGCTTACGGTGGACGCGCGGGGGCTGCGCCTGCAGCGAAAGCTGGTCTTCAGCATCGTACCCGAGAGCAGCCAATACGTAACCGCCCTGCTGTTGGCCGGGGCCCGGCTGGTCGCTTGCGGGTCATGCTCGGAGGTGTCGGTGGTTTTGCAAGGCGAGCCGGCCAGCGCCGGATACCTTGGTCTTACACGGGAATGGCTCGAGGCTGCGGGATTCGCCATCGCAGTGCAGGCAAACGCCTGGCAGGTAACTGGTTATCGCGCCGGGGCGATCTCGCGTGCGGTGCCGCCCGACTGGTCGTCGGCGGCATATCTCGCCGTCTGGGCGTGGCGATGCGGAGGGGGAGTGCGGGTCGAACGGCGCGGCGGGCACCCCGATGCCGCTGTTCTGACAGTGCTGGAAGAGGCCGGGGTGAGATCAGAAATCGACGGGCATTCGACTCTCCGCCTCTCGGGCCCACTGCGGCGCGGATTGCGCGCATGCGCTGCAGAGTGCCCGGATCTGATCCCCACGCTGGCCGCCCTAGCGATGGCCGCTCCCTCCGCCTCCGTCTTCGAAAGCGTCGGCATTCTCAGGGGCAAGGAGAGCGACCGCGTGGAATTTATCGAGCGGCTGGCGGCCTCAGCGGGCGGCAGGGCGACTGCGAGAGAAGATAAATTGATCCTGGAGCCGCCGGCGCGCCTGGCTGCCCGCGTGGAAATCGAAACCGGTGGCGATCATCGGCGGGCGCTCGCCGGGTCGGTCCTGGCGGCGCTCGGGGAAGTGGAGGTTTTCTTCGACGACATCGCCTGCGTGGCCAAAAGCTTCCCGGATTATTGGGATGAAATCGATCGCTGCGGCGCAACGTTGGAGGTTTGCTGATCACCGGCGCCGGGGCAAAAAAGCGGATCGGCAGGTGTGTTTTCGCCAGCCGCGCCGGCAAGCGGCAAACAGGGAGAAGGTGAGAATAACGCTGATCAACGACATGGTGACTCCCATCGGCGCTTTTCAGAAGCTGCGGGAGTTCAATCCCGTCTTCCTTTTGGAAAGCGTGGGGAAAACCGGTTCGGCAGGCAGGTTCAGCTACATAGGGCTCGAGCCGGTGAAGACGGTGGTGCATGCGCTCGGCGGCGCGGGCTCGAAGGGGGATGCCGGCGGGCTGATCGCAAAGCTGCGCTCGGCGCTCTCGCAGGTGCCCGATCACAGGGAGATCTTGCAGCGTATACCGGCGGGATTTGTGGGCATGACTCCCTTCGAGGCGATCTTGGAGTTTAGCCCTTCCGGTTTTTCCAAGACGCTTGGAGGCTGCCCGGCGGAAGCGGTTTACGTGCTGCCGAGGTTCATAATCGCCTTCGACCATCTCAAGAAGACGCTCTCCATCGAGCAGGTCGATCGCGAGGATCTGGACGAAAGCGAAGCCGCCGAAATCGTGCGCGCGCTGCGGGGACCTCTCGAGCACCCCTCTTTCAAGGGCGGCTACGAGGTGGATAGCACGGATCGTGCCGACGAAGCGGTCCGCGGCCGGATCGGGGCGGTCCAGAGAGCGGTCGGCGACGGCAAGGTCTACCAGGCCGTGGTCAGCAAGTGTATCCGCGGACGGACGGACATCGATCCGTTCCAGATCTACCGGGCCCTGCGCTCGCTCTTCCCTTCGCCCTACCTCTACTTCCTGAATCTACCCGGCAGGCAAGTCATCGGCAGTTCTCCGGAAACTCTCGTGCGCCTGGAGGGCGGGAGTGTTCAGCTCCGCCCACTCAGCGGCTTCAGGCCGTGCGGCGACGACGAGGCTCGGTGCGAACGATTGGGCGGGGAGTTGCTGGCCGATCCGCTGGAGAATCCCAAGCACCACGTCTTCGTCGAGCAGGCCCGCAACGATTGTTACGGCGTTTGCGAGCCGGGCTCGGTAAGGGTAACTCAGTTCAAGGCCGTGGAGCGATCGGTGAACTACATCGGGCTGCGGTCGGTGGTGACGGGCGTGAAGGCCGGGCGCTTCGACCAGTTCGATGTCTACCGCAGCGCATTCCCCGCGGGCACCGTCGCCGGGGCCCCAAAGCGCGAAGCAGCGGAGTTGGTTTTGCAGCTCGACGGGGAGACGCGCGGCGTCTACGGCGGCTCGGTCGGCTACTTTTCCGTGAACAACACGATGGAACACGCCATCGCCGTCAGGACCATCGTCGTTGAAAACGGCTGTTTCACGGCCCAGGCCGGGGCAGTCATAACCGCCGCCACGAATCCAGAGCAGGAGTCGGCAAACATCGCCTGCAAGTGCCTGAAACTGCTCGAAGCCTTTGAAGTGGGGAGGGACCTGCTGTGATCCTGATAGTCGACAATAACAGCCTATTCCCGCACTCGCTTGTGGAAAGCGCGGCCCAGGCCGCGGAAGAGGTGCGTGTCCTGCGCGCCGCGGCTGCCGCGGTGCCGGAGATCGCGGCGTTGAGTCCGTCGGGGATCATCCTGGGGCCGGGGCTTGACAAAGAGGAAGCACTGAAAACCAACGGGCGGATCGTCGAACGTTTTGGCGGGAGCACGCCGATGCTGGGCATCGGGCTGGGAATGCACGCGATAGTCGCGGCATCGGGGGGCAAGCAGTCGCCTTCGGAGAGGCTCGCGGTCGGGTGCCGCGTTCCGGTCGTGCACGATCAGCGCGGAGTGTTCGAGGGGATCCCCAGCCCGACGAGCGCCGGCTGTTTCAACAGCCGGGTGGTCGAGGAGGCGAGCCTGCCGCGGCAGCTCCTGATCTCGGCTCACACACTGGAGGGAGAAATAATGGCCGTTCGCTACCGCTCCGGCGCGCTGCTCGAGGGCCTGCAATTCTGTCCCGAATCGCTCTTGACCGTTAAGGGCAGAGACATAATCGAAAACTTCGTCGAGATAACGCAGGCCGGCAAATGGCTTCCGGCCATGGAGAGTTAGCATGATCATCAGGATGAAAGAGAATGCCAACCTGGGCGAGATATCGTCCGTCGTGAAATACCTCGAACAGAAAGGTGCCGGCGCGGTTGTGTCCCCGCGGCCGGGCGGGACGATAATCGGCGTCCAGGACGGCAACGGCCTGGACGGGGATTCCTTCGAAGGGATTGAAGGTATCTCTGAGATTGTCGAGAACACACCGCCCTTCAGACTGGTCAGCCGCGACTTCCACCCCGACGACCTCGTGATCAAGATCGGCGGGAGCAAGATCGGCGGCGGCAGGTTCTGCGTGATGGCGGGGCCGTGCTCGGTCGAGAGCAAGGAGATGATTTTTAGGGCCGCTGACTACTGCAAGCTGGCCGGCGCCACTGTCCTGCGCGGCGGGGCGTTCAAGCCGAGAACGTCGCCTTACAGCTTTCAGGGCATGGGCGAGGAGGGATTGAGGCTGCTGGCCGAAGCCGGCGCGAGCGTCGGGTTGCCGGTCGTCACCGAGGTGCTGGGCAGCGAGCAGGCCGACCTCGTCGCCCGCTACGCAGACATCATGCAGATCGGCGCCCGAAACATGCAGAACTTCAAGCTGCTCGAGGCTGTCGGCAAGTGCGGGAAACCGGTGCTCCTCAAGCGTGGGATGAACGCGACGATCAAGGAATTGCTGCTCGCCGCAGAATACGTCTACGTAAACGGCTCATCGGAGATAGTGCTCTGCGAGCGGGGCATCAGGACCTTCGAGACCTACACACGCAACACCCTGGACATCTCGGCCGTGCCGGCGCTCAAGAAACTCAGCCACCTGCCCGTGATCATCGATCCCAGCCACGCCGCGGGGCGAAGGGAGATGATACTGCCGCTCTCACGCGCGGCCATCGCAGCCGGAGCCGACGGCCTGATGATCGAAACGCATCCCTTTCCCGAAAAGGCGCTCTCCGACGGCGACCAGAGTCTGCCCCCGGAACAGTTCGGGGAGAGTATGCTTGCGATCAGGGAGACCCACTCAATGCTCGCCAGGCTTCACGGCGTCGCTGAGTGTTAGATCATTCGTCGGCTGGAATAAACTCTGGGGGGCGTTGCTGCTTGCGCGGGCCCGGGTGAATTTAAACATCCGAGTCGAGCCTTTTCCTCAAGCCGGGGGCCGGCGCAATCCAAGTTCTGAAGCGAAGTGACAACAGTGTCTCCCGGGCTTAAGGGCAACCTGAATCTGAGTTGTAGCCCATCTCAGCTGTAACCTGGATATTACTTCTAATGGATGCAGTTGCTGATTTAATTATCGGACGGATCCTTTTTTCCCCTCTTGCGGAAGCGCCGCGCCGCAATCGGCTTGCCCTTCAAGCAAATCTTGACGCCTGAGCCGTCTCCAAAAGCAATGACTCGACGCAAAAATGGGCCTTTTGTAAACGCGCCGCCCCCCCTCCCCGGAGATCTTATTGCTGGCGGCCATCCGCCGTTGGTTACCTGTACCGGCCTGTTTTAACAAACCGTTATTGATAATAATTCACTAATATCCGACATTTTTGCGTGAATGGCCTGATAGTCCGGAATAAAGTTTGCTACATGAATTTTTACGAATTCAACAAAATGCCTTTACCACCGTTGTACTGAATTTCTGTGAAATCCATAATCTTGACGTATAATCCAATCTATTGGATTGCAGCAAGGTTATCACAGTGAACGCCTTGTCTCGTCCTCGAGAGTGCATATAAAATGTATACAGCAGATATAAAAACTAATTCGTTGACAAAGCTACAATTTTAGCGGTATCGATGCATCCACCGCGCTCGCCGCCGTCACTGTTAACCACGCACCCGCAAATCCTGTCGCATTTGGGCATTTTACTTGCATATAACCTGTTGGGCGGTTTCTAACTATCTATCCAACTATTGAAAAAGGAGGTGATGAACGACACCTGCTTGGAGCAATCATTTGCGGGATCGCGAGATCCTTGCAACGGGGAAACCTAATAACAATGGAGGTTGGTAATGAAAAAAACCATCCCACTGATCCTGATACTGCTGTTGGCAACGACGGTATACGCACAACACAAGGGCCGTATCGTCGGCACCATCACAACGGTTGAAGGGGCCGCGATTGAAGGGGCGAAGGTCACAATCATCTCTGACGCCATGCTTGGTCATACTCAGGAGACTATGACCAACGACAAGGGCTACTTCCGCTTCACCCTCTTGCCAGTGGGGACTTACGACATCAAGTTTGAGAAGGATGAATACAAATCAGTCGAACAGACGGGCCTCGATTTGGGATTCGACGCAACACTCGTGATCAATAAGGAACTGGAGCTCGGCGCCTTCGAGGAAGTAATCGTCATCACCGGTGAGGCGCCGCTGGTCGATAAGACCTCTTCCGGCATCAGCGACAAGCTCGACACTGAGTTCCTCCAGAACATCCCTAACACACGTAACCTCTGGAGTATGCCCAATCTCACCGGCGGCTTCACCAACAACTCCGCATTCGGTGGCGTCGAGAGGGCCGGCCAGTCTTATAGCACCGACGGCGTTAACGTCTCCGACCCCGCCACCGGAACCATCTTCGCCGCATCCTCTCTGGGGCCCGAGGTCGTTGACCAGATGGACGTTGCCATGTTCGGAAGCCCCGCCGAGTACGGAGCATTCACCGGCGCCGCGCTCAACGTGGTGACCAAGAGCGGTGGCAACGACTTCCACGGCGAAGTCAACCTCTTCTACCAGAGTACAGCGTGGGTCAGCGATAACACCAAAGAATACGAAGATGTCGGCATCTCAGCGCCGACAGCTACGAAACTCACCGATCCCAACTTCGTCCTCGGCGGCCCGATCATGAAGGACAAAATTTGGTTCTTCGCCGCCTACAATTATCAGAAATACGAAACCGAACGCGAGCTGATCGACACGGTTATCACACAGGTGGAGAACCCCAAAACTCCCTTCATCAAACTCTCCGCACGCTGGGACGATCGCAACCTCAGCACCTTCAGCTGGTTCGCCATGGACCGCGACCGCTCTCACCGCACTATGGCCGGCGGCTGGCGCGCAAACTACGAAGACAGCCTCTGGGAGCAGGTGACCAAGTCTGATACCTACCTCTTCAACCACAGCTACATCCTCAGCGACGACATCGTCATCGAGGCCCGCTTCGCAGGCTTCCGGGGAGCTTTCGACCTCGTTCCCATCGGCGGTACCGGTCCCGGCCACCCGCTAATGTGGGATTTGGACCTCGGCCAGCACAAGCCCGGCAGCAGCGCCAACCGCGCCGACCTCTACACCCGCAACCGCGATAACTTCCTCCTCTCTGCCAACTACTTTAACGATGACCTCCGCGGCAGCCACAGCATGAAGTTCGGTATCGAGTACGAAAGAAGCCTGGGCGGACGCTACATAACCTATACTGCCTACCAGCAGTATTTCGGCGATGTGTCCTATGCGTGGTACGACTACGGCGAGTGGGAAGGCTACACCGTCGTCAAGCGCATCGCAGCCTACGCGCAGGACAGCTGGAGCGTCAACGACAGGCTCACCATCAACCTCGGTATCCGCTATGACTCCACCGGCATCTACGCCGACGATCCCAGCAAGGCCATCATCGGCAGCAACTCAGCAGTGCGCTACAAGGATCCCGCTCCCCGCATCGGCGTGGCATACGACCTCTTCGGCGACGGCAGCACGGTCATTCGCGGTTTCTTCGGACGCTACTACGAGGGCGTCGTAACCGGTAACACCGAAGCGCTGATCACGCAGCAGCCGCCGATGAGCCTCTATTACGGTCGCTACATCCTGGGCTCCAGCGCGCCCGAGTGGACCCTCTGGTCCGTCAGCGGCGGCACAGGCAACTTCTTCGCCGATCCCGACCAGTCCAACCAGTACTCCGAAGGGTTCATGATCGGTGTCGAGCGCGAGATCATGCCCAACCTGGCAGGCTCCGTCAACTTCATCTGGAAGAAGGATAAGGACATCATCGGCGTCGTAAAACCCAATGCCACATGGGACACCGAGCAGGCCAACTACAGCGGACCCAACGGCTCATATACCGGCGTTTACTACCCCAACTACAGTGCCGGCGCGATAAGCCTTTACACCAATCCGACCAAAGGTGACGTGGGCATCCTCGAAGAGCCCTATCGCAAGTACTGGGGTATCGTGTTCGATGTCGAGAAACGGATGAGCGACAACTGGAACCTCAGGGCCAACTACACCTACTCACGCAACACCGGTAACCTCGGACAGGGCTACGGCATCATCCAGGGCTTCTCCTCCTACAGCGATCCCAACGACTGGATCAACTCCACCGGCCACCTCAGCTACGAGAGACCACATGTCCTCAAGGTCAGCGGTACCTACATCGCTCCCTTCGAAATCCTCATCACACCGGTCTACACTTGGATGAGCGGCGCCCCCTGGGGGCCGTCTGTGACTATCGGCAGCGCCACCTTCAATATCGAGCCCGTTGACGGCAGCAAGCGCTATGAGAGCCAGGCCAACCTGGATCTCAGGCTGGAGAAGGCTTTCACGCTGGCCGCCAGGTACCGCCTCGGCGTCGTCTTCGATGTCTTTAACGTCTTCAACGACGACGCAGTCACCGGTTACAAATCCACCTACGTCACAAGCAGCAATTACACGGTGCCAAGCTCAATCGTCGGATCGCGCTACTACCAGCTCGGAGTCCGCTTCAACTTCTAATCCACAACTCGCTACAACCGCTATCAGAAGCCCCCGGAAACACCCGGGGGCTTTTCCTGTTATCAACAATTCAGTTCTCTGGTTACAATATCACTGGTACAGCCCTGAGACTTTCCTCACCACTCAACTCCGCTCGTTGCAGCCTCAGGTTTTCTTCTTGCGCCTCTCGCGGAAGCGGCGAACCTTCATCAGGTTGCCGCAGCCGCTGCTGTCGCACCAACGCCGCGACCTATTCCTGCTCTTGTCGTAGAACACCCAGCGGCAGTCCTCGTTCTCGCAGGTCTTGATCCTCGCCGGATCGCCGTCGGCAAAGACCTCCGCGAAGGAGAGAGCTATGTCACAGAGAATGAAGTCGAGGTCCTGCGCTACCGGCAACAGCCTCAGTTCGTAAGTATCCTTATCTTTTTCCAACTGCCGCACCACCGGCGATCCGGCCAGGTAGGAATTCAACGATGCCCGGTCCTTCTCCGACACCGGACGTCCCGCCACGACAGCGTCGACTATATCCCCCAACAGCGATCTCAGTTCGCCTAGATCCTTACGTGCGTTGACCGACCAGATCTTGTTCGCCGCGCCGCCCCATCGCGTCAGGAATTCCTTCAGCCATTTAGGATTGTCCAGTCGGTCTTCTGAGCGGCCGCTGCCCAGGTGGTCGTGCCAGTCGCTATTGAGCAGGTCCATCCACGCAGGTTCCATCTGTAACCCTCTATTTTTCACTTGACAGTTACGCATGAAAGTACCATATTGTCAAATGTAACTGGCATAAGAGTTTAATGAACGTTACGCAATCAAGTAAAACACCAGGAGGGTGATGATGATTTGCAGAGTATGGAGGGGCATTGCGCCCGCGGAAAAGGCCGAAGAATACACTCGAGCTCTCAGAAGCATTGCCGAGGAACGCTGCCTCTCGATGCCCGGCATCGAGAGCGTAGTTGCCTTGAAGCGGGAGAAAAGAGGGCTGTGTGAACTGCTCTTCCTCTCAATCTGGTCCTCAGCTGAGAATACGGCGGAGTTGACCCAGCAGGAGATGCGCGCGGTGGTTCCGGGTTCGGAGGGACCACAGACCCTCCAAAAGGCAAACCGTTCTGTTGATCACTACGACGTGATTTTCAGATCTACCAAGGACCGGTCGAGATCGAACGGTTTCTTCAATGAAACATCACCCATAGGAATAATTTGGTAGAGATGTTTGGAAATCGGCGAAAACTCTTTTGACGTTACCTTGAATTAATCGAAAGGGGTGTTGGCCAAATGATAACAGATCTGCACGAGTGGGCGGGGAAGAACGGCTACAAGATCGCCTGGGGCGGCGCCTCCGTCGTTATGGATGTCCGTGAAGATTTCGATTCTCTCCGGGCGGCAGGGGAGATCGATGGCGCCTTTTACGAGGACAACCTGGCTTGGTTCGAATACCCCGAGGGGATCACTCTGCAATCCCCCGCATCCGTGATTATCGTGGCTGTCCCGCGCCCGGCCCACAGCCTCCCCTTCGAACATCAAAACGGAAGGCTCGACACCATCCTGCCTCCCACATATGTGAACTACAATAAGCTGTTCGAACAGGTTCACGATGATATGGATTCCAGCGTATTCCGCGGCACCTGCTGCTCGGAACTGCTCAAAGCGCCACTCAAGGCGATCGCCGCTAGGCTCGGCCTCGTCGCCTACGGGCGCAACAACATCACCTACATCGAAGGCCTTGGGAGCTATTTCCAACTGGTGGGTGTCCTTACCGATGCCGAGTTGCCCCCACCGTCCGGTTCGATCAGTAACCATCCCCGCATGAATCCCCAATGCAGCGACTGTTCGCTTTGTATCCAGGCCTGTCCGACAAAGGCTATCCGCTCAAAGCGGTTCCTCCTCGGCGCGCAGCGTTGTTTCACCCTCCACAACGAGTCGCCTCAAACCTGGCCCGAGTGGATTCTTCCCTTGCTTGATTTGTGTTTCTCCGCCCAGCCGTGCGTCATCGGTTGCCTCCGGTGCCAGGCCGTATGTCCGATGAACAGGGGGCTGCTGAAAACGGAACCTGCCGGGATCTCCTTCACGGCCGGGGAAACGCAATGGCTCCTCGAGGGCAAGCCGTGCGACTCGAATCCCCTGGGCGCGGGAATCATGTCCAAGCTGAGCAAAATCGGGATGGGCAAGGATTATTCGCCTCTTGCGAAAAACCTCCGGGAATTGTCGAAGCAATCGTAGACGAAGCTTTCCTGGTCCCGATAGAGTTGAGTTGTGCTGCAGAATAGTATCGGCGCCGATCTTTCAGACAAGTTTTTTAATCACCGGGCTTCTGCTGCGTCTAAGCAATAGAGGGGAAGATTCTGTACACC
>CBFCZO010000119.1:0-10620 GCA_965602675.1 uncultured bacterium | reverse complement strand
CCTGTAACTTATTGAATTTAAAGCAAAAAGAATGGCTCCTCAGGTAGGACTCGAATCCGCCACGGCGGACCTGCGGCCTACAATACGCCCGCCACGGCGCGTCTTCGATCGCGGCGAATTAACAGCCGGGGAGAAGGTACCTCCTGATCCAATCGCGACCCTTCCCTGTCTTGAGTTCCCTTTCTCTCCTCATGGCTTCCGATCGAGTGGGGTACTCTTCGATGTGAATCGATTTCCAAGGACCTTTGTGGCGTTTTGTATGGAGAGTGAGGCGGTTATCGGGATCGTTATGTTGAGATAAACGGCGTGGGATGTCTGCTGTTTGACCGGTATAGATTTTCCCAGTTGTCTCGGACTGAATAATGTAGACGAAGAAGGGCATGATAAATTTGGCTCCTCAGGTAGGACTCGAACCTACAACCCTCCGGTTAACAGCCGGATGCTCTGCCAATTGAGCTACTGAGGAGCGGCAGCCCGCAACCGGTGCGGGACAATGAAGAAATCTATGTTAAAGAGCGGCGTTCGTCAAGCCCATTTACGCGAGCAGTGGTGGGCAGGCAGGCAGGACACGGTGCGGAAGGAATCGGGATGTGGCGGCAGCTGAGGAGAGCTAAGCCTGCGATTTGTCGGGATCGACGTGGACGATGACCTCGAGGATGTCTTCAACGCCGTTGAGTATCGCGTCTCTCACGGAATCGGCGATCGAGTGGCCTTCGGCCACTGATATGCCGGGATCGACGACGATGTGGATTTCGACATGCAGCTTGCTTGCGTACTGGCGCGCCTTGGTGTCATGAGCGTCACGAACACCATCGACCGATTCGGCAGTAGCCCGGATCTCATCGAGCTTCGACTGCTCCGGCGCGGCGTCGGCGGCGGATTGGAAGGCGGGGATAATGATGTCGAAGCCGACCTTGATGATGAACAGGGCTACCAGCAACGCGGCGAGGGGATCGAGGAAGGAGAGCGAAGGGTGGAGCAGCGCGCCGCCGATTCCGACAGCCGCTGCGACAGACGTGACGGCATCGGAGCGGTGGTGCCAGGCGTTGGCGATGAGCACGTTGCTCTTGATCCGCCGCCCCACGCGCACTGTGTATTGGTACATCCATTCCTTCACTGCGATGGAAATCAACGCGCCGATGAGGGCGACGTAAGTGGGGCTTTCCAGCGATCCGAAGAAGACAGAAAGGGCTGAGGTGTACCCGATCCAAACACCGACCAGAACGAGGGTGATCCCTATAAGAAGGGTCATCAGCGTCTCGATCTTGCCGTGGCCGAAGGGGTGGTCTTTGTCTTTGCCTTTTTCGGCGTATTTGAGGCCGGCGAAGGCCATGATGTCGGTGGCGAAATCGGTGACGCTGTGGACTGCGTCGGCGATCAGCGCCTGCGAGCGGCCGACAACGCCCAGGACTGTCTTGACAACGATCAGCAGTGCGTTGCCGATCACGCCGAACCACAGTGCGATCCTGCCCGCCCTTGATTTATTACTTGTGCCGTCCTGGTTCATGCGGCGTTACCGGTTCTGCTCAATTCGCTGGTTTGTTTTTGTCGGCGCAACTTTAGCAGCCGTGGGGCAATAAAAAAAGGGGGCTTTAGGCCCCCTTTCGGATAACTTGTCGATGGCTCAATTGGTGGCGGCCAGTTGAGCTTTCAGTTCTTCTATTGCGCGTTCGAGCTGGCGGTCGACGCCGGCGGCTTCATCGCCCGGCTGGACGACGACGATGATGTCGGGCGGGCAGCCGTTGCGCTCCTGGTTGATGCCGGAATCGTAGACGTACCAGCCGCGGCCCGGGGTGCGGACGTAGGAGCCGTCGATCAGGCCGTAGGCGCCGGTGCTGACGACCGAGCCGCTGGTCTGTTGCCCGACGACCAGCCCCCGCTTGAGCACTTTGATCGCCCAGGAGAAGATCTCGGCGTTGGAGTAGGAGTATTCGTTGCAGAGGACGATGACCGGCTTCCACCAGGCGTAGAGCGGCAGGCGCTCTGAGACCGGGTAGCCGCGCGGGCCGTTGCGCGGGATGGTGTAGGCGTGGGGCTTGACCTGCAGCATGGCGAGCATCATGTCGGTGGTCCAGCCGCCGCCGTTGTTGCGCACGTCGATGATGATCGCATCCTTGTCGTGGGCTTCGCTGAAGAGCTCGCGCTCGAAGCGCTCGAGGCTGGGCTGGCCCATAACCTGCACGTGGAGATAACCGATGCGGTCCTCGCCCAGCCTGTGCGCGATTTCACGCCGTTGGCGGACGAAGCGCTCGTAGAGAAGCTGGTTGACATCGCGTAGCGATGCGGGACGAACAATCACACGCCGCTTCTCCCCATCGGGCGCGGCGGCAACGGTGAGCACCACTTTGTTGTCGACGGTGTCGACGAGCAGTTTATGGATACTGACGGCAAGGGAGACTGGCTCGCCGTCGATCTCGAGGATGTATTCACCCGCTTCGACTTTGGAGGCGATCTTGTCGCAGGGACCGTCTTTCAGCACCGAGGCCACCTTGAGGCCGGGTCCGGCAAAGCTTGCATCGAATTCGACACCGAGCATGCCGGTGCTGTCGCTGGGGCCGTTTTCGAAGGGGCCGCGGATGCCCAGGTGGCTGCCGTCGAGCTCGCCGAACATCATGTTGACGACGTCGTTAAAATCGCGCGTCTCGACCGCGGCCAGGGCCCAGGGGCGGAACTTCTCAAACACTGCGGGCCAGTCGGCGCCGTGGAACTCGGGATCGTAGAAATACTGGTTCAGGACTCTCCAGGCCTCCTCGTATTTCTGCAGGCGCTCAGCGGGATGATCGATTGTCATACGCGCCTGGAAGGATATGCCTTCAGGCGATCCGCCCCCGGCGGGAACGGTCTGGATGACGCCGCCGCTGCGCAGGAAGTAGATTTTCTTGCCGTCCTTACTCCAGCGGATGCTGCCGGGATTTGTGCCGCCGTGGGTGAGCTGTTTCAGCTCGGAGCCGTCCAGCTTGACCGACCAGAGTTCCCAGTCGCCGGTGTTGTCGGAGGCAAAGACGAGAGACTCGCTGTCAGTGCCGAAGCTGACGAAGTACATGTTGCCGATCTGCGAGGTGACCGAGCGGATGCGCAGGTGGATGTCCTCGAAGTCGATCTTGACTTCCAGCTCGGGCTTTTCCTCTTCGCCCTCTTTCTTCTCTTCCTCGCCTTCCTTCTTGGGCTCGGGCTTCTTCTCCTCCTTGGCCTCCTTCTCCAACTTCCAGTCCTCGGCGGTCTTCTCGTGGTCCTCCTGGCGCAGGTAGATCACGTAGACGTCGTAGTTGTCGCCGCCGCCGCGGTCGCTGGAGTGCTTGGAGACGAAAGCGAGCTTGCGGCCGTCGGGCGACCAGGTGGGGCTGGAGTCGTCGTCGGGATGCATGCTGACGTTGACCGGTTCGCCGCCATCGGCGGAGACGATCCAGATGTCCTCGTTGAATTGGGCGTCGTTGCGTGTGATAGCGATCCAGCGGCTGTCGGGACTCCACTCGTAGCCGTCAAGCGACCAGCCGGGCAGCAGCAGCGTATCCTCGTTGCTTTCCAGATCGATGATGTGCAGGTCGGCCGCGCCGCGGGTGTAAGCTAGCTTCTTGCCGTCGGGGCTGAGATCGAGGGAGTGCTCGTCGGCGGGATCCTCGGTCAGCCGGGTGGTCTTGAAGGCGAGCGCGCGGGAGAGATCCTTCTCCTCGGGGTCGTCGCTCTCGATCTTGTAGAGATCGTAGTTGCCGCCTCGGTCGGAGATGAAGAAGAGGGCGGTACCTTCCTTGTCCCAGACGATATCGAAATCGCGCGCGGGATTGCTGGTCAGGCGGTTTGCCTGGCCGCCGTCGTCCCTGAGGACGAAGATCTCCCCGCGGACCACGACGGCGATCTCGTCGTTGTCGGGCGAGGGCTCCATCTCGTCGGCGCTGCGGGTCATGGTCAGCCGCTCGGTGGTGTTGAACTTGTTGTCGCTGGGGGCAATGACATCGAGCTTCGCCGGCTCGCCGCCGCCGGTGCTGAGGAGGTAGATATCCATCCCCAGTTCGTAGGCGATGAGGGAGCCGTCGCGGCTTATGTTGGGGTAGCGGACGCGGTCGTTGTGACTGGTGATCTGTGTCTTTTCGCCGCCGGCGATGTCGACGCGCCAGATGTTATCGACGCCGCCTTCGTCGCTGACGTAGTAGACGGCGGAGCCGTCGCCGGACCACATCGGCCAGGCGTCGTTGCCGCGGTGATCGGTGAGCTGCTTGTACTCGCCGATCTCGCGGTTCCAGATCCAGATGTCGTTGTTGCCGGCGCCGCGGTAGTTTTTACGCCACCAGTAGTTACGGTAGCCGTTGGAGTAGGCGAGCCACTTGCCGTCGGGCGAGACGGCGCCCTCGTTGCCGTACTCCGGCATGAGGACGGTGGGCGTGCCGCCGGCGCGCGGGACTGTGTAGAGCACCGGGACGCGGTGGGCGCTCCAGTCGCGATTGGAGGCGAATATCACTGCGCCGCCGTCGGGCGTCCAGGCGCATGCCGCGTCGCCGGCCGACATGTAGGTGAGCCTCTCGGCGACTCCGCCTGCCGAGGGGATCACGTAGATGTCGTCGTTACCGAAGCGGTCGGAACTGAAGGCGATTTCGCTGCCGTCGGGGCTCCAGACGGGCGCGTAGTCGTAGGCTTCGTGCACGGTCAGGCGCATTGCCCTGCCGCCCTCGACCGGGACGGCCCAAATGTCGCCCTGGTAGCTGAAGGCGATCAATTTGCCTTCGGGCGAGGGAGCGGGAAAGCGCGGTAATTTGGCGTAGGCCTCCTCTGCCGCCGCAAGGCCCGAGAGGAGCACGAGTAAAGCTATAGCGGATAAAACGATCAGTCTTCCGGAGTGTCTCATTCCTTCCCCCTGCGTGTTTGATGGACGCGAACTTCATAGAACTTATGCGCTTCATTATCAGTTGCCGCTGTTATGCGGGTCAAGGGAGAGGCGAAGAGCCGATTCCCCAAGCTGCACTATCGCAAGTCGTAGCGGTTAACTTTGACAAAAGAAGGCGCTCATGGATATAGTTTAATTCAACATTATTCTGTGATCCGGGCTGAGAAGCTGATTGCAATTGCGGAATGCTTGGTGATGAAAAGAGATGGGTAAATTATGTTGTGCTTGGTTTCCTTCTGAGTCGTTTTAAAAAACGTTGATTGCCAGAAATGGGTGAATGGGTATCTTAAGCAGGTCAGTCTGGAACGTACTACGCTGGGAAGAACGTTGAGTATACTTGACAAGATTATGAGTAGCGTTAACAGCCATGATTTAAAGGATATCCCTTTGTACGAAATAGTCGCAAAGGAGATTGAATCCGGCTTGATTCACGATGGAGTGTGGGCCAAGGCTTATGCCCAGGCGGACGGAGACGAAAAAAAGGCGATGGCGGCATATATAAAATTGCGTGTTACTCAGTTGCCTGAGGAGATTAAAGCCTACCTTGATGTTTTAGCTCGTCAGCGGAATCCATTAGTGGAATACATCCTTCGAATAGCAAAAAAGCCTATTCAGGATATGGACCATGTTCCATCTGATAGATTCGATGGTGACCCGTCATTGTTGAAGCAGCCCATTCTTGTTGAAGATCTGTCTGCTGACTCGGGCTTGCTTGTTTTTCAAATAATAGACTTGATTAAAGGTGGCAAATTAAAAGGTGTTCGGTTCGGCGAAGATTGGTACGTTGAAGGAAGTTATTATATTGAGCCGTGAATTCCACCATGCTGTGGAATGAATACAGTAGTGGTCTATATATAGAGATATTTTCGTGAATCGCCTATTGTAAAAGTCGATTCATGACATCGCGAGAAGGTGACATTAATCAAATGACAGACGAGCAATTGATAAAGGAGATAGAGGCGCAGCGAAGTATTATGGTTGCGGTAGCCACAAATGGACCGCGAATACAAAAGGTTAATCAAGAATATATCCAAAGGCGTGATCGCATAGGCTCGGAACTTCGAAGACGAGGACTCAAGGATCCGAATTCTCACGGCGATCTGTGGGCATGGTATGGGCGTTGGAGTTCAGGTGACATGCCAAGCTGGGCATTGCGAAGGGCGCACCTATCGGAGATGTACCAACCACTTATTGACCAGATACGAATAGGCCAGAGTGCCACTGGGGCTGAGATGTTCGAAGAGCCTACCGGTTGGCCACGTGTTGATCGCGGAATCTACGAAATCCGAATGAGGCTCGAGCAGGCAAAAACAGAAGAACAGTTTCAGGCAGTTGGACTCTTGTGCCGCGAAACTCTTATATCTACAGCACAAGTCGTGTACGATCGTCAGCGTCATTTTCAAACTGATGGTGTTGAGCCTTCAGCAACGGACGCAAAACGTATGCTTGATTCATATATTGCAGTTGAGCTTGCTGGTGGAACGAATGAAGGGACTCGCCGCTACGTTAAAGCGGCGTTGACGCTAGCGAATGAATTACAGCACCGCCGCAGTGCAGAGTTCAGGCAGGCTGCACTGTGCGCTGAGGCAACAACGTCTGTAGTAAATATTGTCGCGATAATTTCTGGTCGTAGAGATCAAACAGAGTGATACATATCCAGCTAATCGGCGAAATTATCAATTAATTGCAATTATAGCGGGGATTATTAATAGGAGAATTGGTATGTGTGAGCCGAGTATTAAGAAAACAGCATTTAACTGCCCTCACTGTGGTGTATACACAACTCAATATTGGCATAACACCTATATTAAGTTCATTGATGAAAAGCCGAGAGTTCCTTTCATTCCAGCAAATGGCATAGAAGAGCGCATTGACTCCACAAGTGAATTAGATGATAAAACAAAAGCTAAATTTAAGGAGCAATTTCAAAAGATTAAGTCCGGAATGCTTTTCACGGATGATGAATCAGACTCTGGAGATAAGAGTGTTTTGCGTAATTTGTACGTGTCGCAGTGTTATAACTGTAATAAATGGGCTGTGTGGGTATACGAAAACTTGGTATATCCTCCTAAGAAGCATGGGAATCTACCGAATCAAGACCTGCCGAGTGAGGTACTTGCTGTTGTTGAAGAAGCACGGCAGATTCTAGATTATTCGCCAAAAGGGGCAGCTGCTCTCTTGCGTCTTTCGATACAGATGCTGTGCAAGCATCTTGGTAAGCCAGGTAAGGATTTGAATAAAGATATCGCATTACTTGTAGAAGAAGGGCTGGATCCGGTTGTCCAGAAGTCTTTAGATGTCGTCCGTGTGATTGGTAATGAATCAGTACATCCTGGAACAATTGATCTAAGCGATGATAAAGACACTGCTTCTCAATTGTTTGATCTCATAAATATTATTTGTGATTTTATGATTACAAGACCTAAAAATGTAAATGAGCTATATCGGAAACTTCCTAAGTCTAAACGCGAGGCCATAGAAAGAAGAGACGGCAACAAAAAGGAGCAGTGATAGCTATTGGTCCTTAGCGTTGATGAGGCGATGGAATAGCTACACATCAGTGCATCTTGCCTGCCAATGCGGTGAGGAAGGACGAAAACAATGTTTATCTCATTAGGAGTAAGAATATTCTTGGCTGTGTAAGCTAATAGTGGATTTAAGTGCTGAGCAGATGAATCTGCTGAGTCAGATATATCCTTGACTTAGTTTTTTGCTTAGTAATTGTTTTAAGGTTTGGCTACTACCTTTACCTCACGTAGTAGCGGTTGAAGGCGATGACGGCGCTGGCGAGGGCTACGATGGGGAGGAGTCGGAGAATCCAGGCGGGCAGTGCGGCCGAGGCCAATCTCTCTCCGATGGGGGAAGCGCCGAAGTCGAATTTAGGCAACCCGGCCAAGAATTCCTCGGACGTGATTTCCAGGTCGTTCCTCAGGGTGGCGATAATGTGACCGAAATAGGCGTCGACAAAGCAGAATGCCTCCTCGACAAAGCTGCTCTAGCTATTGGGAACGGTGCCGGTGAAATTCGAGATGTTTGATATGGTCGGCGATGGTTCTTGTTATGTTACCATACCAGGTCCGAAATATGCCGGGTGTGGTTAATGCAATTAGGAGGGAGAGGATGCGAGCGATTCTGGCATTAGTGCTGTTCATTGTTGTGCCGTGCGCGGGCGCGGACGATGTTGATTTCGACACGTGGTTCACGGGGGAGACGCTGAGGGTCGACCTGTTCCGCACGGGGGATGCCGAGGGCGACGTATACAGTTTGGATGAGATAATGATTGAAGGCCCGTGGGCGGGGAGTCGCACGAAGCTGATCGACACGCTCAACAGGGGATTTTTTCTCTATTCGGTCTACGACACGGAGAGCGGCAAGCTGATCTACAGCCGCGGCTTCAGCAGCGTCTTCGGCGAGTGGCTGACGACCGACGAGGCGAAGCAGCGCAAGCGCAGCATCGGCGAGACGGCCCGCATCCCGCGGCCGCGCAAGACGGTGGACCTTACCGTCTCCAAGCGGGATGATCATAATAACTTCGTCGAGTTCCACCGCGTCACGATCGATCCTAACAGCCACAACAATGCTGTGCAGGGCGGCGGCGCTATTAAGGTGATCGATTTGCACGTGCCCGCCGAACCGCGCAAGGTTTACGACATCCTGATCCTGCCCGAGGGCTACACGAAAGAGGAAGCGGAGAAGCTGCGCGCCGACGCGGAGCGGATGGCGAAGTTTCTACTGGAGACGAAGCCTTACAGCGAGATGAAGGACAAGATCGCCGTGCGCACGCTTGAGGCTTTCAGCCGCGAGAGCGGCATCGACCAGCCCCGCGAGGGGATCTGGAAGGACACGCTGTTCGACGCGCGATTCAACGCGTTCGACAGCCCGCGCTATGTGCTGACGATCAACAGCAAGGCGATCGCCGACGTGGCGGCCAGCGCGCCCTATGATGCGGTGGCGATCATGCTCAACACCGAGCGCTACGGGGGCGGTGGGATCTTCAACGCCTACCTTACCTTCGCCGTCGAGAACGAATGGGCAGGCTATCTGCTGACTCACGAAGGCGGGCACAGTTTCTCGGGGCTGGGTGACGAGTATTACACTTCCGACGTGGCCTACACCGATTTCTACACGGCCGACGTGGAGCCGTGGGAACCGAACGTGACGGCGTTGCTCGATCCGGAGAACATTAAGTGGAAGGAGTTCGTCACGCCCGGCACGCCAATCCCCACGCCTGCGACCGACGAGTACAAGGAGGGAGTGGTTGGCGCGTTCGAGGGCGCGGGCTACATGGCCAAGGGGCTCTACCGCCCGGCGTTCGACTGCAAAATGATCTCCCGTGCCAACGTCGATTACTGCCCCGTTTGCATGGCGGCTGTGCGGGAGATGATACTGTTTTACACCGAAGAGTGAGATTCGGCTGTAGCTGAACAGCGGAGCCGGAAGGGACCCGGATTACGATAAGTGATTCCTCTCGAGATACTTGCGCCGATTGTCGTCGCTTTTGCCTTTTTCCTGCAGCGGATAACCGGTTTCGGTTCGGCGGTGATTGCCACGCCTGTGCTAGCGCTGATCTGGGAGCCGCACGAGTCGATCGCGCTGGTGCTGATATTCCAGAATGTCTTCGGCTTGTGGCTTGTGGCGCGTGTCTGGCGGCGGTTGCTGGACAAGAAGATTATCGCGTTTCAGATCTTCTTTTTACCGGCCGTCCTGCTGGGGACATATGTGCTGCCGATGATGGAGCCGGCTTTTGTGCGGAAGGGTCTGGCCGTCGTCTGCGCATTCGTCCTGATTCAGTGGCTGTTCTTCTCGCGGTTCAGCCTGCCTGAGCGTTTCCAGCCGGCGGCGGGCGGCGCCAGCGGCTTGATGAGCGGGCTGGTGCAAGGTTCCTTCGGCATGGGCGGGCCGTTTTTTCTCCTCTATTTCAGCAATGTCGGGAAGCGCTCGGACCAAATCCGCGACACGATCATCGCCGTTTTCGTGGTCGCCAACGTGCTGCGCGCGCCCGTAGCGTTCGCCACGGCCCAGTTCACGCCGGATGTGCTGTGGCTGGCGCTCTACACGACGCCGTTGTTCGTGGCGGCAATGGTGGTCGGCGCCAGGCTGACGAAAAGGGTGGATGCGGGGCTGTTCCGCTATCTGGTCATGGGGATACTTCTGCTTGCGGCAGTGCAGCTGGCTTTCCAATAGCTCGTTGGAGCGATTCTGCCGGTTATGTCATCTGGTCTGAATCTGGAAGGCATTGGATTTGATCAGCACCCAGATCTCGGTTCCTTCCGCCAATAGAAGCTCTGTGGCTGCGCCGTGGGTAAGCTCGACGATTATCTCACAGCCTACATCGACGTGGACCAGAATGAGGCTGCCGACATTGGCAAAGCCGGCGACTTTGCCCTTGAGCACGTTGCGCGTGCTGATCTTGCCGGGCCGTTCGCGCGCGATGATGACTTCGTTCGCCTTGATGGCCAGCCCGATCTCCGATCCAGGAGGAGCATTCGCCAGAGCCACCTTGAATGTCGCCCCGCCGACGCCAACAACGCTATAGCCGTATTGAGGCAGGTTGGCCTCCACTGTCCCTGTCAGGACGTTGTTCACGCCCTCTCTAGTGAATACGCCATAGACCTCCGGCAGATCGATGATTTCCAGATAGGGGCCGGCGGCCACGATCCTGCCGCCGTGCAGGACGACTATGCGGGAAGCGATGCTGGTGACCTCGGTGGGATCGTGGCTGACGTAGAGTGCGGGAAGATTGA
>CBFCZO010000118.1:0-10765 GCA_965602675.1 uncultured bacterium | reverse complement strand
TTAACCGAAAGCTCCACATCCCCGCGCCCTTCCCCAGAGTCAGCAGCGAAGAAATCCGCGACGCAATAGCCGAAGGCAAAATGCCGGTGAACAAACTCCCGCGCGCCGTCGCCGGCTACATCAAGAAAAAGGGCCTCTACAAGGAACCCGGCGGTCTAAAAAAAAGGACCGCGACTGATTGCCGCGGTCCCGAAACGGGGAGTTAGGGGGGGATTGTTTCCGAGACAGGGATAATCCCTCTCACCGCGAAGCGAGAACCTTTGGCTCCACCTCCGTGGTGGCGTAGACGAAGCTGCTGCCGTCGCTGACCATCAGCTCGCACGAGCGAAACCTGCCGAGCTCGATCACGAACCTGCCGGAGACATCAGTCTCTCCCTCCACGATCAGCAGGCCCTCGCTCGAAGCCTTGACCAACGCCGAAGGGCGGCCGTCGCCCAGGCCCAGCACCATCACCTCCAGCCGGGAGCCGCTCTGAGTCGTCACCACATCCAGCGAGCCCAGCGAGACCAGGCCCCTGAAGGAATCGTTGCCCGCGTGCGCCTCCACCAGGTAAAGGCCTGCCACGCTCGTATCCAGAATCAACTTGTCGCTCTCCTCGCTGAACGGCACCGAGTAGCTGTAACGCCGCTCGATCGATTCCACCGGCTCCAGGGAAGAGATGTCGGCCTTGAGGACATCCTCGAAGGAAGCGGCGTTGATAAACGAGCCGGAGAGATCCAGCTTGTAGACGCTGTACTTTATCCTTCCGAAGCGAAACACACCGACGTCGATCGCCGCCACCTGCTCATCAGGGCGGAAAGCGCTGTAGCGCGGCAGGTCGACTCGCGGCGGCCTGGGAAGCACCTCGAACCGAACCTCCTCGGCGCTCTCGCCCGCCACCACTATCGGATATCGGCGGAAGCTGAAATTCTCGCTCTTCGTCTGCAGATAATACTTCCCGTCGGCCACGCGCTTGAAACTGAAGCAGCCGTCCCCGCTCGTGCGGGTCGCCGCGGCTTCCGCTCCGTCCTCATCCACCAGCGACAGCCGCAGCCGGCGGACAGGCGTGTTGTGGCCCTTGCGCACAACCATCCCACGCACAGCCGCTGCCTCGCGCGCTTCGATCGCTTCGACGCTCACTGTTTCTTCCGCAACCGCTTCGGCCTCGGCGACAACCTCAGCCTCCGCCGCACGGCTTTCAACCACCGGCTCGTCCTCGGGCTCCACCATGCGCTCTTCGGCGATCGACGGGGCTTCGCTCATCTTCTGCTCAAGCGCTGCCTCCGGCCCATCCGATGTCACCGACATCAGGTAAATCGCGGCCAGCACAAGCACTCCCGCGCCGGCAACGCCCACCAGGATCAGGTTCCTCGTGCGCTCCTCGCGGCGCATCTCTTCCAATCTGTCGTATCCCATGGCGGCCTCCTTGTGTCGTCTGGTTTTACCCCAGTTAACGCAAAAGGAATGCCGAACATACAGATACCGCAAATTGTTGGAAATAAAGGTGTTGGAATTTCGCGTCGCCCCCAGGCGTGTCAACTATGACACGTCGGCGTCCTCACCGTCCCCCGCTGCCTCGCCTTTATCGCCTCCCTCCGGCTTCGGATGCCGCCGGTGAAAAAGGCTCTCGATCTGAGGACGGAAAATGAATAACAGCCCGGCGATCACTACCACCGCGGTGATCATGTAGAGCGCGATGTTGCTGTCGTCGAGATGCTCCCCGGTCAACGCCAACGCCAGCAGGCCGGGCAGCCTGCCGATGAAAGCCACCAGCACCAAAGCCAGAATCGGCAGCTTGGTCAGGCCCGCGATGAAGCAGATAGCATCGTCGGGCAGCGCGGGAATCAGGAATATCAAGAAAAAAACCAGCAGGCCGCTCTTCTCCGCCAGGTGGTCGAACTTCTCAAGCGTCTCGGGCGCCACAAACCTCTCCACAAGCTTGCGGCCGAAAAGCCTCGTCAACCAGATCGCCGTAAACGAGCCGATCGTCAGCCCGATCATCGAATAGACCGTGCCCCAGAACGCGCCGAATATATATCCCCCAGCCAGACCGAACACCTGCATCGGAATGGGAGCCATCAGCACCTGCAACGCCTGCAGCCCGATAAATACCAGCGGTGCCAACGGCCCGGTCTGATCCAGGAAAGTCTTGATGTTTTCCTTGTCTATAAAACTGAAAAATGCGTCCCCGAGAGGCTCCCAAAGAAGAAACACCGCCACGGCGCACGCGATCAACGCCACGACTACTATTGAGATTAATGCAAACTTTTTCATAACACGCGGGGGGGAATCTAACACAGAGAGGGACTACATTCCACCAGAGAGGAAAACCAATAATCGCCGGCCCCGGCCTGCGGGAGCTACCCGCCCTGCTCCTCGCCGGATGCCTTGCCCTTCGCTTCGAAATGGTAGGAAGGAAGCAAACCCTGCTCCTCCAACTCCTGGCAACTGATGCAATGCCGCGCCCAGGGAACCGCGGCAAGACGCTTGGCGGAAATCGCCTCGCCGCACTCCTGGCACTCGCCGTAATCCCCTTCGTCCATCCTCGCCAGGGCTTCCTCGATCATGTGAAGCTCCTTGCGCTCGAGGCTGCTCAGGGACATCAGAAATTCCTTGTCATAGGAATGCGTCGCGTAATCGACGTAGTCGAGTGTGCCCATGCCGCTCATGTCCTCTCGGCTCTCCACACGCACCCTGTTGCTGGAGGAAACCAGCTCACGCCTGCGCTGCTCCATCTGGTAGCGAAGCTGCTCGATCTTCTCTTTATTCATTAAGATACCTCCGCAAGGAACCAAAATAGCCGAGCCACGGCTGGGCCCAGCTATGGAAAATCTAGCTCCGCGAGCACCAAAAGGCAATAGAAAAAGTAAGCCCGGCCGCCCAGCGGCTTGCCCGCCAAACGAGCGGAGTATGGCAGAATCCGATCCCTAAGCCCGCACCAGCCATTCCCCATGCCTTCCCCCTCCCAACTGCCTACTCTATTTGTCTCCATCAATCTCACCCCGACAACGACATGTCTCGCCACAACTTATTGATCTTCAACAATTTATCTGCTATAATCACGCCATCATACGGAGGCCTGGGGGATGGACTCCCCCCGATTTTGAGCTATTTTTGCAGGTAATACTCCAGGAGAGCATCTATGGGAAATTTCTTGATTAATCAGGGTGGCCTGCAGCCATATGAAAGCAGGCCCGACACTCTGGAGGAAAACGTCAGCCGCGGGCAGCAACGCGGCGCAGCCGGAGATCTTCCGGTTGAAAACCTGCTGAATGATCAGGAGGGAGTCCGGGTCGCGCTCTCGGCCGAAGCCGAACGCGCAGCCTCCGCGGAGTTGGAGCGGCAGGCGGCCTCGGCTGATCGCGATCGAGAGGAACAGGATCCCATCTTCTCCGTCCAGACGATGGCTGCCGAAGGTAGAGCCGCAGATGCCGACATCGAGCCGGGCTCATATGTCAACATTCTTATATGAGAAACTCCAAAGAGATTGGAGCATCTATCACTCTTCAGGCGATGTGCTTTTCGTGCTCTCTTTCTTCTTCTCCGGCTTCTCGCTTTTAGGAGCGCTCGCGGCCGGACCCGAACTCTTCTTCGCATAATCGGTCACGTACCAGCCGCTGCCTTTGAAACGAATCGCAGGTGCCGAGATCACTCGCTTCAGCTTGCCGCCGTCACCGCACGGGCAAACCGTCTTCGGTTCCTCGTTGAACTTCTGAAGGAACTCGAAGCGGCGTCCGCATTTTTCGCATTTATACTCGTAAATCGGCATATCAGCCCTCCTTGCGGCCGACGGGCAGGTATGCTACAACAACAGGCCGCAAAGTGCCAAGCAATGCTTGGCGGTTAACTGCTACTGATATGGTAATTTTTTTATTTCCGTTTGCTTATGGACTACTGTAGACTGTATAATCGACATGGCCTAGGGGATACCCTATCCATTTGTAGCGTCACGATTTCCGGATCGTGGGAGGGATTGCCGGCTTTCTTGCCAGTGCCCGGCAGGTTTAGATTGTCTTTTAAGCTGAAAATCCGATATCCTTTCCGCATTCTTAATACTTGGGGTGTCAACTTCGCAGGAACTGCCGAAAGATAAGTGGGGGGAGAGAATGGCGAAGAGTCCCTGGCACAGACGAGCTTTTACACTGGTCGTGGTCCCGCATGCCAAGGCCAAATTCAGAAAGATCAAGCTCCCGTACTACAAGCTGATGCTCACCGGCATCGCCCTCATCGCTCTCGTCTCCGCGCTGACTGTCTTCCTCGTCCACTACGTCTTCATGATTGGCGATGCCGGCAGAGTCGAGCAGCTCGCGCGAGAGAACATCACCCTGAAGAAGGAGAAGATTCGCTACGAGCAGCTAACTTCCGAAATCAGCCACCGCATCGGCCTCATCAACGAAAAAACAAAAGTACTCAGCACCCTGGCGGGAGTCGATCAGGTGATGAACCTCGAGCGGGGCGACATCCCCGATCTCAACACACAGTTCGACAACCAGCAACTCGACCGCGAACTCCCACTGAGGAAGGTTGAGCTCAACAACCTGCAGGCCACGCTCGAGAGAGTGGAAAAATCCTTCAATGAGAAACAGGAAGAGCTCGACTACACGCCCTCGGTCTGGCCGCTGATCTCCACCGAAGTCGGATGGGTTTCCAGCAGCCTCGGCTACCGCACCGATCCCATCACCGGCAAACGCGCATACCATAACGGCATCGATATCAGCACCAGCGTGGGAACCCCCATCATCGCACCGGCCAACGGCGTCGTGGTCGAAGCCCAGAGATCCGCCACACTCGGCAACACTCTCGCCATCAACCACATGAACGGCTACACCACCATCTACGGCCACCTCAAGGCCTTCAACGTCAAGAAGGGCGACCGGGTCACACGCGGCATGATCATCGGCTACGTCGGCAACACCGGCAGGAGCACCGGCTCCCACGTCCATTATGAGGTGCGCCTCAACACCAAGCCGATGAATCCCATGCGCTACATCCTGAATTACAGCACAAGAGCGCCGTCCTGGGACTTCCAGCTGGCAAACAAGTAGCCGAACCGCAATACCAACACACACTCAGAACCAGGGGATTTCTCTGCTTTGCGGGAAGCTGCTCAGCCCGTCGCCGCGGCCTTCAGCAGTTCCCTGTACCTCTCCCTCAGCTTCAGGAAAAATCCCACAACCTCACTCCGCCGGTACTCCGGGAACGTCCACTCCAGGAAGCAGGCCTCGCCGTGGCGGAAAAGATACTCCAGCTGGGCATGGATCCCACCGCTCAGAGGCACCCGGTGGGCGAACGGCTTCGCCGAGGCAAGCACCATCTGAGCCGCACTCAGGTAGCCCGGATCGATATTCACCGGCCGCGCCTCGCCCCGCTCCCCCGCCAGCTTCTCCTCCAACTCGTTGGTGGCCGACTTCGCACCGGCGAGCTCCTGCGGATCGGCCAACCGCCGGAAAGAAACAAATCGGCGCACCAGGCCATCACCCATTTGGGAATCGTAATAATCGGTGGATGTGAAAGGCCATGTCTCCGACCGCAGATCAATCTCGCCGAAGAGCTCCTCCAGCGGAGCTTCGGTCAGCTCAATCGGAAAATCCGGGCGCGCAAGAATTGCGCAGAAATAGACGACACGCTCGTAAGGTTTTACCTGGGCCATCAGCTGCCGGCGGCCGCGCTCTCCCGCGGCCTCAGCCTCCAGATCTCGATCGGCTCGTCCCCCCCCCTCTCAAGTACCTTCGCGAATGTCTCGATCACCAGAGCGTTGTAAGCGTCGAGCACAGGGTCGTCACCGGTCAGCGCGCCCGTCTCCGGCTCGGGCATCTCGTCGCCGTTGCGCACAAGCACAAGATAGCGGTTGCCCTTGACGATGATATCGCCAGGCTCAACGCCACCATCGCCGTAGAGGATGAAACCCTCCTCATCGCCCGCGGGACGGAAATAGGCGAACGAATCAATCGTTACCCCCGACATCACCCGGTCCGCCACCTTCTCCAGAAAAGCAGGATCCTCATATGACACGTCATAGCCGAGCAGACGCAGCGCGCCGATCAGGATCGAGCGCGAGCTCCCGCCCAGAAACGACTCTGTCAACGCGCCCGCTGCCGCATCGTCGGGCTGATTTTCGAACGCGAAAAGGTTGAAGAAAGCCCTGTACGTCTTATCCAGACCGCCGCGCCTCGCGGGAAGAATGGTGATTAGGTGAGCGCCGGGGGGAATTTCGCCCGGCACCTCCGCCTCCCAACCCTCCGCCTTTATGTTCGAAAACAACAGCTCAGGATCGCGAGCATGGAACACCTGCAAATCGGCTTTGTAGCGCATCGTGCCCACGTAGTCGAAATGGTAATCGGTGAACAGGTCGGCACGCACGTCGGCAATCGTCCACCAGCGGTTGCCCATTTGGTGCTTGCGGGATTCGGTCCAGAAAAGGCGCTCGGAGATGCTACGGCCGGAGTCGCGATAGAAATGGGGGCTCACCTCCAGCTTGTACCAGCCCACCAAACTCATCGCGTCGACGAAATCGAAACGCCGCAACTGATCGCGTTCTATCTCCTGCCCGCCGATAAAAATCCGCGGAAGCTCGTCGGTCGGGCTCTCGGTGTAATAGAAGTGCTTATCCTCGGTCTTGTCGAGACCGTAGGCCACCAGGTAGAGCATCACGCCCCGGCCGTCCTCCACGAACTTCGGCTCGTCCGTCGCGATGCCATCCCCTTCCAGACGCGAGACTATCCAAGCCTTCTCCATCTCCGGCACGCTGCGGATTCGCTCCTCGCGCCCAGCCATGATCCAGCTTATCAACAATATGAAAACCACCGCAGCAGCAGCTACGGTCCAGATCGCGTACTTCGCCTTGAACCTGCTTGCGGTGTAATCCTCTTTGTCCTCCGGAAGCTCTACATCGGGTCCGGGTTCGCTTCTCAACTTGTCGTCCGCCATCGCTTGCGCTCCCATCTGTCAAAGGCAGCGCAATTTTAGCACCCCGGCGCGAAATCCCCAAGAAAGCCGGCTTACACAAACAAAATCAGGCGATCAGGGCAGCTTGTAGCCCGCGGCATGCCTCAACGCCGCCTCGGCCCTCCAGACCTTGTACTTCGACTGCTCCGCCCGCACACGCGCGGCGGTCAGCGCAAACTCCGCGTCCAAAAAAGTGACCTGATTCACCACCCCCTGCCCGAACTGCAACTCAGCCACCCGCTGCGCCTCCTCGGCGGCCGACACCTCGCGTTCCGATGCCGACAACTGCTTGCGCGCGTCGACCAGCCACAGGTAGCTGTCGGTCACCTGGAGCTCGATGCGCCTGCGCGTGCTCTCCAGCATCAGGCCCTCACGGCGCCGCGACGCCCTCGCGGCGGCGATCCGATCTTCCCGCGTCGCGTCGAAAAGCGTTATGCCCGCCACCACGCTCACCTGCCAGTAATCGCGACCCTCTATCGCCATGATGTCGCCGTCGCGCCAGCCACCCTCCGCGGCCACCGAGACATTCGGATAGTAATCCGATCGGGCCAGATCGATCTGCTTGTCCCCGGCTGCCAGGCGCTGCTGCAGCACGGCAAGCTCCGGGCGCTCTTGCACCGCCCCCTCGATCGCCTGCGCAAGATCGTACTCCCCATCCCAGCCGGGCTCCGAGGAGGCATCCACCCCGGCCTCCAGGTCGCGATTGAGAATGTAATTGAAAGCCCTTCTCGACCGCTGTGCGGCGTTGCTCGCCGCGATCAACTGGCTCTCAGCCTCCGCCGTCGAAGCCTCGGCGCGCTTCAACTCCCTCAGCGACACCATGCCCTGATCAAGCATCGCCTGCACGGAGCGCTGATGCTCCTTCGCCGTCTCCAACGCCGCCTGCTGCACACCCTCCAGAGCCAGCGCCATCTTCAACTCCAGGTAGCCCTGGATCACCTGCAGCGCAACGTCGCGCTCGTCGGTCTCCACCCGTAGCTCGGTTCCCTTCAGCACGGCATCGCGCAGCCCGAGGTTGTGCCGCAGCCTGCCGCCCATATAGATCGGAACCCGCCCGCTGAACGCAGCCTGCCACTGCCACTGCTTCGATAACACGCTGCCCCCTTCGAAACCGGGTATGCTCAGCGGGATCTCCAGGCTGATTTCCCTGTTCACGCGCGTATGACGGTAATCGAAGCCCGCCGTCGGATAGAACGACGCGGCCGCCGCGTCGCGCTCGCGCTGGGCCGCCTCGACGTCGGTGCGCGACATCTCGATCTGCAGATTCTGCTTCAACGCCTCGGCAACATAACGTCTCAACACCTCGTCGTCAGCCGTGGAGCTCCCGGCAAAAAGGATTACCAATATCGCTGATGCCGTTCCTGTCAATATTCTGCGCATTTTTACTCCCCGCTACGCTGTTCGTGTTCCAAAACTGCTCTTTATAGCCGTACCCTGTCAACCTCAATCGATTCCCCCCCCCTCCACGTCGCGTACCTCCTGCAGCAGCCTAGGGAACCAATCCGCCGTTAGTAAGTAAACGCTTACTTTGTAAATATACGGCCGGCCCCGACCCTTAGTCAAGCAAAATCACACCCCCGCACCCCGCACCGGACGCCCCGCCGCCCCCACCACGCAGTACAAAAAAAGGCGGCCCGAAGGCCGCCTTCCTCCGCACCGGTAGCCTGACCCCTAATTGGCCAATTGCGGCTCCGGCCCACTGCCGGCTGTGTTGCTATTCGCTATCGGTTTTGTCTTGAATCTCCCCAGCTCACGCAATATCAGGTCGAAGTGAGCCTCCGACCCCGGCTCCACCTCATCGAACAGCGAAGGCATCGTCTTGTGACGCAGCCTCGATATCCGTAGCGGCAGCTCGATTATCTGCTCGATTATCATCTCCAGCTCATCGCTTCCGTAGGGAAGCGCAGGGCAATCCTCGCACAACCGGTAGTCGATGTGATCGCCGGCGCGGCACAGCTCGGCCAGGGGTATCTCCCCGCCGACTGTCTCGTATGTGATCAACGCCCTGTTACTCATCGCCGACTCCTTACGCCTTGGCGCCCCGGCACCGCTAGTCCACCCTCCGCTCGAAAATCAGGTCGAAGTACTTCGGAGCTCCCGATACGCCGACCCCCGGAGCGAACACCTGCACAAGCCTCCAGCCGCGCTCCGCGTAGTCGTGGATTATCTGCTCGTAGTCCACCCGGGCCGGCCGTTTCACCATCATTAGGCCCTTCCCATGCCTGACTATCTCGTATTCGTACTTCTCGTTCATCGCTTCTCACCTCTATAAACTTTCCACGCCTAATGCCACCCTCAAGAACCCTCCTGTTCTATCTCGCCGGCAACCGACAAGCCGGTCAGACCGCCGATCGCTCCCAGGTTCATCGAATGCAGCGCCGAGCTCGGCACGATCACCATCGAGCCCTTCTCCTTCAGGCCCTCGAACAGCATGTTCATCCCGCGTAGCTGCAACGCCACCGGGTTGTCGCGGTAACACTCGCTCGCTGCGGCGAACTTCTCGGCGATCTCCGTCTCCGCCGTTCCCAGGATGATTCGCGCCTGCCGCTCGCGCTCGGCCTGAGCCTGCTTGCTCATCGCGTCCTCAAGCGCGGCGGGAATCACTATGTCCTTGATACCCACGGTCTGGCAGGTGATCCCCCACGGATTCGTCTGCTCGTCGAGCGTCTGCTGAAGCGCCGCGCCGATCTTATCCCGGTGCTGCAACAGGTCTGCAAGATCGTGCTTGCCGATAGTGTCGCGCAAACCCGTCTGGGCAACGAACCCCACCGCCTTGATATAATCCTGCACCTCCAGTGCCGCCTTCTTCACGTCCCACACCATCCAGTAAACCACCGCGTCGACGTTCACCGGCACCGTGTCCTGCGTCAGCGTCGTCTCGGCGTGGAAATCGGTCACCCGCACGCGCTGGTCGACATAAGTGTCCACGCGGTCGATGATCGGGATGATCAGGAAAAACCCCGGGCCGCTCAGCCCGCGAAAACGCCCCAGCCGCAGCACAACCGCGCGCTCCCACTGGTCCGCGATCCTGATCGATGCCGAGATGATCACAGCCACCACCAGCAGCCCCAGAAACCACCAGATATTGATCAGGCCAAGGTAAAGGCACAGCGCGTCGGCGATCACAAGAACAAAGAACACCGTCATCGCCACCATGTTGAATGCCTTGCTGCTGATCTGGAAATGCTTCAGTGCCAAGCTCTCAACCTTCTCTTTTAACTCGCTGGCTGACTCCTTCATTGCCGTTATCTTCATGATTCCGCCCCTCCGCTTCTGCGGCGCAGCTCTCCGATGACCTCCTCGACGTCAAATCCGTAGCTGCCCGCAATTGTTAGACATTCGTCACAAATACTCCCCAACTTCGCCCGGCGCTCCTCCTCCGGGATTCTCACTTCCGCCACCCCGATGAATGTCCCCGTGCCCTGCTGCGTCTCCAGCACGTCCTGAATCTCGAGCTCACGGTACGCCTTGCTGATCGTGTTCAGGTTGACCGATAGCTCGACCGCCAGCGCACGCACCGTCGGCAACTGCTCGCCCACCTTCAACTGTCCCGACGCTATCCCGTAGCGGATCTGGTCGATGATCTGGCGGTAAAAGGGAACGCCGCTCTTGGGGTCCAGCTTGAATTCAATCACAACGCGGCTCACCTCCTCCAACTGAAAATATTGTCATGTTACACCCCACAACTATTGTACTATATAACTAGTACAATATAAATATAGTCCTCAGTGACGATGCTGTCAAGGGTTATTTACTCAAAGAAATCCGCAAACCCCAGCAAACTCATGTAATCAGATGAAAGGCTGCCTCCAGCCGAAGTAAACTTCGGCATCAACCCTTA
>CBFCZO010000117.1:0-10986 GCA_965602675.1 uncultured bacterium | reverse complement strand
CCGGATCTCGTGCAAAAACAGCTCTCTCATCGTTACACCCCGTCTGCCGGATACAGCTCTCCCGTTCTCGTTTAACCCACTTTTAACTAGGTGCCGCTCGCCGCGGTCCTGTCTGATCCCTGGCTGGTCGGTTCCCCGAAACCGCCCGTGACTTCGTGATTCTATTCTTCTATCAACGCTCTATCTTCTTGCCGGGCACAGATGCCTCCCGACTTTCTTCACTTTCACTCCGATGCCTTCGCCCTGATCTCCGCCAGCAGGCTGATGCTGAAATTGTTCAGCTCAGCGTAGGCGACCATCCTCACCTGGTTCACCACCAAATCCGATCCGCGCTCTTCCAGCCGGCGGAACCTCTCCACGGCCATCTCCTTCACCCGCGTCACCAATTCGATCTCGGTCTCGATCAATTCCCGCCTGGCCGCCGGATGGGTCACCCGGTCCAGAGAGTTCAGGAACGCCGCCCTCGTAAGCTCCAGGAAATCATCAAAGAACTCGTGCAGCGTCTCCACGGTCGGAGAGCGGACAAACTTCACGGCCGCCTGGTCGGCAAGCACTCCGGCGCTTTCATCCAGGGCGGTGAATTCGGCTGCCACGGCCATGATTGCCCTCGCGCTGTCCATCCCCTGCCTTGCTTCATCAGCCATCGACTTCAGATCCTCATAGATGTCTCCAAGCTCATCGAAGATACGCTCGAAGGTGCGCTTGTCGGCGTCTGCCAAATCCAGAACCGTCTCGTAATGGATGATGCCCTCGTCGGTCACCGTCGCTTCCTGCCGGCCCGCGAGAACGCCCTCGGAATCCAGGGTGACGGCGGCCCACGGGCTCAACGCCGCGGCCGGAATACAGATCAAGGCGACGATGGCTGCCATCATCACCTTTACTCCTTTCCTCACCGGCTGTCGGTTCACCCCCGGGTCGAGCACGCCCAGCACGCGCTCCTTGAAGTCCGTCCCCTCGGCCATCGCCACCAACGCCCACGAGGGATTGCGCCTCGTCCCCAGCTCCTTCGCCGCGTCCATCAGGTGCGTCGCGTAGTCCGACGACTTCACACCCAGGCCGACCACCAGGTCGTCGCACGCGCGCTCCCGCTCCACCATCAGCTTGCGCGCCGCAATCCACGCCAGCGGATTGAACCAGTGCAGAACGCAGAGAACCTGGGCCAGGGTCTGCGTCAAGATGTCGTAGCGCTTGATGTGAGCGATCTCGTGCAGCAGAATCGACTCCAGCCGCTCGCGCGGCCAGGCGATGAAACTCTCCGGCAAAACCAGTTTCGGCCTGAACGCTCCGTAGATGACAGGTACCTTCACATCCCTGGAAAGCAGAACCGTCAGCTCACCGCGATAGCCCAGCTTCCCCGCTGCTTTCCCCACCATCTCCCCCAGCCAGTCTTCTTCGCATTCGAAGGAATTGCGCACCATCCGCAAACCGTAGAGCCGCCCCGCCGCCAACCAAAGGAAGAGCGCGGCCGCGCCCGCGATCCATATCCAAAACATCCACGCCAGGAAGTCTGCGCCGATCACATCAGGCGATTCCCCCTCCGCGCCGGCGGTACCTTCCCGCGCATCGCGCTCAAATGTCGTGCGCGCTGAAAAAAGCTCTCCTTCGCGGCCTTCAGTGAATTCGAGCGGCTGATCGGAACCTTGCGCGCCGCTCCCCGTAAATGCCGGGAGGGGGATCATCCCCGTGTGCCATTGCGGAATCAAAAGCGAGGCAACGGGCAGCACCAGCAGGATTGCCACAATCGTGACTAGCACAATGTGCCTCAACGCCGCAGAGGATCGCCGCAGAATCCAGTGCACCAGCAAAGCCAGAGTCAGGATCAGCAGCACCTTGCCCGCGGCATTCAACGCCCAGGGAGCAAAACTCAACGCTAACTCGGCCATGGCTATCTCCCCTCTTCCTTAGCCCGGTCGATCATATTCTTCAGAAACTCCAGATCGCTCCCGGATAGATTCATCTTCGACTCCTCGAAGATCGAGGCCATCGCCTTCACCGCAGAACCGTCGAAGAAAGTCTCCACCACACGCTTCAACGCCGATTCCTGCGCCGCCTCCCTCCGCACAGTCGGCGAGAAGATTTTCCTCGGACCGTCAAGCCGCGCCCTCAGAAACCCCTTCGACTCCAGCACGTTGAGCATCCGCCGCGCGGCCCCGTCGGTAGGCGGATCCGCCAGGTGATCAACCACCTCCGCCACCGACACCTCACTCAGTCGATAGACGATGTCCATGATCTCCCGCTCACGCCGGCTCAGCTTTCGCTCGGGATACTCCCTCTTCTTACTCATCCCTATGACACTCCGTTCCGATACGTTCATATCGTTCCGATACAAACATATCGGTAGCGAATCCTATTGTCAAGCGAAACCGATACATTTTTTATTCTTCCTCCACCATCCGCTTGAAGCGGTCCCCCTGCGGAAAGAACTCAGTAGGCGCGTTTCGTGGACTGATTGTGAAATTCGGTTTGTATATGGCTGATTATCGCAACGACGGTATATTATTGCGGCTCAGAACAACTCGACCAGATCCTTCTTAATCTTCCTGTCGAGCGAGTTCGGGCCGAGGTAGGCGGCCTTCATCGCCTGCGCCAGCGCGGTGTTGCGCACGAAGCCGACCAGGAAGCCATTGTAGTAGAAGATAATCGTGCCGTCGGGCTCGAAGAGGGTCATCACCTCGTCGCCCTTCTTCGCGTCCCTCGTATTCCGCAGTATCGCGCTGAAATCCTTCACGATACGCGTGTCGCTCGGCTGCAGTGTCCGCCCCACACCCTCGATCAATCCTTCCCTGATCCGCTTCGCGTCGATGTTGCGCGCGAACACTATCCGCTGCGCCGTGCGCACCGGCGCCGCCAGCACCGCCTCGGCCAACTCCTCCCCGGCCAACTCCCGCCCGGCCAGGTGCGCGGCCAGTGCCGCCCGGTCGACGTACATACCGATCGCGAAGATCTCGATCCAGAACCGCTTGCGCACCGCCACCCCGGTCAGCTCCAGCCTCGGCGCCAGCCCCACGAGCCGCTCGAACGCCACCCCGGTGGCCGGCTCGACCACCGGCTCCCCGTCGAGGCAGGGCCCCGGCAGCGCCAACACCGCGCCCGCCGCCAACGCCGCCAACAGATGAACCATGTATCCCTCTCCCCTTCAACCCACTCTTATGACCGCATTCTAAGCGAACTCCCCCCTCGCCGCACCCCCTTGTGGCAAGCCCGGCGATTGTTGACAACCAGAGGGGCCGATTTGCCCGGAGAATTTAGATCTCTCCCAATCTCAACTTGTTCCCTGGATAAGAAGCCCCCTGCAGCACCCCACATTGCGAATTGTGCATCAGATAAAGTTGAGTGAACTACGAAAAACCCGCTGTCGCCTCCCAAAAACGAGAGAATCACCGTGTTATGTCACAATTTGGCACGATTTGTCACCACATGTCACTTGTATATCTTTGAATTCAAATTGTAATGTCTATAATTACTCTAAAAACATCTTAGCGGCTTTTACATCCGAGTATTCAATACTGAATAACTGCCGTCACTTCTAACCAAACAGATGGGGCGTGGAAGATGAAGTTTCAATACAAGAGTGTTCCCTTTTTTGTAATCGCTTCTTTTGCTCTTTGCCTGTTTTGCTCCCAATACATTCTTGCTCAGGACGAGAGTTCGGCGTTGCAAAATGAGGCCGACCAGAACCAGGAGACTGATGTCGTCCAACAGGAGTTCTCTGATCTTATTGCCGATTACCACTGTAATTACTTTTTCGGAGAGATGAGTCTGTGGAGAGTGGAAACGTATTACGACACGGACGACAAGCCGGCAGTGCGGGTTTATATCTATACGCGGAACTTATCCGAGATTGAAGAGGGTGAAATCATAAGGGAGATAAGAGACGCCCGGAAGGAATTCAACGCTGCAGCAGAGACAATCAGGAGAGAAGGGAAAGAGAATCCCGAGAAATTAACCGCAGCGAGAAAACTACTGAGAGAGAGTCTATCAAGGATTCAACAGGAAGACCGCTTTGTCAGTATATATGTTTCTGCAAGCAAAACCCATTCGCCGGTCATCGAATGGCGAAAAGGGCTGCCGGAATCACTGACCTTCAGATCGGAGTTCCGTAACTGGTTCAGAACCGACAACGGATTTTTACCGCAAGAGGAACGATTCTATTATCTGGGCCCTCTGGATATTGTCTACCAAGGTATTTCGTCAGGTGTGAGCAAGTATTACGTTTATACCGACAGTGCTAATAAATTGGAAATAAAGAAAAAAGACTTCAAAGAGCAGGCATTCCGTCGCGATTGGAGTAAGGTTGCCCCTACCGATCAGAGATTAGCCGCCAACAAAGACGCTATAGACAACGCATGGGAATTCTTCGATCAGGTCCAGCAAGGGACTGCTCCTCCCGGTCTGGCAAGCGCACCTACATTAAGGATGATTAGCGAGGTACCGGACTTTTTACAAGTAGAATTCGGTCATATCTTTCAGTCTGGTAATTGTTGTGTTGTTATGGCGTTTGGTGATGTCGCCGGCTACTGGGACACCAACAACTATGCCGGTATAAGATATTGGAATCTCTTCCCGGCAACCTGGCAGATGGGAATCACCTATCCTCTGGGTGGTTTCTGGCAAGATCAAGGTAATCCCGCCGTGGATAATACTCTATACCAGATTGCGATCGAAATGCAGTATGACTTCAATAATGGTGGTGTAACACACTCATGTATGGATCCTTTGGACGTTCGATTTGAGCATTTCACTAACAGTTCTCCCGGAAGGTACCTTAGTTTCGATACAGTTGAGGATTGCTGGTACGGCCCCGCTTGGTGGATTACAGTCCAGGATGAAATTAATAATTATCGCCCCATGGTATTACGCACTACTCACTTCACTTGGTATAGCCACCCGGGCGAGCCACTCGAGGCATATCCAGAGATGGGTGGTCATGCGGTTGTATTGTATGGATACGACACTGAGAAAGGTGGGGGGTATAGCCAAGCCATATGTGTCCATGTGAACGGCACGGGATCCCCTGGAGACGTATGGTGGGACTACCCAGAGATGGTCAATTGTATGACTTGGAGGATTTATCCTGGTGGAAATCCAGGAGAATTCCTTCATGCCCCGATTACGACATATCCTTCCAATGGCGGAAGCATTACCGACACCACACCAAGATTGGATTGGGATCCACGCTCCGGCGCGTCAATGTACAGCATCCAAGTCTCGGCAAATTCCAATTTCAGTGGATTGATCGAAAACGATGTTACAACCAACACGTATTACGACGTTTCTGCGCTTTCATGCGGCACATATTATTGGCGGGTAGCATCCCACAACAGTAACGGATACATCTGCGAATACCACGATCCCGCAAAGACCTTTACAGTTGTCCCACCCGATGCACCCTACCTCAATGATCCGGTCGATGCCGTCTGCTCCGGCACCAGTTATTCTCTTTCTTGGAGCCCCGAGACTGGAGCCAACAACTACACGATCCAAGAAGCCACTAACAGCTCTTTCACAAGCGGGCTGGTCGAGTACCCTGCACCTGGAACAAGCTACCAATTCAACCATACAGTCAGCAGACCGGTTCCGTTTTACTATCGAGTTAGATCCAACGGTGACTGCGGTAACAGCGGCTGGTCAAACACCAGATCGGTGCAGGTGATTAACTTCCCCGACACCCCACCTTTAGACAATCCTGAAAGCCCGAACTGCTCAGGGGATAACTATGTTGTTTCCTGGGGCAGTGTCGCTGGGGCAACAAGCTACACTATTCAGGAAGCTGATAATCCCGGTTTCGATTATCCATCTAACGAGATAATCACTACCCAACTCTACTGGCTTTTCAGCCATAATATCTCAAGCCCAAAGACCTATTATTACCGAGTCCGGGCAAACAACAGTTGCGGCAGCAGCAACTGGTCACCTGTCAAATCTACCATTATAAATCCCAAGCCTGGAACACCATCGCTTAATAATCCCACCAGTCCTGTGTGTTCCGGTACAAATTACAGCCTCTCCTGGTCTAGCGTTTCTTACGCGGACAACTACACTATCCAGGAGGCAACAAATCCGAGTTTCAGTGGAGCTGCTTCTTACAATACACCTGGAACAAGCTACCAGTTCAACCACACGGTAAGCTCTCCAACCCCCTACTACTACAGAGTCAGGGCCAACAACGGCTGCGGCAGCGGCAGTTGGTCGAATACCAGAACGGTGGATGTCCTGCCAGTGCCGTCGCCGCCGTCCATCAACGACCCGACGACGCCGGTCTGCAGCGCAAGCTCTTACTCAATTTCCTGGAACAGTGTCCCCAATGCCAATGACTACACGATCCAGGAAGCGACCAACAGCTCTTTCACCAGCGGGCTTGTGGAACACACGACGGGCTCGACGTCGTATTCATACAGCCATTCCGTCGGCAGCTCCACACCCTACTTCTACAGGGTCCGCACAAACGGCGATTGCGGCAGCAGTGTCTGGTCGCCTTTCAAACAGGTTGAGGTAATCACCGGGCCCTCGGCGCCGTCTCTCAATCAACCCACGAGCCCTGTGTGCTCCGGAGACAATTACACCGTTTCCTGGGGTTCGGTCGGCAGCGCAGAGGATTACACGATCCAGGAGGCCACAGACAGTTCCTTCACGAGCAACCTGATTGAGCACACAACCGGCTCGACTTCATACCAGTACAACCACTCGGTCGGCAGCGTCACAACCTATTACTACAGGGTGCGCGCCAACAACCAGTGCGGCAACAGCGGCTGGTCTAGCACACGATCGGTTAAAATCAGAGTTCCGCCGTCAACTCCAACGCTAAATTGTCCTCCAAGTCCAGCATGTACAGCCTCCGTCGTAACTATCAACCTACCGATAATCAGCGATGCCGACAGCATCATCATCGAGCTCGCATCAAATCCCTCCTTCACCGGAGCAACTCAGTACACAGCCTCAGCATCTGCAGGTTCATATGACCTGACTATGTCAGGCACTCCCGGCACCTATTACCTACGAATTCGCGCCGAGAACGATTGTGGTGCGAGCGACTGGTCGAATGTCTGCACAATCGTGGTGATGGCGGGGCCTACTGCTCCCACGTTGAACGATCCGACCAGCCCGGTCTGCGCGGGCGATCCGTACACAATCACCTGGTCCGCTAGCCAGGGAGCCGACAATTACACGATCCAGGAAGCCACCAACAGCTCTTTCACCAGCGGACTTGTGGAACACATAACCAGCTCAACGTCGTACCAGTACAACCACTCAGTCAGCACCTCCACAACCTATTACTACCGTGTCCGCGCCAACAGCGAGTGCGGCGGCAGCGAGTGGTCGGACACAAAAAGTGTCGAAGTAAGACCTGTCCCATCAACTCCGGTTCTGTATGATCCCGGCAGCCCGGTGTGTTCAGAAGATGATTACACGATCACCTGGCCCGCCGTCGAAGGAGCCGACTCATACAGGATCCAGGAGGCAACCAACACATCGTTCACTCAAGGCTTCGAGGAATACCAGACCCAGAACACGAGCTGGTCGAGGAATCACCCAGTTTCCTCGACAACGACTTATTACTACAGGATGAAGGCAGGGAACGACTGCGGCGAAAGCGCATGGTCATTATCTCTGAAGTCAGTCGAGGTGCGCTCTGCGCCCGCGAAGCCGAGCATCAGCAGCCCCGGTAGCCCGCAGTTCTCAGGCGCTGACTACTCGGTAAGCTGGAGCGCGGTGGCCGGCATAAACGATTACACGATCCAAGAAGCGACGAACAGCTCGTTCACGAGTGATCTTGTCGAGCACACGACCAGCAGCACGTCGCAAACCTACAACCACATAGTTTCGACCCAAACAACGTTCTACTACCAGGTAAGAGCCAACAACGACTGCGGGTCGGGGGACTGGTCCGACTGGATTTCTCTCCAGGTTCAAACGCTGGGTATTCCCTCTATCAATCCGTCACCAGCTCAAGCAAATACGGACACCGATTACGCTGTAAGCTGGTCATTATCCCCGGATCCCCAAGGTTACGTAATTCAGGAGGCCACCGACCCGAACTTCACTCAGGATCTCGTCGAACATCCGGTTTCAGGCACTTCTTACACATTCAATCACACCGTCACCATTGACACTGATTATTTCTATCGGGTTCGCGGCAAGACCGACAACGACCAGGGGGCTTGGTCGAACTCCCATACTGTCAAGGTGAAGTACTATATCCCAGACTGCGAGGTAAGAGTTTCATCAGAGATATCATCGGGCGAGCCAGTCACGTTCACAGTGTCTCTCAACGGGTCGGAATGCGGCCCCTGCGATGCCTTCGGCCTTGATGTCTCCTACGATACTTCCCTCCTTACCTTTTCGAGTTGTACCAAAGGAGGTCTTGTACCTGATTCCTGGACTTTTGACTACTCAGTCCTGCCGGGAGGTTTCGTGAGGATCGGTACTTACGGTGCCGGACAATTCAGCGGGAGCGGAGTCATTGCCGAGCTCACTTTCGCCGTCTCTCCAAACTGTAAGGAAGGAGATACCTGCCAGCTGTGTCCGCAAAACCTCACTGACTGCCTGCAAGGCCTGCAAACGGTTTGTGGGACATTCACCGTTTATGAATGCATCTGCAATTGCGACCTCAACGGCGACGGGCAGGTTACGCCCGGCGACGCGTTGATACCATTCAAGCATTACCTTGAATTGGAACTAATTACAGATGAATGCACCCTCGAGTGCGCCGATGCCAACTGCGACGGCCAGATAACTCCGGGAGACGCTCTGATCATCCTCAAGGTGTACCTCGGTTTGATGGAATGTCCGGATTGCCACAATTAATCCAGGTTTATCAATGGGGGATTCCGACATGAAAAAGAGTGGCATCTTTGCCGCAACGATACTGATTCTGCTGTCAATCTCTGTGATGGCAATCAACCAGGAACGCTGGGTTATAGTTACTGGCTCGGGCTCGATCTCCGCCGGCGACGATAGCGGCGACCGCGGCGAAACCGTTTACATCAGCATCAAACTGAACAACGGCTCGGCTGTCGAAGCATTCGGATTCAACGTCAACTGGGATCCTACCTATTTGAGCTATCAGAGCACCTCCAAAGGCAGCCTGGTGCCGTCGAGCGGATGGACCTTTATGCCCGGGAATCCAGGAAGCAACACCATCAAGATCGGCGCTTACGGCGTGCCCGGCATCAACGGCAGCGGCCAGATTGCCGTCGTCAAATTCACAATCAAATCGACGGCACCCTACGGAACCACACTGGTTACTATCAGCGGCGCGACCGACGGCCTCTCCGCCGGCGGCTCGGGAACCGTCACCGTCGAGCAAGGCGTCAAAATCAATTTCTTCAAGGCGGATCCGTCAGCGATCGGGCATGGGGAGTCGTCCACGCTGAGCTGGAGCATCAGCAACGCCACCAGCGCCAGCATCGACAACGGCGTCGGCAGCGTCAGCGCCACCGGCGGCAGCAAGACGGTCTCCCCGGCGGAGACGACCACATACACGCTGACGGCAAAGGGCGGGAACACCAAGTACGCCAAGGTCACGGTCACCGTCGCCGAGGGCAGCCGCCCGACGATCAACTCCTTCACCGCCTCGCCCTCCACTATCGTCAAGGGCAAAGCCGGCACGCTGAGCTGGGACGTCAGCGACGCCAAGACGGTCACCATCGACAACGGCGTCGGCAAGGTCAACAGCAAGAGCGGCAGCGTCAACGTCAAGCCGAACGCGACCACCAGCTACATGCTGACGGCGAGCAACCTCGCGGGCGACACCACAGCCACGGCCACGGTCAAGGTGATCGGCAAGCCTGAGATTGTCTGGTTCGCCTCGAGCAACGACACCGGCGACCCGATTAACCGCTCGGAGAAGGCATGGCTGATGTGGAGCGTGGTCGGCGCCGACTACGTCGACATCGACAAGGGCGTGGGGCGGGTCAACGCCTCGGGCGGTTCCAAGGCCGTCTCACCCGGCTCCACCACCTCCTATACCCTGACCGCGGTCAATGACGCCGGCACCACCGTCGAATTCGCGACGATCGGCGTGACCGACAGGCCGCGCATCCGCTCTTTCTACGCCACGCCGGCAGCGGTGATCGCCGGGCAGGCGGTCAACTTCTGCTGGGCTTGCGCCGGAGCCACCTCGATCGCCATCTCCCCCGACGTCGGGCCCGTCTCCGGCATGTGCGGCACCTGCGGCTTCCTGCCCCCCGGCACCGAGACCTACACGATCACCGCCAGCAACGCCAGCGGCAGCGACAGCAAAACCTTCACCGTCAAGGTGGTCACCGAGGTGCCTGATCTCGAGCTCAGCCTCTCGAAGGTCGGGGCAACTCCGACGTCCGCCACACCGTCCGGCACCAACCGCAAGATCGGCAAGGGCGACGTCGGCCAGGCCGTCCCTCTGGAGGTGCTGCTGGAGAACATCGGTGAAGGGACGGCGAGCGACATAGAGGTCGTGTTGCTGGAAAACGGGAGCGCCCAGGAGCGGATGAGGATCTCCAAGCTCGCCGGCGGCGGATCGCAGAAACTCGTATTCTCCTACATACCGCTGCTGGAGGGCGACAACATGCTTGAGATCGCCGCCGACCCGGACAACCTGGTTCCCGAATTCAACAGGCAGAACAACTCGATCAGCGGCCGCTTCATCGCCACTTCCGTGAAAGGTGTGGACCTGGTTATCAGCAACGTGCAGGTGGTCAGCCCGGCTGTGGGGCCGCCCAACGCGCTCAAAGTCAGCTTCAGGATCTCGAATTGCGGCGCCGCCGACTCCTCCGGCTTCGCCTACAAGGCACACATCTGCGCCAAGGCGACCAGGCTCAGGCCCAAGGACGTGCTCGTCGTCGAGGGGCAGATGGGTGGGCTGGAGAGCGGCGGCTACATGGACATCACCAAGACCGTGATTCTCAAGAAGATAAAGCGGAAATTCTACTTCCGCGGCTTCGTCGACACCGCCAAGCAGGTCTCCGAGGCCGACGAGGCCAACAACGAAGCGACAAAGCTCTTCCT
>CBFCZO010000116.1:0-11021 GCA_965602675.1 uncultured bacterium | reverse complement strand
AAGTGAGCAACAGTTCCGCGTAGCTGGGATCCAGTAGAATTCAATCCAAATCATTCGCCTGCGGCGAATTCATCGGCTCACGGGATGAAGGAGTATAGCGATTGATGGTGAAAAAGAAATAGAGTAAGGGGGGGGCCCCGCGTTCCCGGGGTGGCGCTTCGCTTACCCCGGGCTACGAATTGTTCAACCCTTTCAGGGTTGTTGGGTGAGGGCATGCCCCCGCGTTCTGCGGGGCAGGGCTTCGCTTACCCCTGGCTGGGAATTGTGCAACCCTTTCGGGATTTTTCGGGCGTTCCTTTGCGGGCGCTAAACCAGATAGGGCGCAGACAGGAATGTCCGCGCCACCAGATGAGATGTTTTCCTCGCAGACAGGAATGTCCGCGCCACCGGATAATACGGCAGGATAGGGCTGTGCGGAGGATTCGCGCCGGGGGCCGTCCGCTTGAGGCGTGAAGATTATCGCGCGGGGCGCGATTCGGTGGCCCTAAATCCCGCCTGTGGCGGGACAGGGGACCGCCCTACATGGCGTGGCCAAGAATGAGGTAATTGAGGGGTGTTAGTCGTCAGAGGGTGAGAGGAGTGCGCGGAGTCCGCCGAGTGTGATGCCGAAGCGGAACTGGATGTCGTCCTGCCCGAGTATGTTGAGCTTGCGCAGGTCGAGCTGGAGGCCGATGCACTGGCCGTTGATGCCCCCGCCGACGAGGTAGTTGAGGATGCGCTGGCGCTTGAAGTCGTAGTCGAAGGCTCCGCGGATGGAGAGGAATCCGCCGAAGAGATCGATGTTGCCGTTGGTGACGAAGCGGTTGGAGGCGGGGCGGTAGTAGGCGTTGTTGACGAATTGTTTCTGGGTTTTGTACCAGCCGAAGTTGTAGCGCAGCGAGCTGAGCTGGAGGTTGGCGCCGATGGTGTAGGAGATGAAGCTGTTTGCGCTGAGGCTGTATTCGAGGATGGCTGAGGTCGAGAGGTTTCTCCCGAGGCGCATTCTGGTGTCGATGCGCAGGGGGGAGAAGCGCCCGCTGACCTCGAGCGCGTCGGGATCGAAGAGGTATGCCTTGTTGTAGGAGGTCTGTAGCTTGTCGTCGAGAGTGACGTACTGGCTGAGTGAGACTTTGAACATCTCGACGATCTCGCCCGCGGGGTTGCGGGTCGTGGTGCGTTTCTGGAGGAGGCGGTTGTCGAGCGCCCAGCGCACTTCGTGGACCTTGTAGAAGTTGTCGATCTGGTCGATGACGATGATGCGGCTTTCCTTTTCGATGTCGGAGCGCCAGCGGTATGTGAGGCGTGGCTCGACGATGTGCTTGTAGCGTGTGGCTCCGAGCTCCTGGCGTCCGAAGATGCGCGAGACGACGGGCCCGGACACGTCGAAGCCGATGTCGTAGTAGCGGCGTGAGTAGCGCCGGTTGACGATGCGTTCCTTTTTTTCGCTGTAGCGCTTGCTGTATTCGGTTTGGCGAGCGCTGAAGGAGGGCGTGAAAGTGAGCCATGGGGCGAAGGTTTTGATGGGGGCCTTGAGGGTGCCTAGCAGGTCGAGGCGGTGGTAGGAGTTTCGTTTTCTCTCCTTGAACGCCTCGTTGGCGTTGGGGCGCCTGATGTCGACGATTGAGGGGTGGGTGTAGTTGGAGGTGAAGGAGTAGTAGACGGGGAGGTTGAAGATCTGTCGCTCTCGTCCGCGGAAGTCGACGGTTGGTTCGTAGCGTATGGCTGAGATGCGGTTTGGTCCGACGAAGCGGTTGATGTCGTTGTAGTTGACGCTGAGAGTGTAGACGCTGAAGGATTTGACGAGCGATGCGGAGCGGCGGAAGAGGGGGCTGTACCAGATGTTTCGGTTGATGAAGTCGCGGCGGTAATCACGGTCGCTGAGGAATTCCATGTTACCTGAGGCGACAAAACCCAACGGCAGGGCCTGCCGTGCGCGGACGCGGCCCTCGTAGCGTGAGTATCCGACCGTGTCGTCGTCGATGTAGTAGAGGTAGGCGTTGGTGAAGTTGTTGTTGCCGAGGTTGTTGCGGTATTCGCCGCCATAGCGGTAGCCTCGCTCGGAGTAATAGTCGAGCGTGACTGTGGCGTCGTGGCTGCGGTTGATGGCCCAGAAGTATCCGGAGTTGATGAATGTGCCGTGGAAGTCGGATGTTCCCCACATGGGCATGAGGAGTCCGCTGCCGCGCTCGTTGTTCATGGGGAGGCGGAGCCAGGGTGTGTAGAGGATTGGGATCTTGCCGATGTTGAAGCGCGCGTGGCGCAGGGATGCGGCCTTGCCGACCTGGAAGTCGATGACGGCGGCGCGGAGCAGCCAGTGTGGCGTGGGCTGCGTGCAGCTGGTGAGCCGGGCGTGCTCGATGCGGTATTTGTCGGGTCCGTATTTCTCGAGGTGCTCTCCGGCGAGGATGAAGCCCTCGTTGGTCTCGACGAGGGGATTTTCGATCTCTCCGGTGGCTGAGCGCAGGTTGAATGTGATTTTGTCGCCGCCGACGCGTGCGTCCTGTGTCAGGAGCACGACGTTGCCCTCTGCGAGGAGGTCGTAGCTGGACTGGTTGAAGCGTATGCTGTCGGCCATGATGGTGGTGTTTTTGTAGGTGATCTGGGCGTTTTCGCTGATCGTGACCCATTCGCCGGTGGTCTGCATGGAGCCGCTGCTGAGGATTTCGATGGCTGTTCCGAGAGTGCCGGTGATGCGCTCGCGCAGCATGTCCATGACGGAGCGCTGCGGCTGTTGCTGAGTGGTTTCTTCCTGGTCGCCTGATTCGCTGGTTTCTTCCTGTGCTGAGACTATCGAGGCAGAAAGCGCGGCGATTAGAACGCAGGCCAGAAAGGCGGGGAGCGAACCTTTTTTCACAGGGGGCCTCATCAGTTTTATGACGGACCCGATTGTAGCATCCGCGCCGGAGCCCCACAAGCGGTTGAGGCCGCCGGGGGCTCCTTGGCGCGGATCATTTTTCCATCAGGCCTTTATCTGCTTTCTCTCAAGGGAGGACTTCTTGGCGCTGCGCCTGATGGTGTTCCGCAGTTTGCGGAGGGAGGGGGTAACGTGATCTATCCGGCTTGCTGCCAGGAGATTTTTTGTGCCTACGGTTGTGAGATGCATGATCTTCTCCTATAAAATCAAACCCGCCTTACCGTTTAGCCAGCGCATCTGATTCCCATCTTGCCGGTTGATTCGACCGTTTCGTATCTTGCCGTTATCTATAGAATTAGACGTAAAAATCGCGCCAAAGGTTTACGGGGCGGAGATAAAAAGTCGATAAATCACTCCGGGCCGGGAAAACATGGAAAGCCGGCCGTCGACCCAAACTGTTGACGGGTGACGAGCCGGCGTAGTTTTTTAAGGCAAAGGCCCCGGGGACCTGCGGCAAACAGGATTAATCGCCGCAGCCCGGGCACTCTCCAATCACTTCTTCGATTTGTTGTCGGATGATTTCTTGGCGCGCTTTCTCATCGAATTTCGAAGTTTCTCGAGTCTTGGTGTCACGTTGTCCACGTGTTCGGTGGAGAGGATGTTTTTCGGCCTTGTGCGATCGTAGTTCATGGATCCCTCCTCTATTATCCGCCCCGCAGCAAACGACGGGCCGGTCGATTGCCTACTACGAGGGAATACGATGGGGTTCGCCCGATTGATTCCGTTTTTTTGTGAAATTATTAAAAAATTTACAAACGCCGGGCGGTTGGGGGGGTGGGGGGGGCGATGCGGGGCTCAGCTCTCATTGGTGAAGAATTTCTTGAACTCCCCGGCAAGGTAGATGCTGCCGGTGACGACGATGAGGTCGCCGGGCCGGGCTGCCCGACGCGCCGACTGCCAGGCGTTAGCGGTGTCGCCGGCCAATTCGGCGCGCGGCGCGTTTTTTCCGGCGAGGGTCAGGATGTCGCCGGGGGCGGCCGCCCTTTTCTGGGGCAGGGCGGGGAGGAAGATTTTGTCGAAGCGGGGGAAGAGCCCTGCGACGATGCTGTTCACGGCCTTGTCGGCCATGGCCGCGTAGATAAGGATTCTTTTGTCAGCCGGGTAGCTATCGAGTTCGCTGAGGAAACGCGCGATGCCGTCGGAATTGTGCGATGAGTCGATGAGGACCCGGCGGCCGCTGATTTCAGTGAGCTCGAGGCGTGCCGGCCAGTAGGCGCGGGCGAGCCCGTTTACGACCGCGTCCTCGCCGATGTGGTAGCCGAGGGATTCGATTATCTCCGCGGCCCTGGCGGCGGTGGCCGCGTTCTCGAGCTGGTAGCGTCCGGGCAGTCCAAGCTTGATGCCGCGGTAGGTGCGCCGCGGTGTCTCGAGCGCCAGCGATTCCGCCTTGCCTTTCCAGCGGCAGTCGGTTCTGAGGGGAAGGGAGCCGCGGAAGCGTGCGAGGGCGGTGAGGTGTCTGCCGATTCGGGGCCGCTGTGCTCCAATCAGGAGCGGCTTGCCCGGCCTGCTGATGCCGGCTTTCTCGAAAGCGATCTTGCGTAGGCTGTTGCCCAGCGTTTTTGAATGGTCGACGGCGATGCGGGTGATGATGCTAAGGAGGGGCTGGGTGCCGTTGGTTCCGTCGAGGCGGCCGCCGAGGCCCGCCTCCATGAGGGCGAAGTCGACACCGGCGTTGCGGAAATGGCAGAGCGCGGCTGAGGTCATTGTTTCGAAGAAGGTGGGGCGTGCGGGGTCGTCGGGGTGCCAGCCGGTTTCCGCGGCTTCCCTGACTTCCGAGATGGCGGCTGAGAATTCATCGGGGCTGACTTTTTCGCGGTTGATGCGGATGCGCTCGCGGGGCGTGACGAGGTGGGGCGAAGTGTTGAGCCCGGCAGCGTAGCCGGCCTCGGCGAGGATCGACTCGAGGAAGGCGCAGACGGAGCCCTTGCCGTTTGTTCCCGCGACGCAGACGACGGGGAAGGCACGCTCGGGGTGGCCGAGGATGTCGAGGAGCCGGCGTATGTTGACGAGGTTGTATTTGATGCCCGTGCGGATGACGGCATCGAGGTGATCGAGCGTCTCAGGGTAGTTCATGGGGCGTCGCATATTCGGGCATCCTCGCGTAGCGGCAGCGGTGCCGCGGCAGGTGCATTATACGTGCTTTCCGGGTGCAGGGGAGAGGGCATGGGGGCGCGAGCGGGAATTATTGCGCGGCCACCTGCTCGATCAGCTCTGGATTGTAAAAGACGCGGAGGATGCGGATGATATCGCGCTTCATTCCCTTGCGCTCGATGATCATATCGAGCATGCCTTTCTGGAGCAGGAATTCGCTGCGCTGGAAGCCTTCGGGCAGGTCCTGGCGGATGGTCTGCTTGATGACTCTGGGCCCCGCGAAGCCGATGAGCGCCTGCGGTTCGGCGACGTTGAGGTCGCCCAGCATGGCGTAGGAGGCGGTAGTTCCGCCGGTGGTTGGGTCTGTCATGACGCTGATGTAGGGTATGCGCGCCTTGTCCATCTCGGCCAGTGCGAGGCTGACCTTGCCCATCTGCATGAGGGAGAGAACCCCTTCCTGCATACGCGCGCCGCCGGATGCCGAGACGATGATGAGGGGTGCCTTGAGCTCGAGGCAGCGCTCGATCGCGCGGGTGATCTTTTCTCCCACTGCCGAGCCCATCGAGCCGCCCATGAAGCCGAATTCCATCGAGCAGACGAAGCAGGTTGTGCCTCCGATTTTACCTATGGCGTTGCGGACTGCGTCGGTGTGGCCGAACTTCTCGCGGTATTTCGAGAGCCTCTCGGTGTAGGGCTTGTGGTCGACGAAATGGAGCGGATCGCCGGAGAGAACCTCGCGGTGGATTTCCTTGTACTCGCCATCGTCGAACAGCAGCCGGAAGCGCTCCTCGCTGTCGATGCGGAAGTGGTAGTTGCATTTGGGGCAGACCATGAGGTTGTTTTTCAGTTCCTTGTGGTAGAGGAACTGGTTGCAGGCCGGGCACTTACTCCACAGGCCCTCGGGGATGGCGGTCTTCTCCGAACTCTCGGCGGGCTTCTTGGTAGCCCTGCGCTTGAACCATGGTGTTTTCTTATCTTCCATAGCCTTGCACTCGTCCCTGTAACCCTGCGCCTCAGCGATTTGATATGCCGTAAGTTGTAGAAATTACCTCTTCGCTCGGGACTTGTCAATCCGGCCCGTTTGCTTGACAGCCCTTTTCAGCGGACTTACAATTTTTTTGTGAACTAATGGAGGTGTGTGTGATTTTATTTCGCGGCACATCGTTTTCGCTCACGTAGGTGCGTAGCTCAGGGGGAGAGCGCTACCTTGACACGGTAGAGGTCGGTGGTTCAAATCCACTCGCACCTACCATTTTTTTACTCTGATGAGAGATTAAGATGCCATCGGAAATCACGATTACTCTGCCGGACGGCAGCGCGATGCAGGTAGCGGGCGGGACCACGGCATTGCAGGTTGCCGAAAAGATAGGCAAGCGGCTGGCGAAGGACGCCGTGGCCGCCCGTTTCGGCGATACCTTTATAGATGTTACACGTCCGCTGACCGAGGACGGGAGGCTTCAGATAATCACAGCGGGCGGCGGGGAGGATGCTCTCGACGTGCTTCGTCACAGCACCAGCCACCTGATGGCGCAGGCGGTGAAGCAGCTTTGGCCGGAGGCCCAGGTGGCGATCGGCCCCTCGATCGAAACCGGCTTTTATTACGATTTTCTCAAGGACGAGCCGTTCACGGAGGAGGACCTGGCGCGCATCGAGGAGCGGATGAAGAAGCTCGCCGCGGAGAACATCCCGATCCGTCGAGTCGAGATTCCGAAAGAGGAAGCGATCGCACGATTCAAGGAGATGGGCGAGAGCTTCAAGGCGGAGTTGGTGGAGGAGCGGGTCGACACCCCCGAGGCCAGCCTCTACGAGCAGGGCGACTTCATCGACCTGTGCCGCGGGCCGCACCTGCCGTCGACGGGCAAGATCAAGGCATTCAAGCTGCTGAGCGTGGCCGGTGCGTATTGGAAGGGCGACGAGCACAACGTGCAGCTTCAGCGAATCTACGGGACCAGCTTTTACAGCGACAAAGAGCTCGAGGAGCATCTCGAGAAGCTGGAGGAGGCGAAGCGCCGCGACCACCGCAAGCTGGGCAAGGAGTTGGATCTGTTCAGCTTCCACGAGGAGGTCGGCGGCGGCCTGGTCTTCTGGCACCCCAAGGGCGCGATCCTGCGCGAGCAGATCGAGGGTTACCTGAAGGGCGAGTTGCAGCGCCGCGATTACGAGCTTGTGGTGACGCCGCACATCGCGCGCGGCGAGCTTTGGAGCAAGACGGGCCACCTGAGCTACTACCGCGAGAACATGTTCCTGATGGATGTGGATGGCGAGCCCTACGTGGTGAAGCCGATGAACTGCCCGGGGCACATACTGATCTACAAGAACGCTTTGCGCAGCTACCGCGAGCTGCCGATCCGCTACGCCGAGTTCGGCACGGTCTACCGCAACGAGCGCGGTGGAGTGCTGCACGGCCTGATGCGTGTGCGGGGCTTCACTCAAGACGACGCGCACATCTTCTGCACTCCCGAGCAGATCGTGGAGGAGGTGAAGAAGCTGGTGCAGTTCAGCTTCGACATCTACAAGGATTTCGGTTTCGAGGAGTATTTCGTGGTGCTGAGCGCGCGCGATCCGGAGAATGCGGAGAAGTATGCGGGCGAGGCCGAAGGCTGGGACCTCGCCGAGAGCTCGCTGGCCGGCGCGCTTGACGAGATGGGAGTGCCCTACGAGCGGGAAGAGGGCGAGGCTGTTTTCTACGGCCCGAAGATCGACATCAAGCTGAAGGACGTGCTTGGGCGCGAGTGGCAGGCGACGACGATCCAGTTCGATTTCAACCTGCCGGAGCGCCTTGACATCACATATATCGGCGAGGACGGGGCCGAGCACCAGGTGTTGATGGTGCACAGGGCGTTGTTCGGTTCGCTGGAGCGCTTCATCGGCATCCTGATCGAGCACCACGGCGGCGCTTTCCCGCTGTGGATCGCGCCTATGCAGGCGGTGGTGTTGCCGATCACTGACGCCCACGTCGAATATGCTAAAAAAGTGGTCGAAAATCTGCATGCAGAAGGATTTAGAGTCAAAGGCGACTACCGCAACGAGAAGATTGGCTATAAGATACGCGAGCACCAGTTGCAGAAGGTCCCCTACATGCTGGTCTGCGGTCAGCGCGAGATCGAAGAGGGGACAGTGTCGGTACGCAACCGCTACGAAGGTGATCTGGGGGCGATGAGCCTCGCCAAGTTGGTCGAGACGCTGAGAGAGCTGGAGGCCTCGAAGGCAGTTCGCCCCTGAAAACAAGTGTTTAACAGAGAGGAGGTTACTTGAGACCAGGTCCACGAGAGGTAGCGCGGCCGGGCCCGCGCACCCGTGTCAACGCGGCGATCAGGGCGCCGCAAGTGCGATTAATTGCCGAGGACGGCGAGCAGCTGGGCATCATGAGTACGCGCGATGCTCTCGCCTCGGCTGAAGAGAGGGGCCTCGACCTGGTGGAGGTAGCACCGCAGGCGAATCCGCCTGTCTGCCGGATCTTGGATTACGGCAAGTACCTCTACCAGCAGAAGAAGCGCGCTCAGGAGGCCAAGAAGCACCAGAAGACCATCCAGGTCAAGGAAGTGAAGTTCCGGCCGAAGATCGACGAGCACGATTACAATTTCAAGAAGAACCACATCATCCGCTTCCTGGAGGAGGGCAACCACGTCAAGGTTGTGATCATGTTCCGCGGGCGGGAGATCGTGCATCGCGACCGGGGGCGGGTGATCCTTGACCGCATCGTCGAAGAGCTTGGCGAGATGGCGAAGGTCGACCGCAATCCGCAGATGGAGGGTCGCACGCTGATGATGGTGCTGATTCCTCTGAAGAAATAATCCGGGGCTGGGGGGCAGAAATCCCGAAAAATCCGGCGGGAGAGTTGTATGCGGCGTTGGGGTTCGTCTAAGTTGTTGACAAGGCACGGCGGTATGCGTAGATTGACCGTTCACCCCGGGAGGGGTCTGCATTTGGAGATAAAAGATGCCTAAGTTGAAGACACACAGAGGCGCCGCGAAGCGCTTCAAGAGGACCGCGAAAGGCAAGATCAAACGCCGGCGCGCCTGCGCGAGTCACATGTTGACAAAGAAGTCGCCGGGGCGGAAGCGTCGCCTGCGTTCAGGGACCCTGATACACCAGGCCGATCGCAAGCAGACGAAGCTGCTTCTGCCTAACAAATGAAGCAGGGAGATTGAGAGATGCCACGCGTACGTGGAGGAACGCGCAAGGTTTACCGGCGCAAGAAGGTTCTGAAGAAGGCCAAGGGCTACTACGGCGCCCGCGGCCGTCTCTACCGGAACGCGAAGGAGACGGTGCAGCGCGCGCAGCAGTTCGCCTACCGCGACAGGCGGCGGCGCAAGAGGGACTTTCGCCGGTTGTGGATTGTTCGAATCAACGCTGCGAGCCGCTCGCATGGGCTGTCGTATTCGCAATTGATAAACGGCCTGAAGAGGGCTGGGGTCGACCTGGACCGCAAGGTGCTCGCCGACATGGCGATCCACACTGCGGATGCGTTTAGCGCGGTCTGTGAGACCGCCCGGACCGCCCTGAACGCCAGCTGACGCGCCTCGTAATCAACAAGACATACAGGGGGTAAAATGAACGGGCAATTGAACGATATCCGTACGCAATTCGATGCCGACCTCCGCGCCTGTGACGCAGTGGAAGCGCTGGAAGAGCTGCGGGTTAAGTATCTCGGGCGCAAGCGCGGGCTTGTGACCGAGGCGTTCAAGCGGATCGGCGGTGTCCCCCCCGAGGAGCGCGGAGCCTTCGGCAAGGCGTGCAACGAGTTGAAGCATTATGCAGCGGAGGCTCTTGAGGCCGCTGCCGCCAGGCTCGAGGAGGCGAAAGCGGAGGCTGCGCCCGCGCTCGACATTACGCTGCCGCCGCCGCTGCCTCGCATCGGCCGTCGCCACCCGGTGTCGGACATGATGCGGCGGATCGAGAAGATTTTTATCGAGCTGGGCTACGCGATCGCCGACGGCCCGCAGATCGAGACCGATTTCAACAACTTCGAGGCGCTGAACATGCCTCCCGACCACCCTGCGCGCGACGAGCAGGACACGTTTTACCTGGCGGGCGGTCTGCTGCTGCGGACGCACACTTCGCCGGTGCAGATCCGGACGATGCTGAAGCAGAAGCCGCCGATCCAGATCATCTGCCCGGGACGGGTCTACCGGCGTGATTACGACATCACGCACACGCCGATGTTTTTTCAGGTGGAGGGCCTGGTGGTGGACCGGGGGATCACTTTCGGCGACCTGAAGGGGACGCTGGAGTATTTCACGCACCGGATGTTCGGCCCGGAGACGCGCACGCGCTTCCGCCCGAGCTTCTTCCCGTTCACCGAGCCGAGCGCGGAGGTGGACATCTCCTGCCCCTACTGCGGGGGCGAGGGCTGCCGGGTGTGCAAGAACAGCGGCTGGATCGAGATCATGGGCAGCGGTATGGTCGACCCGGCGGTGTTCCGCAACGTCGGCATCGACCCGGAGGTTTACACCGGCTTCGCCTTCGGGATGGGGATCGACCGCCAGGTGCTGCTGCTGTTCGGGATCGACGACCAGCGTTTGCTCTACGAGAACGACATGCGGATGCTGGAGCAGATCGGGGGTTGGCGATGAGATTCTCGTGGGAGTGGATCTGCGAGCACGTGAAGCTGGAGATTGATGCTGCGGAGGCGGCGGAGCTGCTATCGCTGCGCGGGCTGACGGTAGACGAGGTGATCGAGGAGGCGGGTGATGTGGTGTTTGACATCGACATCACGGCCAACCGCCCCGACGCGATGAACCACCGCGGGGTGGCCCGCGAGCTTGCGGCGATCGCCGGCACGAGGCTGTTGCCGCTCGAGCGATCGTTTACGGAGGGCGGCGGCAAGGCTGCGGCGCATTGCCGGGTGGAGATCGTGGATGCGGAGGGCTGCCACCGCTTCTGCGCGCGGGTGATCAAGGGAGTGAAGACCGGTGCCTCGCCGGAGTGGATGGCACGCCGTCTGGAGCGAGCCGGGATGCGCAGCATCGACCTGCTGGTCGACATCACCAATTACGTGCTGTGGGAGCTGGGCCACCCGCTGCACGGCTACGAC
>CBFCZO010000115.1:0-11250 GCA_965602675.1 uncultured bacterium | reverse complement strand
TGGTGGATGTCGAGAGTGGGGAGAACGTGCAGGTGACCGAAAACATCGGCCCGGACCACTCCCCCGCTTTCAGCCCCGACGGCAGTTGGATCGCCTGGCGCGCGATCTTCGAGTACAACTACGAGAGCGAGAACTACAAGATAGTGGCTAAGCCTGTCGCGGGCGGCGAGGCGGTGACGCTGACGGGGTCGCTGGACCGCACGGTGAGGAGCATCGCCTGGGGACCGGACAACAAGCGCATCTACTTCACGGCGAGCAGCGAGGGCACGATGAATCTGCGCTACGTGGAGGTGGACAAGCCGGATGCTTACCACGACGTGACGAGCGGGCAGAACCTGATCTACGGCTGGTCGGTGGTCGACGACGGGCGCTTTGCGATGCTGAAGGCGAGCGACGTGGAGGGCACGGAGATCCACACGCTGGTCGACGGCGAATTCAACAAGTTGACCAATTGCACGGCTGAGTTCTGGGGCAATTACCAGGCGATGCCATGCGAGGAGATCTGGATCGAGACCGAGGACGGGCGGCGCGCGCAGGGCTGGCTGATCAAGCCGGTCGGCTACGAGGAGGGCAAGCGCTATCCGATGATTCTCTCGATCCACGGCGGGCCGCACGGGATGTACTCGCCGTCGCTGCGCTTCGAGTACCAGATGTACGCGAATCACGGCTACGCGGTACTTTTCACCAACCCGCGCGGGTCGGACGGCTACGGTCAGGAGTTCCAGGACGTGATCGTGGAAGACTGGGGGGCGCCGACGTGGTCGGACCTCGAGCGCTTCGTGGACAAGGCGATCGAGATGGGCGTGGCCGATGCGGAGAAGCTGGGTGTGATGGGCGGCTCGTACGGCGGCTACGCGACCAAGTGGATCGTGGGCCAGACTGACCGCTTCAAGGCTGCGATCCCTGTGGCGGGGCTGAGCAACATGGTTTCGTTCTGGGGGACGACCGACGAGCAGTTCTTCGCCGAGAAGGAGATGGGCGGCGTGCCGTGGGAGAACAAGGAGGTCTACCTGCGCAACAGCCCGCTGTGGTACGCGAAGAACTTCAAGACGCCGACGATGATCCTGCACGGCAACCTGGACTGGCGTGTGCGGATCGAGCAGGGTGAGCAGTTCTTCACGGCGATGCAGAAGATGGGCGTGCCGAGCGTGTACGTCAATTTCCCGGAGGAGCAGCACGGCGTGCGCGATGAAACGCACCGCACACTCTACTACAAGCTGAAGCTGGAGTGGTTCGACCACTGGCTGCAGGGCAAGCCTGTGAAGCTGGCGAAGTACATCACGCCGAAGGCTTACGTGCACCCGCCCTTACTTTACAAGTAAGCAACAAGTCCGCGTCGCTGGGATCCTGCAGAACTCCTGCGAGACAAGCCTGCGGCTTGTTTTGCTCGCGGGAGGCTGCGGCGTTCACTCGCTTCAAATCTCTTACTTTACAAGTAAGCAACAAGTCCGCGTCGTAAGATCAAGAAGGACACAGATCAAATCATTCGCCTGCGGCGAATTCATCGACTCGCGGGACAATGTGGTGCCACACCTGCGTCGCTCATCGCAGCCGCGCCTTGACCTTTATCGCGATTGACCGCCAGTAGGCGGAGTTCATTTAATTTAGAAGTGAGCAACAGGTCCGCGTCGCTGAGATCTCAAAGGAGACAGATGAGCGGGCCTGCGGCCCGGATGCTCGCGGGATGCTACTTTGCCTAATCCAGTTCTGTTTTTGGATTTACAAGTAAGCAACAGTTCATCGTAGAAATATCACATATGAATCCGGCGAGGAAAGAGGGAGGTCATGAGGCCTCCCTTTGTTACGTGGAGGGGATGGGACAGATTAACCACAGAGAACACCAAGGACACAGAGAAAAAAGAGAAAAGGAGAGGATTTATCCCGACTCCGGCGGGATCGGGGCGCTCCGCCTTGGGCGTATAAGGAAAGGGCATGCCCAACCCCCCAGCGGGCATGCCCAATTCCAATAGAAGTTAATCGTTAATAGATAACGATTAATACTCGAAGAGCTGGTGGGCGATACTGGATTCGAACCAGTGACTTCCACCGTGTGAAGATGGCACTCTACCGCTGAGTTAATCGCCCTGTAATTTGATAATTTACTGCAGCCCCACAGCGGCGTCAAGCATTCTCGATATCCAACGTGTTTGCTCAGGGGGTTGCGGCGCCGGCCCTGCCGTGTTATCAAGCAGTGTCACAACGTTATGCATCAATTTGCAACTAATTTTAACATTCATACGCAATTTTGGGGCTGCAAGTCGAGGGGAGGGGGGGGCAGATGAGTCCGGAGCGAATCGAGCTGGGCGATTATATAGTGGAGGGGGCGAGGAGCCTGCTGCAGGATTTCCCCGAGCAGAAGAGTTTCTGGGTGAAGCTGCTGGACGTGGTCGGCGAGGGTTTGTTCATCGTCGACGCCGACAAGCGGGTGGTTTTCTTCAACCGCAAGGCTGAGAAGATCACCGGATTCCGGCGCGAGGAGATTCTGGGTCAGCACTGCATCGAGGCGGTGCGCTGCATCAACTGCCTTTGCGAGTGCGTGCTTTTCGAGCAGGGGCACGTGGAGGACCGGGACCTGGAGTTCATCACGCGGGACGGCCGCAAGATCACGGTGGTGAAGAACTCGACGACATTCAGCGACGAGGAGGGGAAGGTAATCGGCGGTGTGGAGCTTTTCCGCGACGTGACTGAGGAGCAGCGGCTGCACCTTGAGCTTGCGCGTGAGAAGGAGAAGCTGGAGACGGTGCTCAACAGCATCAACGACGGCGTGGTGGCGTTCGACGGGATGGGCGTGATCACTTTCGTCAACGAGCAGGTGGAGAAGATCGTCGGTTACAAGCCGGAGCAGCTTGTGGGCCGATCGCTGCAGGAGCTGCACCGCTCGGCCGACGGCAAGCCCTTCGACAGGCTGGAGATGATCGACGGCACAACTGCGACGATGCGGGCGATGGACGGGAGCGAGCGGCGGATCGAGTTGCGAATCATCTCGCAACTGGGAGCGGGCGAGAACAACGCCGGCAATCTGGTGATCCTGCGGCCGGTCTCTCCATCGGAGCGCGTTGCGAAGCAATTGAGCGAACGCCACAGCTACCACGGAATGATCAGCAACCACCCCGTGATGATCGAGATATTCAACCTTGTGGAGACGATCTCCGACAGCGAGGTGACGGTGCTGATCCAGGGCGAGAGCGGGACGGGCAAGGAGATGCTCGCCCGCGCGCTGCACGCGACGAGCCGCCGCAAGGAGCACCCGATGCACATCGTCAACTGTGCGGTTTTCAACGAGAACCTGCTGGAAAGCGAGCTTTTCGGCCACTGCAAAGGGGCCTTCACTGGGGCGGTGACAGACAAGGTTGGGCGCTTCGAGTTGGCCGACGGCGGGACGCTTTTCCTCGACGAGATCGGCGAGCTGCCGCCGCGGCTGCAGGTGAAGCTGCTGCGCTTTCTGCAAGACCAAACCTTCGAGCGCGTGGGCGAGCTGAGGACGCGCAAGGTCGACGTGCGGATCATCGCCGCCACCAACCGCGACCTGCTGCAGGAGATCTCTGAGGGCGGCTTCCGCGGCGACCTCTACTACCGGCTCAACGTCATCCCGATCAACCTGCCGCCGTTGCTCGACCGCCTCTCCGACATCTCTCTGCTGGCGGACGATTTCATCCGCCGCTTCAGCGAGAACAGGGGCAAGGCGGAATCGACGCTGAGCGCGGAAGCATCGCAGGTTATGGAAAGCCACGCGTGGCCGGGCAATATCAGGGAGTTGGAGAATGTGCTGACCCACGCGCTGACCTGCTGCAACGGGCCGCTGATTCTGCCCTCTCACCTGCCCGCGGGCTTCAGGTCTTCTGCGACGAGTTCGGAGCCGCGGTGCTACACGACGGCGGAGGAGGCTGAGCGTGAGGCGATCCTCGACGGGCTGCGGCGCAGCGGCTTCAACAAGACGCGTGCTTCGAAGCTTCTGGGGATCACTCGCACGACTCTTTGGCGAAAGATGAAACGCTTCGGCCTATAATCGTCAAGATATGTTGCATATCGTTTCACATTCGTAACTTATTGTAAACTAGAGATTTACGTCAATTGCGTAACAAAGGGTTACATTGAGCACTTCCTGTTTGTATATACAATTCTCTAACTCATTGTTAACAAATCACTTATTTTAATTGTTTCCACTAGCCTTTGGGCACAGATGTTGCCATAATATATACATGTACAAGGGGAGAGGAGTAGCTTCCATCGCGGGAGTGCTCTATTTGTGACTCAATCAATCATCCGAGGAGTGACTACATGGTGAAACGCAGAATTTTGCCAATTCTGTCTCTCCTCCTCTTCGGCTTCCTTGCCATGGCTCTATCTGACGGTTCGGCCCCGCTCGCGGTCGCATCGCCTGCGGGTGACTGGGAGATGTGCGACGACTGCCACGAGGAGTTGGTGGCAGATTTTGCGGGCACGATCCACGCGCGCATCCGCCCGCACGAGTATGCCACCGCGGAGAAGGGCTGCGAGGCCTGCCACGGTCCCGGCGAGGAGCACGCAGAGGAGGAGGACCCCGATAAGATCCGTTCTTTCGGGAAGCTTAGCAGCGAGGAGGCGTCGGCTGCCTGCCTGGTGTGCCACAGCGGCACGGAGATGGGCTACTGGCACGCTTCGGAGCACGCGATCGGCGATGTCGGCTGCACTGAGTGCCACAAGATCCACGGCGGCAGCGATCACGAGCTGCGCTTCAAGGCGCAGAGCGGCTGCCAGGATTGCCATGCCGACGTTGCCGCGGAGATGAACCTGCCTTCGCACCATCCGCTGCGCGAGGGCAAGATGACCTGCTCGGACTGCCACGATCCGCACGGCAGCGCCGTTGAGGGCAACCTGCGGACGGAGGAGCGCAGCAACGACCTCTGCCTGACGTGCCACTCGGCGATGCAGGGTCCGTTCATCTTCGAGCACGCGCCGGTGGTTGAGGACTGCATGATCTGCCACCGTCCGCACGGGAGCGTGGCCGACAAACTGCTGACGGAGAACGAGCCTTTCATCTGCCTGCAGTGCCACGAGTTTCATTTCCATGCTGGTGCTCGCGGTGCGGAAACGACGTCGGTGACGCTGCGTGGCGAGGTTATCCCGAATCCCAACACAACCTACGGCTGGAAGATTGCCTGGACCAAGAAGTGCACGCAATGCCACGTGATGGTCCACGGCTCCGACCTGCCTTCGCAGGCGCTCACCGGCCAGGGCCGCGCGCTAACGCGCTGAGGAAAGGAGGAGATGATGAAGAAGAGATCACTGCTGCTCCTCGGCGCGATGGTGCTTGTGTGCCTTGCCGGCCTGATGGCCGTCAACGCCGATGACGACGAGGAGAAGACGAAAGCGAAGGTTTGGCTCGGTTACAGGGCCCATAATATTAACGACTCGCCGACGCGCGTGGGCGAGTATGAGACGCTGAAGGACAGCCTGGCGGCGGCTTTCAAGCTGAGCCGCTACACGGCGGAGCAGGGCTTTTTCGCCTACGGGCGGATCCTAGACGCCGACGACATCGACGCGATGTTCCGCGGCGACTTCAGCCGCGTGCTGCGCTTCGACGGCGAGTACACGCGCCTCTACCACCGCATGGAACACGATCCGCTGACCAACCTGCAGGCGGTGGCGGCCCCCAAGGTCACGCGCTACACCGACTTCGATCCCGGCGCCGAGTACAGCACTGTTTATACCGAGATGAAGGCCGGCGCGGAGTTCAACCACCCGGACGTGCCGTGGCTGGTGCTGGAGATAGGTTTCCGGCACGAGCAGCGCGACGGGATGAAGCAGGTGCGCACGATGAGCAAGTGCAGCAACTGCCACATCGTGGGCTACAGCCACCTGGTTGACCAGACGACGCGCGACTTCAGCCTCGGCGCGAAGGTCGAATCTGATAACGTGTCGCTGCGCTACCGCTTCAAGAGCCGCGAGTTCCGCGACAGGGCGGGCACGCCGACGCACGTATACGACGACGCCACGCACCCGTCGCTGGGCACCCCGGTGTTCTACGACAGAGTGCAGTTCTGGTCGGCCGACGGAGCGATGCCGTTCAACATGACGCCCGATGTCGACAAGCAGACGCACATACTCGAGGCGACGATCACCGGCGAGACGATGGGGACGCTGAACGCGGGCTACGTGCACTCCAACGTGAAGAACCTCTTCACGGAGTTGGAGATGAACTTCGACAGCTTCCGGGGCAACTACGCCAAGAAGCTGGCGAAGAACATGGGAGTGAGCCTGCGGGGCGTCTACTACAACATCGACAGCGACGACGTTTTCGTGGACGTTAACGAGCCGCTGGCCGCAGCCGGACCCTACGCTGGGCAGACGTACCGCCAGCGCTGGGACGACGGCACGCTGACCGGCGATTTCACGCGCCAGTCGTGGGTCGACAGGACGGTTTACCAGTTCGACGCGGACCTCAACTATGCTTTCGCGCCGAAGACCAGGGCGCGTGTGAGCTACCGCTACAAGCAGACCGACCGCGACAACCACGAGGTGGCCGACGGCGAGCACGCTTCGACGAGCAACCGGTTCAAGCTGGCGTTGAGCAGCCGGAAGATGAAGGATCTGACGCTGCGCGGGCACTTCATTTACGAGGACATTTCCAACCCGTTCGCGGGCGTGGACATCGCGGGCATGCAGAACTTCAATCCCGCTCCGACGTCCTCTCCGCTGGCGCCCGACTCGATCCAGTATTTCCAGTTGTATAACTCGCGGATGGTGGACCTGACGAACCAGCCGGACCGGGTGCTGGAGTTCAACGGCGCGCTGACCTACAGGCCGATGCCCAACGTCTCTTTCAGCGCCGGGCTGAAGTGGAACGACCTGAAGAACAGCAGCCTTGACTACAGCGAATGGGACAAGACCCGGACGGCTCTCAACGCGTCGCTGTGGTTTGCTCTGAGCGAGCAGGCCTACGGGACGATCGCCTACTACTTCAAGACCGAGGAGACGAACGCGGCGGTGGTGCTACCGCTGTTCGACGGCTGAGCGGCCGGGATCACCGGTGGCCAGTTCGGCTACACAAAGGACAGCAGCGTCGCGTATGACGACTCTTACCATGTATTGCTCATCTCCCTCGGTTACCACATAACCCCGCAGGTATTGATCCACGGCGGCTTGAGCTACACCGCCAACGAGACGGGCTTCGACAGCGTGATATACGAATCGATCCCTGCGGAGGTCATCACGAAGATGGTCGACACGAACAAGTATGACTACGACCACAGCAATATCTCGGACCTCTCGGACCTGAAGATCAACACTTTCGGTCTGAATTTCGGAGCCGCCTTCGAGGTCAACGAGTTCTTCGGCATCACCGCCGACTTCGACTACGAGAAGTGGGATGACGAGGAGTGGTATCTCGTTGACGGTACCGGCGACTTTTACATGGGCACATTCGGTCTTCTTTTCACCTTCTGATCGCCTTGGGGGGGAGTGTGCAACGGCTCCCCCCCGTCTTTTTTCTTACCCTCCAGCCTGAGTTTCAACCCAAGAAATCACTGCATTGCAGCCAATCATTTCATCGAGGTGGATTCCTTATTCCAATCCAGGCGTATCCAGCCAGAGTATTTGAAGGGAGCCACTTGAGAGTCTCCCAAGCCGTGTAATCCAGGAAATTTACTTGTGACTGCAATTAAATCAAAATCCACACACAACTACTTGACAATAATATAATACAGCAATAGTATTATTATGGTGCCCAAGGGATTGTCAGGCGCATACCCTTGGGCTTTTCCTTTATCTCAATCATTAATATCAGCCTGGGGGAATGAAATCGAAGCCATGGTTCGACGCCGCCAATCTGATCATTGTGCAAACCACCCCCCCAAGTCGGCCATTAAAAAACTATTCTTGGCTGGAGATTCCATTTGGATGTCTGGTCAGACCCGCTCCTGCACTCCGGATTCTAGTGCCTGAGAACCCACGCACTTCCGGTTCCCCCATCAATTAATAGTAAACAACCAGTCTCATACATCATACCCCAAGTTAACTGCAGAGTAGTTTGAATCGACGCCTGTATTGAATAGGCGTCAACAACGACGGAACCGGGGCACTCCACACGCCGGCATTCCGTGAAAGGAGGATTGGATGAGCACTATGATTGGGACCCTTTCAGAAGCGCCTGCCGGTCGTGCAGCTATCGTGATGCTGGCTACGGCAACCGTTCTGGTTCTCCTGCTGCCGGTCTTCGCGACGGCCCAGCAGGATGAGGAGGAGGCCTTCAAGATCGAATGGCGCGGGCACACGTTTTACACCGACAAACCGATGCCCGCGATGCCCAGAGCTTTGACGCTCGAGTCCTACCCGATATCCGAAGAGGGATATTACTTCGTCCAGTTCAAGGACAAGGTCACGCCGGAAATGAAAGCCGCCGTGGTCGCGGCGGGCGGCACACTGTTCAATTACCTGCCGGTCAACACCTACATTGTGAAGATGGATTCGGAAGCGCGAGCGAAAGTCTCTTCGCTGGAGTTCGTGCAGTGGGTAGGTATATACCAGCCCTCAATGCGGCTTTCCAGGGAGCTCATCGCGCTGAGCCGGGGAGAAGAACCGGAGGGTCCGAAACCTCCCGAGAAGCTCGAATTCAAGAAGCCCGGAGAGGAGAGAGCGGAAGGCGAGATCACTCTGACCATCGAGACCTTCAAGGGCGAGAGCCTCGACCGGATCGTCCGGGCCGTATCCGATGCCGGCGGCAAGATCGTGGCGTCGGACGAGGGGAAACGCCGCTCGCGGCTGCAGGTGACAGTTTCACGCGACCGCATCTTCGATCTGGCCCGAATCAATGGGATTTTGTGGATACGCGAATACATCGCCCCGGAGGTATTCAACGACGTCGCCAGGGGCATTATGAATGTCTCGACCGACGTGTGGAACACCCACGGCCTGCAGGGTAACAATCAGATTATCGGCATCGCAGATACCGGCCTGGATACGGGTGTCAACGACGCAACCATGCACGACGACATCGAGGGAAGAATCATCAGCATTACCAGCTGGCCGGTGCAGCCCGTCGGAGCGGTGCCGATAGATGACGGAGCCGCAGACCTGGACAGCGGTCACGGCACTCACGTAGCCGGTTCGGTGCTGGGTGACGGAACAATCTCAGGGGGAAACTACAGCGGCGTTGCGCCGCAGGCTTCCGTAGTGTTCCAAGCAGTAGGGCAATTCAATAACGGCAGATATGGACTGGCTGGAATTCCCCTTGACTTGAATGATCTTTTCCAGGAAGTCTATGATTCGGGAGCCCGAATTCACACAAACAGCTGGGGATATCCATTATCTAACGGTGTTTACAACGGTGATTCCGAAGACGTCGATGAGTTCGTCTGGAACAATCCTGACATGCTGATTCTCTTCGCAGCCGGCAATGATGGTGAAGATGATAACGCCGACAGCGTGGTCGACGAAGGCTCGGTGTCTGCTCCCGGCACCGCGAAGAACTGCCTGACCGTTGGCGCCACGGAGAACGAGAGGCCGGCGATACCGAACACATACAGCCCTACCAGATACGGTCCTGTGATCGCTGCCGATCGTGTAGCCGACGACCCGGATGGGATGGCGGCATTCAGCTCACGGGGTCCGACGGACGAAAATCGGATCAAGCCCGATGTGATCGCGCCGGGGACGATGGTTGTTTCCGTCCGATCCCAGGCTTCGCCAAATACCGTGTGGTACAGCGAAGATGTCGAGGGGGGAATTGGCGGCTGGAATCCGGCGGACACCTGGGCACGAGTCAATACCGACTCCCACAGCGGGACCTGGTCGTGGCACGACAGCCCGGCGGGGAACTACGCCGACGGGACCGACGCATCTGTCCGTTTACCTGCGCAAAACATCAACGGTGGAGGCCTGGGCAGCAAGGCAATCCAGTTCTGGTGCCGTTTTGAATTGGGATCGGGCGACAAATGGAGAGTCGAGGTATCTGACGACGGCGTGTCATGGGCCGGCCTTGATTTCAGAGGCATTCAGGACTGGGAACTGCTCACCATCGGCTTGGGGCCGTATTCAAACGAAGCAAACCTGCGGATACGCTTTCGTTTGATCTCCGACGCGGATGGGAACACGGGGGATGGGCTCTACATCGACGACGTCCGCATAGTGGAGGGTGCATTCGGCCACGGCGTGCTTAGCGACTTCGACCTGGCGGTTGCGGGATCCCCGGAGGATCAAAATTACCTGTTGATGGGCGGAACAAGTATGGCCACGCCGCTAACCGCGGGTGCAGCCGCGATAGTGCGCCAGTACTACACGGATGTGGAAAAACTCCAGTACATATCGGCTGCCTTGATTCGAGCCACACTGATCAACGGCGCGGTGGACATCAGCCCGGGTCAGTATGGAGTGGGCGCCACAAGAGAGATCACAGAAAGGCCGAACAATGTCGAAGGTTGGGGGCGTGTCGATCTGGAAAACAGCATCTTCCCCGACGCGCCTGCCGTGCTGGATCATGTGGATGAGCTTGCCGGCTTCAGCGCAACGAACGAGGAGCACTTTTACGAACTGAAAATCACCGACGGCAGCGTGCCGGCGGTAATCACGATGGTCTACCATGATTACCCCGGCGCAACTCTGCAAAACAATCTCGACTTGACCATCACACCCCCCGGCGGTGGCGGCCCCCTCTACCCCAACGGCCTGACCACGACCGACACGGAGAACAACGTCGAGCAGATTGCCATTGCCGCGCCTGCCCTGGGCACCTATACAATCAGCATCAAAGCGGATGACATACAGTATCCCTCTCAGCCATACGCGCTGGTGACGTCGGCTGGAGGAACGCTGAGCAAGCGAGAGCCGGTCGACGTGATGTTGGTGCTCGATCTTTCGGGCAGCATGCTTAGTCCGGCCTGCCCGGGATGCGATGCGAAGCTTGAGGTACTCAAGCAGGCAGTCGAGCTCTTCGTCAGAATCTGGACCGCCATTGCCGCTCCCGGGGACAGGCTGGGAGTCAATTACTTCAGGAAAGACATAGACGAGTACATTGTCGCAGGCGATGTGCTGCTTCCGGTCCTGCCCAACGCGGCCGGCATCATTGCCGATGTGAACGGCCAGAGGACCGTCCGGGCCAATCTCACAGCGATGGGCGGCGGCCTGCAGGCGGCCGTGAACCGGCTCGTCGAAGCCGGCCGCCCGCGAAACATCATCCTCTTCACCGACGGCATGCAGAACGTCAATCCGAAGGTGATGAGGATCGACGCGAGCCCGCCACCCGGCGAATTCCGCCTTGAGATCGCCCACGACCCG
>CBFCZO010000114.1:0-11270 GCA_965602675.1 uncultured bacterium | reverse complement strand
TTCGTGCGATCCCACCCCACTTTCATTTGGTTACCATAGCCTGCAAGTCACCGTAGGGGGGCACATTTATGGCCCCCGCCCCCGCGAAGGAACACCCCATACCCCAACCCTGAAAGGGTTGCACAACTCGTAGCCCGGGGTAAGCGAAGCGCCACCCCGGGAGCAAAGCCACCCCCTGCAATACAACCCTGAAAGGGTTGCACAATCCCCATCCCGCGAGCCGATGAATTCGCCGAAGGCGAATGATTTGGTCTGTATCCTTCTGGAACTCAGCGACGCGGAACTGTTGCTCACTTCTAAAGTGAGTTGCTTACTTGTAAAGTAAGTCGCCGCCCCTCTCCCGCGAGCAATCGGGCCGCAGGCCCGCTCCTCAGATGCCTTTGGGATCCCAGCGACGCGGAACTGTTGCTCACTTTTAAAGTGAGGTCACAGCACGTACTTGATCAGCACAAACCCGCCCACCAGCAGCACGCAGAACAGGATCGTCAGCCAGCCGAGATAGCGGTCGATGAAATCGCGGATCGGGCGCCCGAACTTCCAGATCAGCGCCGCCACAAGGAAAAAGCGCGCCGAGCGCGACAGCAGCGAGGCGATCATGAACACGAAGAAATTGATCTTGAACACGCCTGCCGCAATCGTGAAAACCTTGTACGGTATGGGCGTGAATCCGGCGATGAATACCGCCAGCCCCGCCCACTCGTTGTAGAGCGCGCCGATCTGCTCGTAGCCCTTCTGCAAGCCGTAAAAATTGATTATCGGCTGCCCGATCGTATCCATGAAAAACAGGCCGATGAGGTAACCGAAGGCCCCGCCGATGATCGAACCCGCGGCGCAGACAACGGCGTAGCGGAACGCACGCGCCGGTACCGAGAGCGCCAGCGCGATCAGCAGCACGTCGGGAGGGATCGGGAAAAACGAGCTCTCGGCAAAAGCCAGCAGGAAAAGGTAAAGCTCGGCGCGCGGGCTCTCCGCCCAGCTCAGCACCCAGTAATACATCTTGCGCAGCACACCCCGCGGCTTCGCCGCCGTCTCTTCCGCCATCTTTTCTCCCTCGGGTTGCGGGATGCTAACATCGGCCTCCCCGCATGGCAAGCGTACCATCCGGCCCTTGAGGAAGGCACCCGGATCAATTAACCTGCGCTGACGGGGGGGAAATCAATCGTGCAAACAGAGCGGCCGACGCTTGAGACCGCGCGCCTTGTCCTGCGGCCATTCCGCAAAGACGACGGACCGCGCATCCGCGAGCTTGCCGGCGAGCGGGAGATCGCGGCCAACACGCTCGACATGCCGTATCCCTACGAGGAGGGCATGGCCGAAGAGTGGATCGCCACCCACGAGGATGACCTCAGCAAAGGGAAGACGGTCACCTTCGCCGTCACCATACGAGACAACGGCGAGCTCATCGGCGCCATCTCCATCTCCATCGACAAACAGAACTCCACCGGCGAGTTGGGATTCTGGATCGGCAAACCCTACTGGGGCGGGGGATACTGCACCGAGGCCGCCGCGGCCGTCCTGCGTTACGGCTTCGATACCTGGGAGCTCAACAAAGTCTTCGCGCGCCACTTCGCCGGCAACCCGGCGTCGGGGCGGGTGCTCGAAAAAATTGGCATGAAATACGAGGGTTGCCTCCGGCGGCACATCCGCAAATGGGAGCACTTCGAAGACGTCTGCCACTACGGCATCCTGCGATGCGAATTCAACAACCTGCCGCCAGCCTGATGCTGCCGAAAAGGGGTCAGTCATATAATTCTAGGTCTCGTTGGATACATTATTCCCATGTTTAGGGAAGAATGGCAGCCTAGAATTATATGACTGACCCCTTTTTTTATTCCGCCGCGACTGATTATGCGGCCCGATCCCGCAAAAGCGGGATAGAACACTCTCCCTATCCTCTGCTTTTACTCTGAGTCCTCCGTGCCCTCTGTGGTGAAATTCTTCTTCTCCTTTGCGACGGTTGCCTCTGCCCCCTCCCCTCACTCTATCTTCGCCGCCTCGTACTTCGTCCTGCCCACGCTGATCACCGCACCGCTCACGTTGCCCTCCTCGTCCAGCGTGAACTCAATCGGTATCGCGTTCTCGATCATCACGAACTTGAGACCCGTCTCCGGCAGCGTCGCCGTCCTTTGGTTGTCGGGATTGATCACGAAAAGTACTCCGTTGTCGACCTCTACGGTCAACACATAATCGGGGCTGATCTGGTAGCGCCCAGCGTATAACTCCATCACCGCCGGATCCACATCGGCCGGCTCGATCTCCCGAGGCTTGAAATCAGGCCAGCCATACTCCCTGGCGATACTTCGTAGTATCTCAGCTTCCAGGTCGCCGCCCGAGTCACTGTTGTTCATCACCGCCGCGCCCATACCCTGCTTCGTATAGGCGAATAATTGGCACCGGAAGCCCGCGTTCCCACCGCTGTGGTTGAACCGGATCCACTCACCCTCGCTGCCGACTCCGATGCCCAATCCGTAGCCGTCCATCTGCTCGCTCAGCATCTCGGCAGCCGTCTCCTGCGACAGCACAATGTTCGCTTCGCCCGCGTAGGATTTCTGCAGCTCGATCGCGAAGCGTGCCAGGTCGGACGGCGTAGTCCACAGGCCCGCCGCGGCCATCTCGGGGTACGTGTGCCAGCGGCCCTCGATCATCGTCAGGTCCGAGCGGTACGCCCGCGCGGCGTTACCCGCCCACTCCTCGGGCAGCGGCTGTTCATACGTGCTGCGGCTCATGCCCACCGGCTCGAGCACCTTCTCCTTCATTAACTCCGGGAACGGCTTTCCCGAGACATCGATCATCAACTGCTGCGCCACCGTGATGCCCCCGCCCGAATATCGCCAGGCCGTCCCGGGTTCCGTGTCGACGCGGATCGGGTCCGTGTTGGCCGGCTCCACACCGTCGAGAATCTGAACCAGCGTCGGCACCTCCGCCCCCGCCGCGTAGCCGGGGAAGCCGCGCACCGTCAGCCCGCCCGTGTGGCTCAGCAGGTGCCGCAATGTCACCTTCGTGTTCGCGGTGAACTCGTTCTCCGGAATCTTCCAGCTCGTCAGCTTGACGTTGACCTCCTCGTCGAGATCCAGCACACCATCCTCGACCAGCCGCAGCGCCGCCGTCGCAGCCACCGGCTTGCTGATCGAGGCCGCCTGGAACAGCGTCTCCGCGTCGACCGCCTTGTCGCTACCCGCCTCGATCACGCCGTAACCCTTGGCCCACTCGATCTTGCCGTCGAAGATCACAGCCACGCTGACACCCGGCACATTGTGGTGCTCCATCCTCTCGGTGATCGAGTATCCCTCCGCCGGCTCATCCTTGGCGACAACTGCAGGCAGCAGGCCGCTCTCGACCCGCAGGATGCGTTCTTTCAGCGCGGCGGCGGCCGCCTGCTCGGCTAGCTCCTGATCAGAAGGTCCGCAGCAGATCAAACATAAGAATGCGGCCAGAATTACGGAAGAAATAATCAGCCTCTTCATCTCAATTCCCCTTTCGATTCAACTTGATTTTTGCGTGGCCCCCCTTTTCCAAGGCTATGGTAAAAAAACGAACGAATCAACCGCCCGCTTCGTCAGTCCTCGGGCCACCCCTGCTCGCCCACCAGCCTCACAAAGCGGCAGCCGATCGAATGCTCGGTAATCACTTCACCTTCCCTTTTGCGCACGATCAGCATGTCCTGAAGGTGAGTCGAGCCCACGGGTATCACTATCCTGCCGCCGTCGGCGAGCTGGTCGATCAAGGCCTTGGGCACGTTCGGCGCCGCCGCGGTGACGATTATCCGGTCGTAGGGTGCGTCCTCGGGCCAGCCGAGTGTCCCGTCGCTCAGTATCACTCGCACGTTCGCGATTCCCAGGTGCTCGAGCGTTTCCCGAGATCTCTCCGCAAGCTCCTCGATCCGCTCCACCGACGTCACACGCGCCGCCAGCCGGCCCAGCACCGCCGCCTGGTAGCCGCTGCCCGTCCCGATCTCCAGCACGTGGTGCTCCGGCATCAGGCGCAACTGCTCGGTCATCAGCGCGACGATGTAAGGCTGCGAAATGGTCTGACCATGGCCGATCGGGAGCGGGTAATCGTTGTAGGCTTCACTCCACTGCATGGGATCGACGAACTCGTGCCGGGCAACGGCCCGCATCGCCTCCAGCACGCGCGTGTCGCGGATTCCGCGCGACTCCATCTGCGTCCGCACCATGTGCAGACGCTCCTTCTCGTAATCAGCCATCCTCGTTTCCGCCGAAAATTCGCCAGGCGGCCAGGCGCTTCTTCGAGTCGCCGTCCGAAAGGTCGATCTGCAATGGCGTGATCGAGGTGTAGCCGTCGAGAATCGCCTGGCAGTCGGTATCGGGCGACTGCTCGAAATGGATCTCGTTCCCCCCGATCTGGAAGGTGAACCGGCCGTTGCCCCGCGCCCGCTGGTCGACCACCTGCTCGTAGTGGCGCCGCCCCAGGCGCGTCAGCCGTACCCCGCGCGATGGCGGGGCGGGGAAGTTGACGTTGAGCAGCGTCCGCGGCTCGATCCCGCGCTTGAGCACCTCTGCCGTTATACGTTTCGCGAACGACGCCGCCTCGCTCAGGTCCACGCTCAGCCCCGCGGTCATCGAAAACGCCAGCGCCGGTATATCAAAAATGCTGCCCTCGACAGCTCCCGCCACCGTGCCCGAGTAGTGGACGTCCTCACCCAGGTTCGCCCCGTTGTTGATCCCCGACACCACCAGGTCGATCGCCCCATCCATGATCTTCACACGCGCGATGTAAACGCAGTCCGTCGGCGTCCCGCCGATCGCGTACCACCCGGGCTTGATCACCTCCGCCTCGATCGGCTGGCCAAGCGTCAGCGCGTGGCTGATGCCGCTCATCTCGCGGCTGGGGGCGACCACCGTCACCTCCCCCAGCTCGGCCATCGCCTCGGCAAGCACTCTTATCCCGACGGTGTCTATACCGTCGTCGTTCGTAACCAGAATTCGAAACATCTCGGAATTGCCTTTTCTTGTTTCATCCAATGAAAACTATTATCTCGGCTGTCCTGCTCATCCCGGACACACAGCTCGTGATCTCCCGCGCACACAAATCGCTCTCTAAAAGTTTATGTCATCGACAGGAATCATGCCAGTGAGGGATGTAGTAACCTTAATCGTTAAAGTCGGCCCAGTACCGTCTTATTGGAGCCCTGACTATGGGTAAAAGCAGAATCGAGTGGACGGAATCCACCTGGAATCCCGTTACCGGGTGCACAAAAATCAGCCCCGGCTGCGAGAATTGTTACGCTGAACGCATGGCTCACCGTCTGCAGGCCATGGGGCAGGACAATTATCGAAATGGATTCAATGTTTCACTTCACGAGAGCGCTCTGTCACTCCCGCTGAAATGGAAGAAACCTTGTGTTGTGTTTGTCAATTCCATGAGCGACCTCTTCCATGAACGTGTTCCATTCGAATTTGTCGCCAAAGTCTTCGAAGTCATGGGAAAAGCGTCGTGGCATACATTCCAAGTGCTCACAAAACGTTCAGAGCGTCTGTGCGATCTTGCCCCGAAGCTAAAATGGCACAAGAACATATGGATGGGTGTGAGCGTTGAAGATGCTGATCATGTCCACAGAATTGCCAGGTTGAGAAAGGTCCCGGCGCATGTTCGGTTTGTTTCATTCGAGCCGCTTATTGCGCCTGTCGGCGATGTTGATTTAACCGACATCGATTGGGTTATAGTGGGCGGTGAATCCGGACCGAAAGCAAGGCCTGTGAAAGAGGAGTGGGTGTCCGAAATTCACAAACATTGCCAGAAGTTTGATGTCCCGTTCTTCTTCAAACAGTGGGGCGGAATTAACAAGAAGAAAAACGGGCGTCTCCTGGATGGGCGAACTTGGGATGAAATGCCCCTGTGCCGGCTCGTGTCTTGACCGTTTAATCACTTAGTTAAGAAAAATCAGCGACATCTAATTGAAATACCATCCTGTTAGAAGAGTCTAATCGAGGGATGGGTGTGATCGGTGTGAAGGAAAAGAAATGGTCGGGACGGCGGGATTCGAACCCGCGACCCCTAGCCCCCCATGCTAGTGCGCTACCAGGCTGCGCTACGTCCCGACCGGGGGCGACAGCATAGAACAACTGCCGCCGCAGGTCAACAAATCCGCATCTCTCCCGCAAGGTCGAATGGGTTTCTCACACGGATTGCCGATTAATGCTGAGGATGACGCTGCAGGCCGCTCAGGATCCCTCTCCCAGCAGCTTCTGCAACTCCTCGAGTTGGCGCCGCAGCTTGTGCAGCTTGTGCACCAGCCGCGCCTCGCGGTCCTCGCTGACGATATTCGGATTGGCCTCCGACTTCGCCAGCAGCTCGCGCGCCCCGCGGATCGTGTATCCCTGCTCGTGCAGCAGATTCTTGATGCGACGCACGAGGTCCAGGTCGTCTTCCGTGTAGAGGCGGCGCCCCGTGCGGCTCTTGCGAGGCCGCAGCTCGGGGAACTCCTGCTCCCAGTAGCGGATGGTATAGGCGGGAAGCGAGGTCAGCTTGGCAACCTCGCCGATTCGATAGTACTTGATCCTCTCTTTGTCCCCCATCTCGTCCTTTGCACTGGTTCAGGTACGGGGCTTTATTATACAACCTTTTCGCCGGGTAGGCAGCACGAAGAACGACGCCGTCGCTGATCCGAAACTGATCCCAGGCCAATTCAATCGGCGCCGCCCGGTACGCTATCGGTGCACTATCGCGAACCGTATCGGCACGCCCTCGAACTCGAAGGCCTCGCGCAGCGAGTTCTCCAGGTAACGCAGATAGTTATCCGGCAGTGTGCCGCGCACGAACATGCGAAAGCGGGCGGGGGCGGAGGTCACCTGGTTCATGCGCAGGATTTGCACCTCCTTGCCGTGGTGGGCCGGCACCGGATTGCGCGCCTGGGTCGCCTCGAGGAAGCGCGTCAGCTCCACTGGCGGGATCGTCCGCTCCTGGGTCTCCGCGATACGCAGCAGGTACTCGATCACACGGTCGACATGCATCCCGCTCAGCGCGCAGGTCGTTACGATCGGCGCGTAACGGAGGCTGAAGAAGCTCTCGGCGATGTCGCGGATCGTGCGGTCGCCCTTGCGGCCATCATCCTCGCCCGCAGGCACCAGGTCCCACTTGTTCAGCACGATCAGCGCGCCCGAGCCCCCCTTGTCGATCATACCGCCCAGCGCCTTGTCCTGCGCCGTCAAGCCATCCTCGCCATCGAGCACCAGCACGCAGCAGTCCGCCTCGGCGATCGTTCCCCGCGCCTTGATCGAACCCACCACCTCAACCCGCGCGCGTATCGCAGCCTTGCGCCTGATGCCCGCGGTGTCGAGGAAGACGAAGCGCCGCCCGCCGATCTCCACCGACACGTCCACGACATCGCGCGTAGTGCCCGCCTTCTCGCTCACAAGCATCCGCCCCTCGCCGATGATCGCATTCAGCAGCGACGACTTGCCCACGTTGGGCCGCCCGATGATCGCTATCCGCATCGCGGCGGGCTCCTCGGCCGCGTCCTCCACGGCCTCCGGCAGCATCTCCCTCACACGACGCGACAGCGCAGCGATCCCCCCACCGTGCTCGGCGCTGATCTGCACCGCGTCCTCGATACCCAGCGAGTGGAATTCAGCCGCGTGAGGCTCCTGCTTCGGGCCGTCAACCTTGTTCAACGCCAGCAGCAGCGGCTTGCCGTAGCGCCGCAGATGGGCGGCAAGCTCCCGATCCATCGGCGTCAAGCCCGCCCGCACGTCGACCAGCAGGATGATCACGTCGGCCTCGTTCACCGACCGCAGCGCCTGGTCGCGGATGCCCGCCACCAGCCCTTCGCTCTCGTCGAGGTCCAGGCCACCCGTGTCGACCAGCCGCACCGTCCGCCCCCCCAGCACGATCTCGTCGTAAATCCGGTCGCGCGTGATACCCGGCGAATCGTCCACAATCGCACGCCGCCGTCCCGCAAGACGGTTAAACAGCGTCGACTTGCCCACGTTCGGCCTGCCAACGATTGTAACTAGCGGCGGCATCTTTATCGCTCCTCCGGCCGCAGAGTATAGCGCGACTCGTCTCCAAAAGCAGGATTAAAGGTTCGTTGACGGGCTGGATTAGATTGAGTCCGCGGCTGCCTCGGATTCCTCGCTGCTCTCTGAGCACTCACCGTATGAGATTGGGAAAATCTTGGTCTTTACCAGCAGCATGATCGTCAGGTTGTAGACAGCGTGCGCCGCGATCGCAGCGGGCAGCGAGCCGCTTAGCTGGTAGAGGAATCCCAGCCCGATCCCCGCCAGGACCGCCACCACGATATACAGCTTGCCGTAGGCGTGCAGCAGCCCGAACAGCAGCGCCGTCGCCCAGACCCCCAGGTCCGGCTGCAGCGCACCGCGGAACAGCAACTCCTCGGCGAACGCCGCCACGGCGCACAGCAGGAAAGCCTGCAACCACGTCGCCCCGTAAAGAACCTCCAGCACACGCATCGAGCGCGAGCGCTGGAAAGCCTTCACCGCCCTCACCGACAGCCAGATCAGCAGGCCGGCCGCCAGTCCCACAACCGCCCCCAGCGCGACCATCTCCGCTCGCAAACCCAGCTTGAGCGTCTCCAGCAGGTTCTCCTTGTTCAACATCCAGGCCACCGCAAATCCCGCGATGCCGATCAGAAACTCGATGGCCAGGCCGATTGATATAACCACCCAGCTCAGGCGAGATAAGTCCATATCTGGTTCCTTCAGCGTTTCCATGGCATTAATGACCGCTCATCAGGATTCTCCGGCGACGCCGGACGGCATAATATACCCCAATTGCGCTGCAAGATCGAGAGCGAAGCGCCGGGCAAATAATTAGTTAATCGCGAATGCATTCATTTTTTCAACGATTTTGTTCCCCTTCGTCTTGACGTCTCGCGCGAGCTAATGATAGTCTGAGCCATAGCTTACAGGAGTTCTTCACAGTTGGTCTGTTTTGGGTAATCGCTCCTGTAATGCGTGTATACGATCTGATAAACAATCTAAACGAGCATTAGCGTGAGGTGAAACAAGGTGAGCTACGAGAAGCTGGTACCTCCTTCTGAAGGGCGGAAAATTACCATCAAGGACGGCGCGCTGGACGTCCCCGACAACCCCATCATCCCCTTCATCGAGGGCGACGGTATTGGACCCGACATCTGGGCCGCGGCCAACCGGGTGCTCGACGCCGCAGTCGCGAAAACCTTCGGCGGCAAGAAAAAGATAGTCTGGTTCGAAATCTTCGCCGGCGACAAGGCCAACGCCAAATACGGCAGCTACCTGCCGCAGGACACGCTGGAGGCGATCAAGGACCACCTGGTCGCCATCAAGGGTCCGCTGACAACCCCAATCGGAGGCGGCTTCCGCAGCCTCAACGTCAGCCTGCGCCAGATGCTCAATCTCTACGCCTGCGTCAGGCCCGTTCGCTACTTCAAGGGAGTGCCAAGCCCCGTGGCCCGGCCCGACAGGATGGACATCATCATCTTCCGCGAGAACACAGAGGACGTCTACGCCGGCATCGAGTGGCAGGAGGGCTCACCCGAGGCCAAGAAGGTTATCAATTGGCTCAACAGCGAGATGGACCGCGACATCCGCCTCGACAGCGGCATCGGCATCAAGCCCATCTCAGAAACCGCAAGCAAGAACCTCATCCGCAAGGCGGTCCGCTGGGCCGTCGACAGGGGCCTGCCCAGCGTCACCATCATGCACAAGGGCAACATCATGAAATACACCGAGGGCGCCTTCCGCGAGTGGGGCTACGAGGTGGCGCGAGAGGAATTCGCCGACCACACCATCTCCGAACAGGAACTGTGGGACAAATACGACGGCAAATGCCCCGAGGGCAAAGTGATCATCAAGGACCGCATCGCCGACTCCATGTTCCAGCAGATCCTCACACGCACCGACGAGTACGACGTCGTCGCCACAACCAACCTCAACGGCGACTTCATCAGCGACGCCGCCGCCGCGCAGATCGGCGGACTCGGCCTCGCGCCCGGAGCCAACATCGGCGACTACATCGGACTCTTCGAGGCCACGCACGGCACAGCCCCCAAATACGCGGGCAAGGACCAGGTCAACCCCGGCTCGGTAATCCTCTCGGGAGTGATGATGCTGCAGTACCTCGGCTGGGACGAGGCGGGAAACCTGATTATCGACGCCATGCAGAAAACCATCTCCCAGAAGCGCGTCACTTACGACCTGCACCGCCTGATGGAAGGCGCAACCAAGCTCAAGTGCTCCGAGTTCGGCGCCGCCATCGTCGAAAACATGGGCTGATAAACGGCTTCCGGGCTCTCGCTCGGGCCGGCTGAGAACTTATTACCGCTTAAGGCGGCCTAAACTAGGAGGAAGGGCATGCGAAAAAAGATTGCAGTTATCGGAGGGGGCCACGTGGGGGAGATGACGGCCTGCCACCTGGTTATGAAAAACCTCGGCGACGTGGTTCTGACCGACATTATCGAGAACATGCCGCAAGGCAAGGCGCTCGATATGTGGGAGCAGGCGCCGGTCGAGGGCTACGACTGCCACCTCACCGGAACCAATAACCTCGCGGATATCAAGGGCAGCGACCTCATCATCGTCACCGCCGGCGTGCCGCGCAAACCCGGCATGAGCCGCGACGATCTGCTCAACGTCAACTACAAGATCATGGCCGACATCGCGCCCAAGCTGGCCGAATACTGCCCCGATTCGATCATCATCGTCGTCTCCAATCCGCTCGACGTCATGGTCGCCACCTGCTTCAAGATGGCCGGGCTTCCCAAAGAACGCGTAATGGGTATGGCAGGCATACTCGACACCGCGCGCTTCCGCAGCTTCATCGCACTCGAGGCGGATGTCAGCGTCGAGAGCATCCAGGCCATGGTCCTCGGCGGCCACGGCGATACGATGGTACCACTCGTGCGCTACACTACCATCGCCGGAATCCCGATCTCGCATTTCATCCCCAAGGATCGCATCGACGCCATCATCGAGCGCACACGCATGGGCGGCGGAGAGATCGTCAAGCTCCTCGGCACCAGCGCCTACTACGCTCCCGCGGCGGCGGTGGTCGAGATGGCCGAAAGCATCCTCCTCGACAAGAAAAAAATCCTCCCATGCGCCGCCAGGCTCGAGGGAGAGTACGGCGCCTCGGGAATCTTCATGGGCGTGCCGATCAAGCTCGGCACAAACGGCGTAGAGCAGATCGTCGAGCTCGACCTCAACGACGAGGAGCGTGCAATGCTCGATAAGAGCGTCGACCACGTCAAGCGCCTGATGGAAGAAATGAAGATCTGATCCGTCCGTAATCCGATTATTCGAGCCCCCGGTACT
>CBFCZO010000113.1:0-11283 GCA_965602675.1 uncultured bacterium | reverse complement strand
ATGATGAACGCGCCGGTGTAGGTTGGCCAGACGTTGAGAGGCAGGATCGTAGCCACGGGGCTCGCGGTGGAGTCGACAATGGCGCTGAGTTCCTCGTGGCTCACCCCCTCCTCGTCGCAAACAGGCCTTACGGTCGTGCCGGCAAGGATGGTGGAGATCGTGCCGCCCTGGTGGAACACCACACCCATGATATAAGCGAAAAGTTTGGCGCTGCGGGGTCCGCGGACGATATGGCCCGCCGCCCAATGAGCGAAGTGCGCAGCACCTCCGGTTTTGGTCCAGAGGCCGATCAGCCCGCCCAGGCACCACAGGTAGACAAGCAAAATCTGGGCGTACTCGGTGCTCCCGAGAGCGGGGAGCATATAGGCTTCCACGATATTGAAGTTCGCGCTGACGATGCCGCCCGCCAGGATACCGGCAAAAAGCGCAACAATTACCTGGCGAGTGGCAAAGGCCAGCACCAGGGTTAACAGCGGGGGGATAATCGACCAAAAACCGTAGCTCGACATCAGCTCGCCTTTGGCGTTAGTGTAGGTATCGAAGCTGACAATCCCGGTCGTCTGGCGCAAAATTAGTATTGCAGCCAACAGGATAAAAGCTGCAAACCACTTATAATATTTTTGCATCCGGAATCCTTTGTGCCTCCCCGAGGAAGCGCAGTATATCGGCGCAGGAAAGAGGGTGTCAACGAGGATCGTTGCGGCGTTGACGCCCTGTAGTTACAATTAGAGGCGCGGCATGAGAAGCCGCGGATTGACGGAAAAAGCCAGTGACACAGATACTTGCCGCAGTGCTGGCCGCGGCATTCCTGCTCGTCCCCGCACAGCAGGCCGATGAAGCGGTCAACAACATCACGGTCGAGCGCCGGCCACCAAGCGTGTTCATCGACGGCCGCCTGTTCGAGTGGGCGGATTTCACGCCGGTAATCCTCAACTCACCCAAACTGGTGCGTGGCGCCGAGTGGTTGGGTCCCGACGACCTCAGCGCCATGTTCTGGCTGGCCTGGGACGACGACGCGCTCTACTTCGCCGCCGAGATACGCGACGACGATTACCTCGGCTGCCCTGAAGGCAAAGCCGCCTGGGAAGCCGATGCTCTGATGATCTCTCTCCGCTTTCCGGAAATGGAGGGCGAATCCCAAAGCTGCTTCCTTGTCCTGACGGAGACCGGCGGGGAGCCGAAAGGCGAGGGGCTACGCGGTAGCGATGGTCACTTCGCCGTCCAGCCACTGCCTTCTCTCAAGCTGGCGGTTCGCCTGCGCGAGGGCACCGGCCCGACCATCGAAGGCCGCGTTAGCTGGGCGGACTTGCTAGGGCGCGACGCCGCACCGAGAGAAGCGATAAACATCAATTTCGAGGTCCGCGACCTGGATTCCAACGGCAAGCTGAAGGGCATCTCCTGGATACCGAGCTCGGAGCATAGCCCGGGCTCGCCGTCATACGGCCTTGCCCTGCTGATGCAGACTACGGAGATGGAGGGGCTTATTCGGCGCCACGCGCTCGAGGGCCACTTGGAGTTCGTGCAGCTCGTTAACCTTCCGGTGGTCGTCACCGACAGCGCCAATAACTATGTGCTCGACCTCGAGCAGGACGACTTCGAGGTGTTCGAAGACGGCAAGCCGCAGATTATCGAAGGTTTCCGATATGAAACCCGCCCAATCACCGTTGGGCTGCTCGTCGACTGCAGCGGCAGCATGGAAAAAGACATCGACGACGCCAAGCAGGCCGCGATCAGTTTCCTCGAGGCATTGAGGGAGGAGGACCGCTGCTTTGTCATCGCCTTCAGCCACAATATCGAGCTGATCAAGGATCTTGAAGGCGATAATGCCAGCGCGATCGACGCCATCAAGGAAATCAAGTCGTACGGGGGAACTTTCCTCTACTCGGCCGTCCATTTCGCGCTCGGCAAGCTGCGTTACCTCAATGAAAAGAAGGTGCTCGTGTTGCTGACCGACGGCAAGGACGAGAGTTTTGGCCAGGGCCCCTACGGCCAACCGATCACCTTCGAATACATTCTGGAGGAAGCCAAGCGTCAGGAGGCGGTAGTTTACACTGTGGCCTTCAGGGTGCGCGACGCAAAGGCCGTCGGCGAGCTGAGCTCGCTGGTAAACCAGACCAGCGGCCGCATCTTTACTCCGCAAGCGGTTGAAGGGCTGATGCAGGCTTACGACGAGATAGCGAGCGACCTTAAAAGCCAGTATTTGATAAGCTACGTTTCGAACAACAGAAACTACGACGGCCGCTGGCGGAAAATAGAAGTCCGGGTGAAGGGAAAAAGCTACGATGTGCGCACACGGCGCGGTTATTACGCTCCGCGACGCTGAGGTGAAGAGGTGAAGAAGATCTCTCTGTTGATTTTGGTGCTTATTCTGTGCTCCAGATGCGGCGGCGGCATGAGGATCTACCGGGACCAGCCGCTCATCGAGCGGGATCTGAGCGGCTACGCCGATAAAAGGGCGGTAGTGCTGGCTTTTGACGAGCCCGATCCCCAGCCGGGAATCGGAGCTGCGTTCGCTTCCGAGTTGCACGGTCTTCTGTTACAGGGCGGACCGTTCGCCCATGTCTCTCTCGCGCTCGCTTCCTCCCCCTACGGCCTGCAGAGTACACCCCGCGAGGAGCTGGCTTCTGCGGCCGCGAGAGGCGCTGAACTTGGCGCGGACTTGGCCATAACCGGGGCGGTGGAACGCTTCCATTACAGCAGGGGCGCGGACAGCGAGCTGACAGTGGTGGTTTACTTTATCGATACAGTCAGCGGAGAGGTCTTGAGGGCGGATCGCCTGAGCGCCCGGGGAAAGGCTGGCAGTTTCCCTCCGATTTGGGAGCCGGGGCTGTCGTCAGGACCTGAAAAGAATGAAATTATCGCGCAGCTGGCCGCCGAGATCGTGAAGCGGCTGGGGCCGCAGGAAGAAGAGAGCGAAGAGGAAATGTGATAGCGGACGGTCTCCCCGTCCCAGTACAAATTAAAGGCGGCGCGTCAAACCCGGGCGCCACCTCTCCTTTGCCTGAGAACACTACTAATCAGTCCAATAGCAACACTGCACAACAAGCGTTTTCCAAGTTGAAGAATTTGACCGGGGTTACAGAACCCCCGGCGCGGTCATCCGCGCCGGGGTGCCAACTACCTACTAAGAAATCAGAATGCTCAATGAGGTTGGGTTATCAACCCTCCTCTTCGCCGCCTTCTTCCTCGCCACCTTCCTCCTCAGTTCCTTCTTCCATGGTGCCTTCATCCGTCGGAGTTTCATCAGGTGCGGCTTCCTCAACGGCGCCCTCTTCGGTTGTGCCCTCTTCTTCTGCAGGAGGCTGCTCGCCGCAGGCGACCAGAATCGCAAGCGAAAGAAGACCAGCCAAAATCAATGCGATAAGTTTCTTCATTTGATCCACCTCCTCAATCCTGTTCCGTGAGGCGCTGAAAGCGCCCCGATTTGCTTACTACGTAAGTAGGTGGGTCCTGCCCTTCCACCCCGCAACCAAAAGCCCCGGGTTAGGACAAACCCCGGATCGTTCCGAGTTAATCCCGGTCGATCCTGTGATACAAACCCCCGATCAAAATCCTCCCTGGATTCCTTATGTTTGTTACGCAGTGGGCAACTATAGCACCTGCCTCAGATCATATGCAAGGACTTTTTATGCGTTCCTTACAAGGCCTTGATATTGAATCTGTCAGCTGTTTTACCAGTCAATCCAGCTTTGGCTCGTCCTTCCGGCAACGAAGGCTGGGTTTGAACCTGCGGCTGCTTTAGGACATCCTATTGGGGGGCAGGCGTTTCTAGACTTCCAGCTCTCTGAGGCGGGCCCCTATCAGATCGCGCATTTCGAAGGATCTCTTGTCAACCTGCCCAAAATCCTCGAAGACGTCGCACGCCACTTGCAGGCACTCATGGGCGACGAACAGCCGCTCTCGCTCAGAGAGAGGGAAATCCTCATCGAGATATGCCATCGCCAGGTTACGCCGAGTCCTGGCATGCTCGAGCGGCATCTCCTCCCGAGTGCGGACCTCGAGCGCATGTTTATAACACTCCGCGGCACCGCGCAGGTTCGCGAGTCTGTGGCCCGAAGGCATCTTCCTGTAGGCGTTGCCGAGGTTGTTGAGCGCTTCAGCCCACTCCAGTGGATACTCTTCGCGCGTGAACACAGACAGCGCCGCCTCGTGACAACTGATAGCCTGGACAAGGTTGAAAGCCCAATCGCCGACCGGCAGCTGGCCGTGGGCGCAGCCGAGGTTGCTCGTCGTGATGGCGAAAGCGTATGGATTATTGTCGCGGGTACGGATTTCGAGCGCGGCACTATAGTGCTCGATGCCACGCTTGATGTTGCCAATGCGATCCTCTCCGGGAATCTCGCTCCAGGCGTTGCCCAGGTTGTTCTGCAGCGCTGCCCAGGCCTCTGGTTCGCTCTCCTTGGTACAAACCTCGAGCGCCGCTTCATAATGTTGGATCGCCAGCCAGAGGGTCATCCGGCGGTCGCCCTCGATGGACAGCTCCCAGGCGCGCGCGATATCGTTGTGAATCTCGGCCCAAATCATCGGCTGTGCCGTTCGGGAGAAAACCTGGTGGGCATCGTGGAAGCAATGGAACGCCACCTCGAGATTCACCCTGAATCCGGTTGAGTGAATTCTTAGTAACTCCTCACCCAGATCCCTTTTCAGTCTCGCCCAAGTAGCAGGATCGCGGTCCCGCGGGAAATCGTGCAGCTGCGCGAAAATAGTCTGAAGCTGCTTCTCCCGCCCCAGGCGCTCGTCCCCAAGCAGAAGGTCTTCGAGAGCCGGTTCGGTGCCTTGCACCGAAGTTCTGGAATTGTCGGCCTTATCACCCATGGGCATTACGCTCCCGGGCACCCCACCGTTTTCTTTCACAATGTATTTATTTTATCTTTGCGTATTATAACAAAACCGGGTGACATTATATATTGATAATTTGTCCAAACACAGAATTAACCGTTAGCAATGACAACAAAACAATTGGGCGTATCCCCACATCGGGGCCTAGCGGGCTGGTGACATCGCCGCCGTGGTCTGCTAGATTTGTCCGTAAACTTATTGATAAAGCTAATGCGATGAGAAGAGGATTAACTGCCTTAATCGTAACATTGCTGCTAATCGCTGCCCCCGCGGCTCTTTCGCAGGAGGATCCCGGGCGCGCGCTAAGACTGCATCGGCGCTCCATCGGAGGCGTCGACGCAATTCTGGGCCTGCGGACCGCGAGGCTGACCTACGACCTTAGCGTGAACGGCAAGCCGGCGGGTACGCAGGTGAACACCTATGGGGCGGACGGAGCCTTCCGCTACGTGATAACGGGAGAGAGCTGGAGTTCGGCATCGTTCGACGGGCAGACGGCCTACCTGGTCAACGGCTCGACGCGGCGGGTGCGCTCCTACCACGGCCCCGACGGCGGCCCGATGGACTTGTATCACTTCAACCGCCTGCGCGCGCTGGCTTTGCTTTTCCCGCTGATGGAGGCCGAAGACAAGCTTGGTGCCAGCCTGGGCATGATGCGGCGCGAGCGGGAGTCCGATCCGATGGTCGTTGTGGCTACATACCCCGACGGCCTCGAGCGCTCGTTCGTCCTCGCGCCCGACGGCACGCTCCGCAGCGACTCGTTCAAGCTCCAGACCGACGAGATAGCACTGACCTTCAAGAGCGATTACAGCGACTACCGCAGCACCCGCGGCGCGATGTTACCGGGGCGGATACTGCGTTCGGTTATCGGCACGATCGAGTCGGGCGGAATTGCCCGGCCCGTCGACAGAACTGAGGTGCTTGCTTTAAGGGACGCGGAGAGGAATATCGATGTCGACATCGACTTCATAATCCCTGGCAGGCCGCAGAGCTTGATCGCGGGGATGGTCCAGCAGGTTAGGGGAAGCACCGCTTTTCGCTTCGCAGGCAGCGTTCCCGTGGGAGATGATCCCGAGTCGATCCGCGCGGCTGACCTCAACGGTGACGGTCACATCGATCTTGTCACCGGCGACGACGGCGGCGTCAGCTTCCTGCCCGGAGACGGCGAGGGCGGCTTCCCCTCGAGGTTGCTTCTGCCCGGGGGTGGGGGCAGCAATGAATACGTCCTGCCGGTGGACATAGACGGCGACGGGATTTTGGATTTAGCGGTTGCTTCGACCTCGGAACCGGCGGAGAGGCTGTTCATCAGTAAGGGGCTCGGTAGGGGACGCTTCGAGCAAGCGAATGCTTTCGAGGTCGGCGACTTCCCCGAAGTCATCGAAGCGGCGGATTTCGACGGCGATGGCAATGTCGATCTGGCGCTCGCCCACAACCGTAGCGGTGACGCGTGGGTGCTGTTCGGTGACGGCGGGGAATCGTTCGGCGAAGCGTTGATCCTGAACCTAGGCGGCCGTGGCGAAAATCTGGTGGCCGCGGACCTGAACGGCGACAGGGCCCTCGACCTGCTGGTCGTCGACCAGAAGAAGCTGAAGGTGTTCATTAACTCCGGCGACAGAGGCTTCGAAAGCGGCGTGGAGTATGATGCCGGGCCGTTCCCGTTCTGCGTTGCTACGGCTGACTTCGACGGCGACGGCGACATCGATGTCCTCGTCGGCAATGGCGGCATCTTCTCCGACTTCGGCGATAACGATCTCGCCTTTCTGAAAGGCAACGGTGACGGCAAATTGGACGGGGCCGATTTCATTTCTGCGGGCGGCAGCATCGCCAGCATCGCGGCAGCCGACTTTGACGGGGATGGGGATACGGACGTTGCCGCAGCTTCTTTCGGCACGCACGAGTGCGTGGTACTGCTCAACGACGGCGGAGCGCTCAAGCCTGCCGGCGCGCTGCCTTGCGGCTGGTCGCCGGTAGCTGTCACGTCCGCGGATTTCAACGGTGATGGAGTGCCCGATCTGGCGGTGGCCAACGAGTTCAGCGACAACGTCACCATCTGGCTCGGGATAAAGTGACAGGCGCACGCAGACCGAACTGTTTTCTCCCTGGGCATACTGTTTATGCGTGCTATACTTCCGCTTCATCGAGCGAAAAGACCTGAAACAGATGCCCACTGACGAGCAGCAACGCGAACATTACGACCGGATGATGGCGAACCGCCGCCCGACTCAGGGTTTATTCAACTGCGGTTACGACACCCGCTTCGATCCCTTCCTTCTCGACAAGCGGCCCGACCTGGTGCCGGAGTTCGAGTCGATCCTTAGCTACGCCTTCCCGGAGCCCGCCGGGCAGGTGCTGGATATCGGCTGCGGCAGCGGCATCTATTTCCCGCTTCTAGCTCCGAGGGTTGAGCGGCTCGTTGGGATCGACATCAGCCCCGAGATGATCAAGGGCGCGGACCAGCTAGCTGAGGCAAAGGGATTGGGCAATATCGAGACGCAGGTGGCGAGCGTCATGAGTCTGCCGTTCGAAGACGGCGGCTTCGACGCGGTGCTTGGCTTTGATGTGCTGCACCACGTCCCCGACCCAGACGTGGCGATGGCCGAAATCGCTCGTGTACTCAGGCCAGAGGGGCGCTTCATCTCGATCGAGCCTAACGCGCTCAATCCTATGGTCTTCATCGCACACCTGATCCCGAAGGAGGAGCGCGGAGCACTGCGGCGCAATTATCCCTGGAAGATGTGGCGCCTGATAAAAAAACACCTCGGCAGGCCGAGCAGCCGCTACGTCTGGCATGTGACGAGTTCCGGAAACAAGCTGTTGGTCGCCGCTCTGCGCTTTTGCGAACTGACTATGGGCTTCTGGCCGCTGCGCTACCTCGGCGTCCGCATGGTCTGGACGGCGGTAAAGGAATGAGGCGGGCGCGGTGCGGGTAACGCTCATCTATCCCCCCCTGATCCACCAGCAGGGCGATCCCTTCGGCGGCATCCCGGCGATGCCCACGGGCTTGGCTTACCTGGCGGCCTGGCTGAGGAAGACGGGTCACGAGGTGACGCTCATCGATGCCTTCGGCGAGGCGCCGCGGCGGGCGATGCCATTCAAGGAGAAATATGTCGCGCGCGGCCTGCCCTTCGACGAAATCGTCGAACACATCCCCGCAGACGTAGAGCTGGTCGGCATCGGCTGCCACAGCGGCGCGCAGCACAGCGCAACGCTGGTTATAATCGAGAAGATTAAGCAACAGCTCGATGTGCCGGTAGCGATCGGCGGCCATCACCCCACCGTCGTCAGCAAACCGTTCCTCGATGCGGGCGCGGATTTTGTCGTCAAGGGCGAGGGGGAAATCGCCGCCGAGCGATTGTGTGAGGCGCTTGCGGGAAAGATTGACCTCGAAAAGGTGCCCGGTCTGATCCTTCCCGGCGGGCGGGAGACGGAATCAGAGGAGATCGAGAGCCTCGACGAGATTCCCTTCCCGGCCGTCGATCTGCTACCGTTGGAAAATTACTGGAACCTGGGGCTGAGCCACGGGCCGGTGCGCGGCAGGCACATCTTCATGATCTCTTCCCGCGGCTGCCCATATTCATGCCGCTTCTGCACCACGCCCGGCATCTGCGGCCGCCGCTGGCGGGCTCGCACTGCAGCAAATGTGGTCGACGAGATGGAGGAGTGGCTGCGGCGTTACGGCGTGCGCGATTTCCACTTCCAGGACGAGAACTTCGCCGTCAATAAAAAGCGGGTGATAGAGATCTGCGACGAGATCGAGCGCCGCGAGCTGGACGTTTCTATCAGCCTGCCGAGCGGGATCAAGGCGGAGACGATAGACGAGGAGACCGTGCGAGCGCTCAAGCGCGCCGGCTGCCGCTACATCTGCCTCGCGCCGGAGAGCGGCAGCGAGCGGGTACTGAAGCTGATGGACAAGCCGCTCGACTTCGACCACACGCAGAAGCTGATCCGCCTCTGCCGCAAGCTGAAGATCCGCACCGGGCTCTTCTTCATCCTCGGCTTTCCGGGCGAGACGGAGGAGGACAGGAGGGAGACGTCGCGGCTCGTCGGCAGGCTGACGCGGCTGGGCGCCGACGAGTTCAGTATTTTCATTTTCACACCGCTGCCGGGCGCGGAAGCCTGGAACGACGCCGCCGAACTGCACGGCTACTGGAAGGACTATGAAGAGCTTTGCTGGAGCCCGCGCTGGCGCCCCGACTACAAGATTCTCAACCGTCGGCGGCGCCGCCTCTACTTGCGCTATGCCTTGACCAAGGCTATCTTTCATCCGCTGAGCGTCTTGCGAAATCTGATAAACACAATAACCGGCCGCTTCGAGACCAAGGGCGAAATGACCGTGCGGCGGATGTTCAAGACCTCGGGAGGGAAAAAGTGAGTGGCAAAGGCAGCGCGGTAGTCGTGGGAGCGGGGATTTCGGGGCTGACGGCGGCGCGGCAGCTATCGCGCGAGGGCTGGGACGTCACCGTAGTTGAGCTGGAGAAGACCGTCGGCGGCCTGGCGCGCTCGTTCCACTACAACGGCCACACCTTCGACATCGGCCCGCACCGCTTCCACACCGACGACCCTGTTGTGCTGGAGTTCATCAACGAGACGCTCGGCGACGACAAGATAATCATCGACCGCAGCAGCGGCGTGTGGTTCTTCAACCGTTATCACGACTGGCCGCTGGCGCGAAAGAGTATCTTCCACATGCCGTTCGGAGTGATGGTCGGCGCCGCTCTCGACCTCTTCCTCAAAGGCCGGGCGAAAGACGAGAGCTTCGAGCAGTACATCCTCAGCCTCTACGGCAAGACCCTCTACCGCATCTTCTTCAAACCCTACACCGAGAAATTCCTGCGCTACCCCTGCGACCAGTTGCACAGCGACTGGGCCAGCGCGGGTATCAACCGCGCGGTGATCGATAAGCGCTACCAGGCGACCAGCCTGTTCAAGGTGATCAAGTCGACGCTCTTCCCAAAACCGGTGAAGACGAAGTTCATCTACCCCGCCAGCGGTGGAGTGGATGTTTTCTGCAAGCGGCTCGTGGGAAAAATCGAGAAGGACGGCGGCAGCGTCCACACGGGCGCACGCGTGAGCGGGCTTGCCACCGCCGGGCATAAAATCACCGGGCTGACGATCAGTCTCGAAGACGGCGGCGCCCTCAACATGCGCCCCGACCTGGTGTTCTGGACCGCACCGCCGAGCGCGGTCTCGAAGCTTCTCGAATTGCCCGACTGGGGGCTGGAGTTTCTCAGCGTAATCGCCTTCAACTACGAGATCGAGGGTCCGCCGCAGGTGCCTTACCAATGGACCTACTACGGCGCCGAGGAGTTGATCTTCAACCGGGCATCGCTGCCCGCCAACTTTGCGCCCCACACTGCCCCGCCGGGCTTCAGTGGCATCTGCATCGAGCTTGCCTGCATGGAGGGCGACGGCATCTGGAACGAGCCGGAGCACCTGCGTTCGCTGGTGGAGCGCGACATGGTGCGCACGCGCCTGGTGCGGCGCTACAACGAAATCGTCGACCTGCACATCGAGCGTATCCGCAACACCTACCCGATCTACACCATCGAATACCGCGAAAAGTTAAACTCGGCGATAACCGCCCTCAACCGCTACGAGAATCTGCTGATGCTCGGCCGCACCGGCACTTTCTGGTATAACAACATGGATCACTCGATACGCCAGGCGCTCGACCTGGCGGCAACAGTCAATGGCGATGGCGATCTCGCCACGTGGCGCGAGCAGATATTGCGCAACCGCGATCTCTGAGCCGGCTCGGCAGGAGCCTCACCCCAAACGCCGTAAGGTCCCGTGTTCTGCTATCATGGCGGCATATCAAAACCAGGGAGGGCCGTATGTCCGTTGACTATAACTACATCGTCATCGGCCTGATTGCGGTGCTGATCTGCATCGCGGCCGCCGATCACGCCGTAATCGAGTTCAAGGGCCAAATTAATACTGGTGGAGAACGGACATTTTTCCTCGGTACCGCCACAGTGGATCACACCGGTGAGGGCACTTCAATCGAGATCAGCTACCGGCATCGCAACAGCAACGAGACCTGGCTGTTCAAAGCAAACAAGGGCGGCGGAGGTGAAATCACCCATGCCGGTGAGACTTCATCCCTCGAGGCGACCGGAGATTTTTTCAAGCGCATGGAGGTCGCCGACTTGGTGGACGCGCTCAATAAGGCACTCGGATTTTCGGATCCCGGCCTCGTGATGCAGGAAGACACTCTGGTCAACTCGGGCGGCCAGCCCGCTATGTATCACTTCTCGTTTGAGGGCAAACGGGTGCTGACACTGCTGCGCTACACCGACCCGCGCGGCTACAGCGCTCCGCGTGACGCGACGTTGAACGCTGAAGGCGGCGTGAAGATCAATATCAAATTCGGGCGGGTGGAAACCAACGACAAGTAAACGTTTCCTGAACAGGCAAGGTCTAACCATACAGGGCTGATCGAGTTCT
>CBFCZO010000112.1:0-11322 GCA_965602675.1 uncultured bacterium | reverse complement strand
TCGTCAAGGTGAAGCTCGACGACCGCTCGTTCCTCGCCTGGGGTTACGACGGGTTCGCCGTCGCGAAAATCCATTCGAATAATGTCTTCGTACCGATCACCGACGATCAGGGGATTGCCGCCGGAGTCTACGGCTCCGAGGATGAATTCAGGATCGCCGGTCACATCTGGCCCGAGATGCACAAGCTGCTGGCCGGCAAGGCATATGTCTGGCATGAGCGGCAGGGCAGGGGGCAGGTGATTTGCTTTGCCGAGGAGCCGACGTTCCGCGCTTCCTACGACGGCCTCGACAGGCTTTTCTTCAACAGCGTGCTCTTTTCGCTTGCTTATGCTCCCTGATTGGGATTTTGAGAAAAACGAACGCCGGCAGATTTCAGCATCCGCCGGCGTTTTTGTTATCTGTCGCGATCTGCTATTCCATCGGCTTTAGCTCGGCGGCGCCGTAGTAGATGGAATTGAAAAGGATCTTGAAGGTGCCGTGTGTTTGGGCGCGTAACTGCGGTCTGAAGCCGATCAGGATGATGCGGCCTTCGCCGAGTCCCGCCTCGACCAGCGACGCCTTTCCGAAGAGGTACTGCGGGCCGATCAGCCACCCGCTCTGCAGCGGATCGTGGTGGGGATAACGGGCGACGACTTTGTAGTTTTCGTTGTTGAACACTGGGCGGACGGCAAACGCGGGAGATGCCCAGTTGATTGTGAGCGCCTCTTCGGGCATGCCGTAGGCTATAGGATTATTGATGTCGAATTGCATCCAGAGCGTGGAGCCGGGGCAGAAGAATTCCGTCGACGGCAGATCCTGCAGGACGTTTTCTATCGGCAGGGAGAATTTGGAGATCGGCAGTTCGGCGGCGGAATCGAGTGCGATCAGTGTTCCCCCCGCTTCGACGAATTCCCTCAGGGCTTTGACGCCATCCTCGCCGAGACCGGTGCGGTACTCCGGCGGGACAGGCAGGCGGCCGGGATCGGGCTTATCGTAGTCGGGGCCGATCATTGAGTTAAGCCTATCGGAGGGAAGTAAGATGACGTCGAATTTATCGCGCAAGTTGCCCTTCTTGATCTCGTCGGAGAAGACCGACATGTAGGGAAATTCGAATTTCTCGAGCAGCCAGCGGGTCCAGCCTTCGTCCATGTTGCCGCCCTGGTAGCGCTTGTACATCCCGAGCCGCGGCTTGCCTACCAGGTAAGCTTCTCCGGGTAGGTTATCGGGCGCAGCGACGAAGGTCAGGTGGAGGTTGGCGGCCAGCGGCTGGAGATAACTTTTTTCGGCTTTGAAGAGCATTGCTCCGGGCGCGAAGCTGAATCCTCCGGCCTCGATTTCGCCGGGCAGCCACCATACCTGGATACCGTCCTTGGCGGCGCGGTTGAGGGCGATGAAGCTGTCGTTGAGCCGGTGGCATAGGAGGTAGCCGTTGCGGCTCTCTCCGATGACTCCGCCCTGGTGGTAAGCCGGCCTGTCGATCTTCTTCAGGTCGGCCTCAACGGGAATGTGCGACTCAACGACGCCGACACCCATGTGCTCCGCCATGGTGAAGGCAGCCATGTCGTAGGGGCGCTTCGGGCTGCCGTCGCGGTATGAGGTCCAGTCATTCTGCGGGTAGAAGACCTGCTCCATCAGCGACTTGACATAAGTACGCAGCGGTTGGGCGAGATCGATGACGTAGGTGCCCGCCGGGAAATTTTCATTGCCGAGGGTGAATGCCTTCTCCGCCCGGTGCACTTCGACGCCCGCGAACATCAGCGTGTCGAGCATTTTCAGGGCGGTCAGCGGATCGTGCTGGTCGGGCGGGATGACGTAGGCGTAGGGCGGCTCGCTGCGGCCGAGTTCGATGTTACGCTGCGCTTTGAGGAGGGCGGTGCTGATGAGCATCTCGCGGTTGCGCGCTCCCAGCTCGAGGGCGGCGAATGTGGAAATCTTGATCTGCTCGACAACATCGCGCAGCCGCCACCAGCCGCCCGGCCAAGGGCTGGGGAAATTCACCTGCGCTTTGTATTCCGGCCTGCCGCGCCAGCTTGGCTGGAGCTGGTGGGGGTGGACGTAGGTGGGCGTTGCGATTTCGGCGTTGGCGCTCTCGGTGAGCATACCGGTGATGTTGTGGTAGTTGGTGATCATGTGGAAGCTAGGCATCCACCAGGCAGTGTAGGGAGCGCCCGTTTCGATGCCTGTCTTGCCCGCCTCTTCGAGTCGCATCGCCATCTGCGCGCCGTAGTACATGTGCTCACGCCAGATCAGCGCGTCGACGTTGGGGTGCACCGGGTCGAAGTAGGGCGGGATGTAAAAGCGCGCGCCGTAGGAGCCCATGTGGTGGTGATCGATGTAGGCGTGGGGCCACCATACCTGGTAGAGCACCTTCGACATCAGGCGCGCCTCGGCCTGGGTGAGCGCGTAGCCGTCGCGGTTGTTATCGTGGCCGGTGTACTTGTGGTAAAGATATGGCAGCCGGCCGCCCTCGTACTCCGTGCCCTTGTACTTGTCGTAGTAGTCGACGACCATGATCTGGCCGTCGGGGTTGAAGCAGGGGAAGAGCAGTAGGAAGCAGTTTTGGCGGATCAGCCTGCCCTTCTCGCTCTCGTCGGTGATCAGCTCGTAGGCCAGCTCCGAGGACATCTGGGTGCCGCCGACCTCGGTGGCGTGGAGGCTGTTGGTGACCGCTAGGGTGTACTTGGCCTCAGCGAGCAGCTGTTTGATTTCAGCGTCGGAGAGGCCGCGCGGATCTGCCAGCTTACGGTTGATCTCCCGGAAGCCGTCCATCTGCCTCAGGTTTTCCTCGGATGAGATGATGGCGAGTAGAAACGGATTGCCTTCGGTGCTTTTGCCCAATTCCCGCACGACAATGCGGTCGGATGAAGAATCGAGGAGTTGGAAGTACTCGACGATTTTGTCCCAGCGGGCAAGCCGTCCGTCCGCTCCCATTTGGAAGCCGAAGAATTCTTCCGGCGATTTCAATTCCTGGGCATGAAGACCACCCGCGGCAAGAAGAAAGATTGCAGCTACGATTATTAGACGAAGACGATACATTTTGATCCCCCCATGAAGGATTTGAAACAACCACCCGATGTAATCAAGTTACAGCAAATCCTATGTGTTCACAATGATTTCGTGGGAGGGTCTAAACAGTGCTCCCGCCGGAGCGGCCTCGCCGCGGATTGCGAGCGGCGCTGCTGGTTCGTGTCTACAGCGTCCGCAGAAAGCCGCCGTCGACGGCGATGGCGCTGCCAGTGATGAAGCTCGCCTTTTCTGAACAAAGGAATGCCGCCACGGCTCCGAGCTCATCGGGATTCGCCGGCCGTTTCAGCGGTATCCGCTTGCTGAGGCGGTCGACGATGCTTTCCTCGCGCCCTTCGGAGAGTTCCTGCATCCGCGCCGTCATGGTGATTCCCGGCATGATGGTCGTGATCAGGACTCCGTCGCGGCCGATCTCGTTGGCGACTGTTTTAGCGAGGCCGAGGATTCCGGGTCGGAAGGAGTTTGAGAGCGTGAGGCCGGCGATCGGCTCGCGGGAGGAGGTGGAGGTGATGTTGACGATCCTGCCCCAGCGGCGCGCGCGCATCGAGGGTATGAGTTCGTTGTAGAGCTTGACGGTGCTGGCTACGAGCAGGCGATATCCCTCTTCCCATTCTTCCAGATTGAGGTCGAAGAAGCCTCCCGGCTTTGGTCCGCCGGTGTTGTTGATGAGGATGTCGGGCGGGCCGAGTTGCGTCCTGACCTCTTCGCAGAGGGCGGCGATCTGCCCGGCGTCGCGCATGTCGCAGGGGACGGCGGCAATCCTGTCGGCGCCGGTTTCGGCCCTGATCTTCTCCACCGCGGATTCGAGGTTTTCTTCGCTCCTGCTACTGAGGCAGACAGCCGCGCCCTCGGCCGCGAGGGCCTTGGCGCAAGCGAAGCCAATTCCGGCGCTGGAAGCCGTTACCAGCGCAACTTTGCCACTCAAACCGAGATCCATGACCTCCCCTCCAGTATCTTCGGGCGTACCTCACCCGTGTAAATTAACGCAGTGAGAGAATAAAAGTTCTGTTGTCTTTTTTTCCAGAAACGGGTGAAGGTACCGCGGGAACTACTCGTCCATCAGCATCTGGCGCTGACGGCGGAGCTTCTTGCGCAGGCGGCGCTGCGCTTCCTTCTGCTTGCGGCGGCGCTTCTCGCTCGGCTTCTCGTAGTACTTCCGCTTGCGAAGCTCCTTAAAGAGACCGGCGCGGCTGAGCTTGCGCTTCAGCGACTTGATCGCCTTCTCTATGTTGTTGTCATAGACCTTGACTTCCAAAAAACTCACTCCCTTCTGTACGCCGGCTCAAGTTTCCGGCGTTTATTCTTACCATAAGTGCCGCTTTTTAATTCTGTGCAGTCGAAATAGCGGCGATTCCCGTAGGATTTTGCACAGCGGGAACGGGAGAATATACAGACTGCGGGCCCGTGTCAAGTGAGGATACCAGTTGGATATCGACATCGGTTTGACATTAAACCGCCGCGGGGTCACCATTTTCCAAAAAGCAGGGGGAAACCGGTGAGGACTTTCATTGCGATGGAGCTTTCGCAGGAGACCCGCTCGGCCCTCGGCGGTCTGATCGGCGAGTTGAAGCCGGGGCTGGGCAGGGTGACGTGGGTCAGGCCTGAGCGGATGCATCTGACCGTGAAGTTCCTGGGGGAGATCGACGAGGGGCTTGTCGACAGGATCGATGAGAAACTGAAGCGAATCTGCGGGGAGGCGCAGCCGTTCGGTTTCGACATCGCGGGGATTGGGTGTTTTCCCAATCCGTCGCGGCCGCGGGTGATTTGGGCCGGTATCGAGGGTGATATCGAGCCGGCGCGCGAGCTGCAACGTCGCATCGACACCGAGCTGGAACACCTCGGCTTCGAGCACGACGCCAGGGGCTTCTCGCCCCACGTCACGCTGGGGCGCGTGAAGGGATCGATTAACCGGGGCGCCCTGCACGCAGCGATCGAGAGCAACCGCGAACGTGAGTTCGGTTCCGACCGTATCGAGGAGGTCATATTGATGCGCAGCAAGCTGCTGCCGGAGGGCCCGCAGTACACTCCATTGGCGCGGTTTGATATAGGCAAAGGAATGAGAATTAGTTCAAATATACGTCAGCAATAGTAAAAATACCTATGATCGAGTGACCAATACGATCTTTTCTGCTTATTACAAAAATAATCGATATAGTTCTATTTTACATATTGACTTCAGAGGCCATTGTGCTTAAATTATAGTTAATAAATATTCATGCTATAATCTAGCGTACATTCCAAGGGTGCTTAGAGGAAAAGGGGGAAGTGTGTAATTTTCACAATTCTCTGAGAGAACTCCAGCTTCTTTCGAGTTCGAACTCAATACCTTCCTAAAGGAGTGTGCTATGAGTAAGAAATACGGCTTTAACCCTTTTTTCACCATTTTAGTGACGGTTACATGTTTCTTTCTCACCTGCGTAGCATCGCAGGGAAGTGAGAAACCATTTTCTGGATCTAAAATGGTTCAGGATGAAACTTCGGTAACAGTGGTTTTACCGGCAGTTTCGCCTCCCGCAGTAAAGGACTTTGTACCAGCCAGCATTCGCAAAGAGGCCAAAAGCGAATCGCTTGTGTATGTTGATGTCGATTTTTCAATTCTTCGCCAAAAAATCGATCTTGTTGAGATCTGGCTTGGGCACGAGATTGGTTTTGTTACCGCAGTCAAGAAGTACTTTAAGAAGACCGATGATGGGACATTTATATGGCGAGGAACCATTGGAGGTAACGATTTAGACGAGGTCTGTTTTGTATTTTCCAAACGGTTTGGAGTATTTGGCGGGACAATTAACGTCAGGTATAGGAATAGATTTTTTCAAGTAAATTCAATCAAAAAAACTGAATTGAACATACTCTGGGAGGTAAACTTCGATTCGTTTCCTCCTTTCAAGGATATTTCGTTGGCCGGAAAACAAAATAAAAGACGACACAAATCACTGGATGACGGTAGTTTATCAGCTTCGCCTAGTAATTCCTCTCAAGATAAAGTAATGCCAACGGATGTCACCATCGTTGATGTCCTAGTTCTTTTTTCAAAAGGTGTTTATACAAGAGATTACAGTGTTAGCGCAACAATCGACCATCTCATTGATTCAACAAATTGGGCCTTTGCCGCAGGCGGTGCAAATGTAAATCTTAATATTGTGGGTAAAATTCCAATTTCAGCAGGAGATCCACCATGTACTCCTGATAACATTCACGCGATTTTAGATAATCTAAAGAACAACCAGCTATACTTTGAAAATGTCAATGAAATAAGAAATGCTCTTGCTGCTGATCTAGTTGTATATCTTCAAGTATTCAATGAGCCATCTTCAGGAGGAGCATGCTATGGTGCGGCTTATTGTCCAGATCAATATCCATTAGAATCTGAAATACATGCATTTAGCGTAATTACGTTGTCTGATAGTAAACATATTCGAGAAATAACTTTTTCTCACGAATTAGGACATAATTTCTCTCTTGACCATCATGTTGATTATCCTGGTACTCCAGATAATCTTTATTCATATGGATATGGTTATTGTTTCGGTCCATATTTCTTTATAACTCCTAATGTGTATGATGATGATTGCTATACTATAATGGCGATATATGATGCGGATTTTGACGATACAATTAATCGTTATTCTGATCCCACATCTCAAGTACCTGTGTATGATAATGGAGTACTGATAGATTATTTCTATATTGGTGATGATGAAACTGCAGATTCTATTCTGGCAATTAACAGTACTGCTGGTAGTATTGCTGCATACAGAACTCAGGAAATAGGATACGCAAAAGTGTACGCCATGCCCGTTCCGGATGATGATGGTGAAAACTCAATGATATTTACTGTTGTTGCTCCAGACGCAAGAAGTGGCAGCACAATTACATTGATTGTATGTGATCCCATTTATACCAGGCCATGGTATCCAATACCAAATGCATTAAAACTAGGATATGAAGATTCGACAAATTGGATATATGCTAGAACTATAGATGATGTAACAAGTAGAATGGAGAAAGCAGGAACTGTACCAAATGAGTTAATGGGTAATGAGCTTGCTGTTTCTTCCACATCAGAGGTGTGGGGGGCCCGCAAAGCGTTTACTGCTGTGGTTCATTATCGGGAAGAGTTTGTGGGTGAAAAAAAGGTTTTTGCAAGATATCGTGACGAGTATTATCATAACTTATGGTACTTAATGGATGAAAGAATAAATGTTGAGTTTATAGATATGTTACCAGAAATAGGAGAACTGCAAGATGTAAAAGCGCACGAGGAAGGGGGGCAAGTATTTACGGATCATTTGGAATTTACAACAACTATCCAAGATGGAAATAGTGCAGCGGACATAGAAAAATTTTACATATTGATAACACAAGACGATATAGTTAACCCGCTTGGTTTAGATCCAGATATTGAAGATGTTATTACTTCGGATGATGGCACATTGATTCGTGTTAGGCCAGGATCAAGGGCTTCTGCTAGCTCAAACAAAGTAACAATGTGGTGTAAATTTGCAGGAGGAAATTATGGTTGGGTAACTGAGGAAAAGATATATAAAGGAAGTTGTATAGATGATGGGCACAGTGCAGAATTGGATAACAGCAGGACGACAATTGAATATGAGGCATATACTGTAAAATTTAAAGTAGTAGTGGAATTTCACTTACCATTCGGTGGACTGAAGAATATATATGTAAGGGCAAAGGACTACGGCAATAATGATACGGGTTGGGTGAAAGTGCCTGATCCATTCATAATAATATACGAATAGAAAAATCGAAAGAGGAAGATGGAGAAGAGGAAGAAAAGTGACAAATATTGCCAGAGAATACCTGACAAAGATTGTCACTTGTGCTTTTTCGTCATTGTCTGCGGTCTTGAGAGGTAGTTGTAAAGTGTTGAGGGTGAGGAAATTAGAATTATTTGGAGGTGAAATCCCAATCTGGCACGGGGCTTGCTCATACCTATACAAAGACCGCTAAGGAGGCAACTATTATGCGGAATGAGAAAGGTTTCACGTTAATTGAGTTATTGATCGTTATCGCGATCATCGGCATCATCGCGGCTATCGCGATTCCGAGCTTGCTGAACGCGCTGGACCGCGCCCGCCAGGCGACAACGGTTTCCAACGTTGTGCAAATGGGTCAGGGCGTTGACCGCTACATCCAAGACCATCCGAAAATCGGCGCCCCGCAGGCTGCTGATATCAATGCCTTGCAGACGATCTTTGAGGATACTGAGATCAACTTGAACAAGGGCATGGCCAAAGATGGCTGGGGCTACCTGCTTCACTACGCGTTTAACGCTGCAGGTTCCGGTCGCCAATTCACCGTCGAGTCCTACGGCTCAGACGGCGCTGTCGGACCAGCAGTAGTTGTGGATGATAATGGCGAGAAAATCGTCAAGCATTTCGAGGAAGACATCATCTACAGCAATGGCCGCCTGGTACAGCATCCTGAGGGCGCTCAGACCACTAACGAATAATCAGATGACAGTGATCCCTCCGCCCGCGCGGCGGAGGGGTCTTTTTTTTTGCGCGGTGTCTGGCTACAATGCCTTCATGCTGACGCAGACCAATCCCCTCATCTTCAGGATTATCCTGGCTTTCCTGGTGTTGAACCTTCTGTTGCCGGGAGAGAGCCATAACCTCAGCCTCGTGATCACGCAGGTGATCATCTACGGCCTCGCCGCCATCCATCTGCTATTTCTCCGGCCTCGCTACCCCCTATCGCCCAGTTGGACTGTGCCGGCCGTGCTGTTTGGCCTGGCGCTCCTGGTGAGCCTGACGGCCTCCATCCACCATTTCGGCAGCCTGCAGGTTTCGCTGCAGATCATGTCGATGGTGCTGACAGCCTGGCTGGTGGCGGATATCGGCCCGGGTGAGAGGGAGATGCGCCTGAGCATCGCGGTCGTTTTCGGGACGGCGGTGATTCTTGCCGTGATCGGCCTGCTCCAGCTCTTCACATATTTTTCCCAGATGCCGGATGCTGAGCTAATCCGCAGGGTGATGCCGGTCAGCGACAGCTACATTCAGCAGATCTTCTCTCAGAAGCGAATTTTCGCGACGTTCGCACTCCCGACCACATTTTCGGCTTTCCTGGCGATGGCGCTACCGCTCGGTGTCGCCCTGGCGATCGAGTACCGCAAGAAGCTGGTGTTGTTCGCGCCGATAGCGGGGGGGCTGTTTCTGGTCGCGCTGGCGATGCTTCAGGCCAAGAGCCACGGCGGGCCGGTTTCGCTACTGGCTGCGGCGGCCGTTTCCGCGCTGCTGATTATTCGCAAGCGGAGGATTCTGCTGCTATGGAGTGTCGCGGGAGTCGTGATTGCCGGGGTAGTGGTGCTGCTGGCTGTAGGGGCACTGCGCGGTAATTTTCTCTGGGACCTGGCCGCGCCCGACAGCCCGATCCGCTTGCGCTGGAACCTTTGGATGGCGGGCCTGGGGATGTGGACGCAGAACTGGCTCCCGGGCATCGGGCTGGGGAATTTCCATATCGGCTTTCTGTCGCACCTGGGGCCGGGAGTGCTGCCGACAAAGTATCTCCACAACACATATCTGCAAGTGCCGATTGAGCTCGGCCTGCTGGGGATCGTTCTCATTGTGGCGATATTGGGCATTGTGCTCCACAGGCTGATGAGAGAGACGGCGGAGGTCGAGCGAAGCGGTGGCGTGAGAAAGAACGCGCTGAAGCTGGGACTGGTCGTGGCAGTGTTCGTTTTTCTCTGCGCCAACGGTATCGAGATAATCCTTTATTTCCACAGCGTCGGAATGCTGGGGGCCTTTCTGGTGGGGATGTTGATCCGGCGCGAGGAATCGCCGGCTGAGGCGCAAGAGGTTGCGGGCCGCGGAAGAATCAGTTGGCTGAGAATCGCGCTTGCGTGCGTCTTTATCCTGGCGATGGCGATAGTGGGCCGCTGGTTCGTCGCCGATTACTTCTACAACAGGAGTATCGATCGCGTGACGCAGGCGGCCCTGCAGCCGGAGTTCGGACCGATTTCAGGCAAGACGACGCCCGAGGGTAAGGAGCTCGATCCGTTGTCTCGCGCGCAGCGGGCGGATCTCTGGCGTTCCGTGATCGAGCAGGCCTCTGTGGCCGTGGCGGTCGAGGGGGGGAACTTCGATTATCACTACCTGCTGGGGCGTGCCTATCAGAATCTGTCGGAGTTGGAGGACGACCGGGAACTGCTTCTCAAGGCCGAGGAGCATTTTAGATGCGCTGTGGAGCTGTGCCCGGATTTGCCATATTTGCGCTACAGCCATGCTCTGACTCAATTGAGGCTGGGTAGGTTGTTGGCGGCGACTGAGGAGGTCGCCGAGGCGGCCAGGCTGCATCCGACGAGCGAGGATTACCGGGCGGCGCTCGATGCGCTGCAGCGTAGGATTGCTCTGATGGGAATGGCGGGCGGAGCCCGGAACGAGGAGAGGACCGAATGACGGCGGCGACAGACGCGGGAAATACGGCGGTATCGGCGTTCGGGCGAGTGCGGACGGGGCTGATCGTCGCGCTAATGGTTCTCACGCCGTTTTTCAGCGGTTCGACGCAATACCTCGGCACGGCTCTCAGCGAGCTGCTGCTCCTGGCTCTGGCCTGCGTCGCCCTGGCCGATTACTGGCTCGGCGGAAGGAAGAGCCTTCATATATCAAGATTCGAAGTGCTCGGTATCCTGGTTTTCGCCGCGGCTGTGTTGTCGAGCTTCGCGGCGCCCTACGGCATCGACGCCTGGCATGCCGTCGGCGGCCTCCTGCTGCTGGGTCTCGGCTACCGCGTGGCGCGGACGGCGGCGGTTGGAGAGCACTACCTGCCACTCGCGGCCGGAGCACTGCTCGCCAGCGGGGCGATCCAAACGCTTTTCGCAGTCCACCAGTATTTTTTCACCGGGTGGTACCGGGAAGCGCTGCCGGGCTATTATATGGAGTACCTTTCGCCGAACATTCGCGACGGCGTGCTGAGAGCCGCCGGGGGCTTTATAGATCCGAATAACCTGGCGGCCTTCCTTAATCTCAGCCTGGCTCTGATCATCGCCCTGGTTCTTTTCAGCGCGCTGCGTTGGCACTTGAAACTGGGACTGGCTTCCCTAGGCTTGCTGTATGGATACGGTATTGCGCTGACGGGATCGAAGGCCGGCATGGCCGTTGCGCTGCTGATCGTGGCTGCGCTGCTGGGATTGAAGGACAAGCGCCTGCTTATTGTCGTGGCGTTGTTGCTGGTTCTTCTTATAGCGATTCCCAATCCGATGCGCGATCAGTACATCCGCGCGCTCACCGCCGATCCGTATTTCACGACGAGGATCGGCATCTGGGGATCGTCGCTGCAGATGGCGTTCGATAATCC
>CBFCZO010000111.1:0-11472 GCA_965602675.1 uncultured bacterium | reverse complement strand
GCAAGCTGATGCGCGATGTGCTGGGCGAGCACACCTTCCAGCTCTACCTGCGCGCCAAGCGGGCGGAGTGGAACGAGTATGCCGCGCATGTGAGCAATTGGGAGCGCGAGCGTTACGCTGAGTTGTATTGAGGCGGGGCCTTACTTTACAAGTAAGCAACAGTTCCGCATAGATACATCCCAAAGGCATCTGACGAGCGGGCCTGCGGCCCGATTGCTCGCGGGAGATGTACGGTGCTGCCTCAACGAAACGAAAAAACTCACTTTGGTAGTGAGCAACAGTTCCGCGTGGATACATCCCAAAGGCATCTAACCAGCGGGCCTGCGGCCCGATTGCTCGCGGGATGGGGGCGTGCCACCGCGTTCCGCGGGTCAGGCTGTGAACGATTCCCGTACAAGGCTTTGTGAGATCCTGCCGAATGATGTAGGGCGGTCCTGAATTTATCCGCCTGTGGCGGAGGGCCGCCGTTTTGTTTTGTAACGTGGAGTCCGTGGAAAGCACAGGGGACACAGAGGAAACAGAGAAGAAATGCGGGGGCCGTGCCCGCCGCGGCGGTGCCCCCCTATAGTGCCGTGTGAGATCGTGCCAATTGATGTGTTGCGGGGTGTTCGGCCGGGGTGGATCCGGCGGTTTGGTTATTTGCTCCCCAGCTTGTCCAGCAGGGAGCGGTCGGCGGGGAGGAATTCAAGGGAATTCAGTTCGTCAGGCGACAGCCAGCGGATTTCCTCGTGGTGGAGCGGCTCGGGGGTGCCCGACACGACCTCGGCCCGGAAGAACAGCAGCAGCACGTCGGCGAAGTCGTAGCGATGGAAGACGACCTCGTAGGGCGCGCCGACGCTCGCCTCGATTCCCAACTCCTCGTGTATCTCGCGGCGCAGCGAGTAGCGCGGGTCCTCGCCGGGCTCGACGGTCCCACCCGGAAACTCCCACAAGCCGGGCTGCCTGCCGCCGGGCGGCCGCCTGCAGGCCAGGAGCCTGCCGTCGCGCTCGATCAACGCCGCGGTGACTATCATCAGCTTACGATTCTCTGCCATGCGACACCCCTAGCCGTCGAGGGGCGGCTCGCCGAAGACTTCCTCGTAGCGCTCGGCGAAGCAGTCCTTGCCGCAAGCCATCAGCATCGCCAGCGGCATCCGCTCGGCGGCCAGCTTAACCAAACGCGCGGCGAGAGCACGGATTTCCCACTGCGCATGGCTGTCGAGCCGCAGGCGGGCAAGATGATAGAGCTCGCGCAGGTTGCAGCTGAAGAGGACGCGCCGGCGGTGGGCGTTGGTCAGCGCGTAGTCGGCGGCCTGCGGGACCGCGGCGTTCACATCTTCGTAGAGCTCCTCCGCGCGGGCCACCGCTTCGCGCAGCTTCGCCTCGAGCCCGGCCTCTGCGACGGTCGGCGGCACGGTGATTCCCAAATTTAACTGGTACGGCTGGACGATCTGTGTCGACATCCTGTGGCGCTTGAGCTGGGCGTAGCAGCTGGCGCTGATGATCAGCTCATAGCTGATGTGGATTTCTTCGAACGCGCGCAGGACGGGGTCCCAGCTTCGCAGGCGCCGAAGCCCAGCCCGGATCAGCTCGGCCAGGGCCGCGTCGCTCATCTCCGCGGCTGCGGCGCGGCAGCTCTCGTGGTCGCCGGCGCCCGCGGAAAACAACAGGGCCGTCGCCAGGCGCTCGTCGCCGTCGTCGGGACAGCAGAGCAGGCGGACGGTTTGCGCCGCGGCCCCGGCATCGTCGCCTGGGAGGAGCTTTGCCGCCATGCTTCGCAGCTCGGCGCCGGTCTCGACCAGGTGCTGCGCGCCGGCGGTGTACTTGATCAGCGAGGGGGCGATGCCGCGCACGGCCTCCTCAAGCTTGCCCGCGAATTCCCGCAACTCCGCGAGCGGGTGTGCGGCGAGGCGGCTGATGATCAGCTCGACGTTGCGGGCGTTGGCGGTCATGCCGAGCTGGCCCGGCGTGGCCAGCAGGAGGACGTATCGTGCATCCTCCTTGGCCATGCCCTCGAGCAGCTGGATGCCTCGTTTTTTTGCGGCTTCATTGGGGAATTTCTGTTTTGCCTGCTCAAGGAGGCGTTCGTAGAGGAAGCGGTAGTCGGCGAACTGCGCGCGCATCGTTTCCGTGAAGCGCCCGCCGAGGCCCGCCTCTTCGATCTCCGGCGGCACGAAGCCTTCGTCTTGGAGGGTGATGTAGCGCTGGCTCTTCTCGGTGAAGGAGCAAAGCCGGTGGTGCTGGACCGACTCCATCGCCAGCCGGCTGATGCCGAGGATGTCGAAGTTGAAGACGGCGTGTTCGGCGACGGAGCTGTGGCCGAGGCCGAAAATTATGTTTTCGTTGCTCCTGCGCGCGGCCTCGACTTCGCGGCGCGAGCGCTCGCGCAGCTCGGGCACGGGAGCAGGATCGCGGCTGATACGCGCGTAGGCGGCGCTGAGCGTTTCCGGCGACCAGACAGTGCGGCCGAGGAACTCCGCAAGATCCTCGCGCAGTTGAGGATCGCCCTTTTCCGCCGCCCGCCCGAGCAGATTCCGAGCCTCGGCGAGCGTCGCTCGGTCGATGTTCAATCCGGCCAGTAAAACTTCCATCGTCATCGAAAAAACTCTTGAACGAGGGGAAGGGCTAGGATAGAGTGGAAGTTCATCCATTGCAAGGAATCGAGACCACTACTGATAGTGGTCGGCCTGCTTTCGGGGTTTACGATGATCAAAAACTGCGGGACACTTATTGCTTCGAAACGACCTGTAGGCGTTGAAAACAAAACCGTTACGGCCGCTGTCCGCTCAATTTTTGGTCAATGTAAATCGCCGCTGATTGGCATCTTTACCACAACATCTCGTATCGTTAACAAAATATTTACAAAATGTTGTGGTTTCTCCTTGACAACGGTGCATAGTCTTCCATATAATACTATTCAGCCGCTGGGAAGCGATTCAACAAGAAAGCAAAGGAGTCAAGTCTCCTCTTTTCAAGTAGTTGGAGATTTTTCTGCTTTTGACCCCGGCAAAGAATTTGTCGACACGCGGGAGTGAACAAAGAGGACAGCAAATAAAAGATAGCGATCGGGGGTTTTGGTCAGATGTATTCCACAAAAATGATAGATGCAAGAATTCTTAAGGATATCCTTACAAAAGAAGGATCCGACCTCTCCCCACCAATAATAGTCAGATATTCGAGTGCCCATTGTCCTGTTAGTTAGCATAAGAACCACATTCCTTTTTAGGGAGAGCAAATGGCAACCGAGGAGAAATCGCTTTCAAATCAGCTTTCGATGATCGAGCAGAAAGCAGAAAAGAACAGCGATGCCGGGAAAGAACAGAAGGACAAGGGGAGCAAGGGATTAAAGTTCCACCGCCGCAACACCAAAGACGGCACCTCTCCGTTCGACCAGGTGGAATGGAGTCGCCGCGATGCGGAGATCAAGACCGACAGCGGTACGGAGGTGTTCAAGCAGACTGATATAGAGGTGCCGCGGTCGTGGTCGCAGACGGCGCTCAACATCGTGGCCTCGAAGTATTTCCACGGCGCGGTGGGGACGCCTAAGCGCGAGACCAGCATCCGCCAGCTTATCGCCCGCGTCGCCGACACGATCACCGGCTGGGGCAAAAAGGACGGCTACTTCTGCGGCGAGGAGCACGCCGAGATGTTTCACGACGAGCTGGTGCATCTGCTGCTGACGCAGAAGGCCTCCTTCAACTCTCCCGTGTGGTTCAACTGCGGCGTCGAGGAGAAACCGCAGTGCAGCGCCTGCTTCATCAATGCGGTTGACGACTCGATGGAGAGCATCCTGGACCTCGCCAAGACCGAGGGCATGCTGTTCAAGTTCGGCTCGGGCACGGGCTCGAACCTCTCCTCGCTGCGCTCGTCGACCGAGAGGCTGAGCGCCGGCGGCACGGCCAGCGGCCCTGTGAGCTTCATGCGGGGCTACGACGCCTTCGCCGGGGTGATCAAGAGCGGCGGCAAGACGCGCCGCGCCGCCAAGATGGTGATCCTCAACATCGACCACCCCGACGTGGAGGAGTTCATCACCTGCAAGGTGCAGGAGGAGAAGAAAGCCTGGGCTCTGATCGACGCGGGCTACGACTCGTCGTTCGACGGCGAAGCCTACAGTTCGGTGTTCTTCCAGAACGCGAACCACTCGGTGCGCGTGCCCGACAGCTTCATGCGGGCAGTGGAGGAGGACCGCAAATGGCAGACCCGCGCGGTCACGAGCGGCGACGTGATGGGCGAATACAAGGCGCGCAATCTGATGAAGCTGATCGCGAATACGGCTTGGACCTGCGGGGACCCCGGCGTGCAGTTCGACACGACGATCAACGACTGGCACACCTGCAAGGCGAGCGGCCGTATCAACGCCTCCAACCCCTGCAGCGAGTACATGTTCCTCGACAACAGCGCCTGCAACCTCGCCTCGCTGAACGTGATGAGGTTCCTCGACGCGGACGACAACTTCGACGTTGAGGCCTTCCGCTACGCTGTCGACATCCTGACCACTGCGATGGAAATCATCGTCGACAACGCGTCGTATCCGCGCGATAAGATCGCGGAGAACAGCCACCTCTACCGCCCGCTCGGCCTCGGCTACGCCAACCTCGGTTCGCTGCTGATGTACAACGGGCTGCCCTACGACTCCGACGAGGGCCGCTCCTACGCTGCCGCGATCACCTCGATCATGACCGGCCAGGCCTACCTCAGCAGCGCCAAGATCGCCTCGGAGAAGGGGGCTTTCCCCCGCTACGACATCAATCGCGAGTCGATGCTGGGCGTGATCCGCAAGCACCGCGACGCGGTGAGCAACATCGACCCCGACACCACAGCGGACTACCTGCTGACCGCCGCGCAGCTGGTCTGGCAGAAGGCCTTGGAGGTGGGCAAGGAACACGGCTACCGCAACGCGCAGGCCACCGTGCTCGCCCCCACCGGCACGATCGGCCTGATGATGGACTGCGACACGACCGGCATCGAGCCCGAACTGGCGCTGGTGAAGTTCAAGCGCCTGTCGGGGGGCGGCACGATAAAGTTCGTCAACAGCACTGTGCCCCACGCCCTACGCCGCCTCGGCTACGACGACGACCAGGTGAAGGAGATCGTCGGCTACATCGAGGACAAGAGCACGATCGAGGGCGCCCCCTATCTGCTCGCCGAGCACCTGCCGGTGTTCGACTGCGCCTTCACGAGCATCAACGGCACGCGGTCGATTCACCCGATGGGCCACGTGCGGATGATGGCCGCGGCGCAGCCGTTCCTCTCCGGCGCCATCTCCAAGACGGTCAACCTGCCGAAGGAGATCACTCCCGAGGAGATCGAGGAGATCTACACGGAGGCGTGGCGCCTGCACCTCAAGTCGATCGCCGTCTACCGCGACGGCTGCAAACGCACCCAGCCGCTGAACGCCGGCAAGGAGGAGCAGGCGGGTGAGGAGGATTACCGCACGGTGCGCCACCGCCTGCCTGTGGAGCGCCAGGCGATAACGCACAAGTTCGAGATCGGCGGCCACGAGGGCTACATCACTGTGGGGACGTACGAGGACGGCAGCCCCGGCGAGATCTTCCTGGTGATGGCCAAGGAGGGCTCGGCTGTCAGCGGCCTGATGGACAGCTTCGCCACCGGCATCTCGATCGCGCTGCAGTACGGCGTGCCGCTGAAGGTGCTGGTCAACAAGTTCATCCACACGCGCTTCGAGCCGTCGGGCTGGACGCGGAACCGCCAGATCCCGCACGCCAAGAGCGTGATGGACTACATCTTCCGCTGGCTCTCGGCGAAGTTCCTCTCACCCGAGGAGCAGGCCGAGGTGGGCGTGATCAACTACGTCGCCTCCGACAACGGCCTGAGCGTGCCCGACGACTCGATCGAGATCAGCGTGGTGCAGGACGACAACGGCAACGGCCACGCCTTTGTCAACCAGGAGGACGCCCCGCCCTGCTCGCTTTGCGGGATGATCATGGTTCGCAACGGGGCGTGCTACAAGTGCCTCAACTGCGGCACGACGGAGGGCTGCAGCTAGTCAAATCTGTGTGAAGGTTCTTCAGCGGGGGGACGGCAATTTGCCGCCCTTCGCGTGTACGGGGCGGGACCTGGGCAACGAATTGTGTAACCCCTTTGGGGTTGAACGGATTTATCCCGCCGAGGGCGCATGAATACACTCCATACGCGGCGGCCCTAAAGGACCGCCCTACAGGGATTTGCCAGATCCCGCCGGGGGAACGGACGGTTTATTTGGCGGGCACTTCGACCTCGCCGTAGAATTTCCAGACGGACTTGAAGTCGCGCGGCAGAAGCTGGTTGGTGATGGCTGCGCGCACGATCTCGACCGGCATGACGTTGGTGCGGATGACGGCGTCGTGGAACTCGCGGTTGGTCATCTTGCCCGAATCGACGAGCTCGCGGTGCATCGCGCGGAACTGCAGGCCGCCGATCATGTAGGCCGCCTGGTAGATCGGGTTGTAGTGACTCTCGAAGGAACGGCGGACCTCGGCTTCGGCCGTCGCGGGCTCGTGCCCGACGCCTTCGATCAGCATGTCGATGCACTCCTGGGCCGTCATCAGCCCCAGGTGGAACTTGAAGGAGAAGATAATGCGGGCGGCTCGATGGATGCGCCAGAAAAGCATGCCGATGCGGTTCTCGGGCGTCTGCGGGAAGTCGAGATCCCAGAGCAGCATTTCCCAATGCAGGGCCCAACCCTCGGTCCAGAACGGCGTTCCGAAGATCCAACTGCGGTGGGAGTTGTTGCGCTGCCACGAAAAGAACTGGAGGTGGTGGCCGGGGATGAGCTCGTGATGCACGGTGGCGCGGGCGAAGGGCTTGTTGTTGCCGCGCATGCTCATCAGCTTGCCGTCGTGGTCCATCTCGTCAGTCGGGAAGGAGACGTGGATGTCGGCGCCGCCTGTGAAGAAGGGATTAAACTTCTGGCGCTCCAGACTCATCATCTCCAGGTTCCAGGTGTCGACCGCGAGCTGGTCCACGGTGATCAGATCGTTGTCCCGGAGGAACTTGACCGCCTCGAACGCCATGTCAGAGACCGCCTTCGGCTGCTCCCCGGGTTCGACGTGGAGGGTCTTGACGTACTCGAGCGCCTTGAGCCAATCGTCGCCGTAGCCCAACTCGTTTGACGCCCTTTTGAATTCGTTGATGCACCAGGCGTACTCGGCTTCGCCGATTGCTATGATCTCTTCCGGGGTGTAGGGGATGAAGGCAGCCTCAAGCTCGGTGACCAGGAACTCGCGCCCGGCCGGGATTCCCACCACCGGCCGCTCGGTATCTTCGCCGGTCTCGAAGGTCTCCTCGAGCCACGCAGTGTATCCCTCGAGTGCGGCGGAGGCATCGGCGAACGGCGTCTCGACCCACCAGGTGAACATCGGATCGTAACCGTTGTAGTAGGAGAACCAGTCACTCAGCGTCTTTCCCAGCTCGCGGGCGGTCATGGTCGCGGTCATCGCCGTCCCCAGGCTCACCTCCAACTCTTCGGCCTCCTTGGCCTGCTCGAGCTCCTGCTGCTTCTCTTCGATCAGCTTCGCGATGCCGTCGACCTTCTCCGCCGCGGTCTTAGGATCGAGCGGTTCGAACCTGCGCCTGGATTCCATTAGATTGATGACAGGCTCGGCGAAGGGCAGCAGAGGCAACGCCGCGTCCAGCTTCTTCTTGTCGTTTTGCAGTTGAAACAGTTCATAGTCGAGTTTAGTGCTGAGCAGAATGTAGTCGATGCGGGCATCGACGTTGAAGGACTCGAAATCGAGCTTCTGCAGAGCGGCCTTCCAGTCGGTGTAGAACTGGGTCAAACGCTCGATTCGCTCGCTCGATGCCGGGATCTCGTAGATCCTCATCAAGTCGCGGCTGTCGGCCATGAACCGCTGGACTATCGGGCGCATCCTGTTTTCCGGCTCGACGACGCCCGCCAGGTCGGGTGGAGTGGACTCGCGCGCCACAAGCGGCTTACGGATCTCCTGAGCTAGGAGGTTTGACGAGACGCTCAGTAGGACAGCCAATGCGGCTGCCATAAGGACGAGGCAATAATGTGAATGTTTTGCACCCCTGCCGAACATAAACATGACCTCCGTGGTGTTCTGTGAATTAGGATTCTTCTTCGAGACTGACGGGCTTGAGCCTGACTATAATTCGGACAGATCTTCTACTCCCTACCACCCATATTGTCTCGCTTGAAAACACGGCTTGCCCGGATAGCCGAAGCATGGTTCGTCAAATGTACGATCGCGGCATACCCCCCGCGAGCGACTCACGGGGAGACAAACCTATGCAAGCACTCATGATGAAGGATACCGAAAACATCACGGCGCCGCAAATTGATAAAAAACGCATATATCAATCCAGCCATAGTACTAATGGTTTGGGACAGGAGACCGCGATGAGCAGGCTTTCGCCGCCGGAGGTGGGCAAGTTCAACCCGACGCCACACCGTTATCCCGCCTCCGGCGGGATCGGGGCGCATAAATGTGCCCCCTACATCGATTGCGAAAGGTCCTTGCAGGATGATAGAGAGGGCGGGACTATATGGGACGGCATGATCTCGCAAGGTCATGTAGGGTGGTGCTTTAGCGCCACCGTCTTGTCTTCTATGGCGCCCTCGCAATGATCTTGTAGGTGACGGGCGGCTAGCGGCCCTTTTCCAAGTCCTTTTTCAGCAGGCGCCGCTCTTCCTCCAGGCGCCACATCATCGAGCGTACGCGCGGGCGGATGGAGTCTAGCTCCATGCGCAGGCGCTGGTGCTCGGAGGCCAGGCGGCGGGCATCGGCCTTGAGGGCCACGTGCTCGCGCCACATGTGCTGGAAGGCCTCGATCTCCGGGCCGGGCAGCGGGGGCAGGCCGTCGGGCACTCCCGCGTCGATCGCGCGCCGGTAAATCTCCTCGTAATGGCTCACCGCTTTGCGGATGTCGTGGTGTTCGAGCGCGAGGGCACGGTTGGTTTCGCCCATCTCCGGTTGGTACTTTCTCATCTCTTCGGCAAGGCCTTCGGCATCGAGCTCCCGGCGGAAGCGGCGGCCGGAGAAGTTGTGCTTGCGGATTTCCTGGTAGTTGTCCGCGGTGACGATGCCGTCGGCGCCGTGCCAATCGAACACCAGCGCGGCTCGGCCGCAGGCCATCGCCTCGACGATCCCCCGCCCGAGAGAGATCACCAGGTCGGCAGCGTTGACCGCCTCCTCGGTGTTCCAGACCGCGCCGTCCTCGAGGCCGCAATAACCGATCTCCGCGCCGACCTGGTCGCATGCCTTGCCGACAACCGCCCGTAGTTCGTCGGGGAAGTGGTTGCTGAGCACCAGCACGCGTTTCAATGCGGCTCCGACCGGCTCGCGGGGATGGAAGCGCTCGCAGTCGACGGCGTTGCGCACTACTTCGGTGTCCTCGATGCCGTGCTTGTGGCGCCAGGCGTCGCGGACCTCCTCGCTGACGCCGGCGAAGACGCCGATGCCGAGGTCGACCGAGGGGGGCTGCTCGAGTTCCGGCAGGACGCCATGGCCGACGAAGATCATGGGGGTGCGCGGGAAGTGGTAGCGGGCCGTCAGGGCCATGGCGTTGTGGTGGGCGTGGATCACGTCGAATCCGCGGCCGCGCCATTCTCCGAGGTCGACGGCGACCTCGAAGCCCACCTTCTCCAGCGCTTCCGAAACGGCTCCCGGCTCGACGGTGGCGATCGAGACCTCGTGCCCGGCCCCGCGCAGGGCCAACGCCAGGGTGTAGGCCGCTGTCTCGGTGCCGCCGAGGAGGGCGAGGTGGTGGTTTGTGAGGAGGATTTTCATGAGGCTCCCGATAATGGATCAGTTTTTCGAGAAGAAGAGCTTGCGCACTTGTTTGCTGCCCGTCAGCCGGCTAAAGAGAGAGAAATCGTCGAGCTCTTTTCTGATCCTCCCGGCTACGATGGCGGGATGGATTCCCAGCTTCTTGGCCATCTCGAAAACCAAATCCTTGTCCCTCAGATCGCCGCCGGCATAGTTCTTCCACACTCTCGATGGGACAAGCGCGTTCTCCGCCCACTTGTCGGCCTTGACCTCCCTGGTGTCTTCGTTTTCCAAACTTGGATCATCAACGAAGCACTCGTGTGAGTCTTTTTTAAGGTGCAGCGCAACGTGGGCCAATTCGTGCAGGAGAGTGAACCAGAAATAATCGATCCTGTCGTACCTGCAGGTGAGTGCGATCAGCGGATTGCCGCCGGGCAACATCATTGAGACTCCGTCGAGATGGGTTCTCGGCAAGTGTTTTTCCACGACAAGGTGGATGCCGTGTTTTTCAAGATATTCTTTGGCCAACGCGGGGCCGTTGTCAAAATAGCTGAGCCTCAATAGATTATTCAGAAAATCTGCGTCTTCAGCCATCCCCTCATAGTCCGGCAGCTTCTTTTTCGCTGTAAGAGAAATCACGCGGGCCAGCCAGGCCAGCAGCGAATACTGATCGGATTTGGAGCCGCTGCGGACATGCTGACGACAGTGTGCGGATAAAAGACTGACGCTGTCCGCCGGTTCCAGAAGACCCTTGATCAATTCCTCGGCCTGCTCCTTGGCGTCGTTGAGAGAACCATCGAATCCTTCGAACCAGCCTCTCTTGAACATTTCGGTGATGGGGAACTTGGACCATTCTATCCGGGAGTCTTCCTCGGGTATGGAGGCCCCCTCCTCCTGCAGCAGGACCTCCGCCGGTATGCCAAGACCCTTGTGCAGGGCTCTGATCATCTTGAGAGAGAGGGGGCGCTTGCCGTTGAGCACCTCCGAGACCCTTGCTCGGCTGCCGATGAACGGCTCAAGATCCTTGCGGGTCAGACCCTGCTGCTCCATGCTGAATTTGATTGCTTCGATGGGAGAGGGCAGATCGATCGGATACAGTTCATCCTCATAGACTTCGACGAGCGTGACCAGCAGTTCGAGTTCCTCTTCCTCAGGTGAATCCGCGTCAGCATCAAAGATCTCATCGATTCTCTTCAATGCCGCTTTGTAGTCATCGTCAGATTTGATCACTTTAGGAATCATCATATCTCCTCTGCATTTATCTTATCGTATTCCCTGTGTGTTCCAACATATCTGATATATATTATTTTTTTTCTGTAATTAATCCTGACGACCAATCGATATTTGTTTCCACCAATATTGAAAACCATCCTGTTATTTTTTAAAATACTCGCGGTCCCATGCATTGCCTTCACATCCATCGGTGAAGCCCATTCCTCATTCCTGGCTTTACGATACCAAGCGTCGAGGGGAGCCTTAGCATCAGGGTATTGATCATAGAACTCGCGAAGTGGCTTTCTTGAAATGACACGCATGGCTTATCATAATGCGCTCCCATAACAATGTCAAGCATTTATGATCCCTAAATGGGATCGGATTTCAAAATAATCGCTCACTCTTGAGCTTGCGCCGTGATTCATCAATTGACACCCGTGAACACATGCTGATAATTAACGTTTAACGTTACAGCGGTTTTACGCCCGAGCAAAGGAGGCTCAAGTGGATTGCCCGGCCTGTTCCAAGGCGATGATCGTGGTCGAGC
>CBFCZO010000110.1:0-11606 GCA_965602675.1 uncultured bacterium | reverse complement strand
TCGCCGTTTCCCAGGACAAGCGACTCGATTCTATCCTTCATAGAAGCGCAAGCGCGGCACGCCGTCGATCAAGCCCTGCTCCCAGGCCTTGATGAAGAAGAGCTTGAGGCCGGTCAGCTCTGCCTCGCCGAAAGAATAGCGAATGTGCTCGCTAAGATACCGCTCGTTCAGCTCGGCAGGATTCTCGATACTCAAGCCTTTTGGGGTGGGGTGGTTCGACGCGATCTTGTGAACATTCAACAAGCCTTCCTGCAGCGAGCGCAGGAGTAAGTCGACGTCATCGGAATCGAGGGCTCCAGCAGCTCCCGCCCAGAATGCATAAACGAATGGTTGACCGGTCAGCTCGCACCATGTGGCGCCCAGATCATGTTTCTCTTCGCTTTCGATGCGGGTATATAGTGCATCATCCCCGATCACTAGAGCGGCGTCGCACTCCTTGAGCATCTTCGCGGGTTCGGGTTCCATCGGTTTGAGCTCGGGCTCGATATTGTAATACTCGGAGCAGAGAATCTGCAGCAGCGCCACCGAAGTGCGGGAGCGTGCGTCGACGGCGATGGTTTTCACTTTGTCGACAGGTTTGCCGGTGTAAAGCTGCACCGACAGCACCTCTCCTCGGGAGGCGATGGCGATTCCGGGCACGATCCAGAGGTCGTCGTGGCGCGCATATTCAATCGACGGAATGATGGCCAGGTCGAGCGAAGGCTCCTCAGCCGTGAGCAATTCGGCGTTTCTCGCCGGCGCGTGGGATTCCAACTCGAAACGGCCGGCAGCAAGGCCGCGCTCGAGCCCGTAAGCGATGGGTTTTGCGTTGAGAAACGGTGTTGTTCCTACCTTGAGCATATCCATGTTGTTCAATCCTTCGGCCGATTCTCCACAGCTTTTCCACATTTTGTGGAAAACCTGATCACGGCACAACATCAGGTGTACTATACATTACACAATCCTACACCATCCACCCTGGGCCTCCCAAACGATTCCCAATTCCCCCTTTCCTCCGGCTCCGAGCCGCATTCTCAGTACTCTCTAATGACATTATAAATCGTATCGCGTTCCACCGGCCGGCAACCCGCGCCCCTGATAAGCGTCAGAAGCTCACCGACGCTGAGGCACTCGCTGGTCCGGGCACCGGCCATGTGGGTGATCTTCTCCTCGACGACTGTGCCGTCGATATCGTTGGCGCCGAAGCGCAAGGTCAGCTGTGCGATTTTGGTCCCGACCATGATCCAGAAGCTCTTAATGTGCGGGATGTTGTCGATCACCAGTCGCCCGACTGCGATGGTCTTGAGGTCGTCAAAGCCCGTTGTCGGCGGCAGCCCCGCCATGTCGGTGTTCTCGCTGTGAAAAGCCAGGGGTATGAACGTGAGAAATCCCCCGGTCTCGTCTTGGGCTTCGCGTAGGGCAATCATATGATCGACGCGCTCGTCGACAGTCTCCGTATGGCCATAGAGCATCGTGGAGTTGGAGCGGATACCGAGGCGGTGAGCCGTCTTGGCAACCTCCAGCCAGCCCTCGGGGCCGAGTTTCGTCGGACAGAGGTCTTTGCGTATACGGTCGCTGAAAACCTCGGCTCCTCCGCCAGGTACGCTACCCAGGCCGGCCTCGCGCAGCTCGACGAGCACATCCTTAATGGTCTTGCCGAATTTGTCGGCGAAATGTGCGATCTCGACGCAGGTGAAAGCCTGGATGTGGACTCCGGGGCGCAGTTCGCGGATGACGGCAAGCATGTCGAGGTAGTACTGCCATGGAAGGTTGGGATCGAGACCGCCGACAATGTGGATCTCACTGACCGGCTCATCCAGCCTCTCCGTGATTTTTCGGCGGATGGTATCGATATCCATCCTGTATGCGTCTTTCTCTCCTTCCTTGCGGCTGAAGGCGCAGAAGCGGCAGGAGTTGACGCAGATGTTCGAATAGTTGAGATGCTGGTTGCGGATGAAGTATGCCTTGCGATCATGCATTCGTGCCCGCACGCGGTCGGCAAGAGCCCCCACGGCCAGGAGGTCGGGGGTTTCGAACAGAGCGATGCCGTCGTCGTGGTTGAGCCTTTCGCCCCGCTCGATCTTCTCCGCGATGGCGCCCAAGCCCGCCCCGGCAATACGCGAATCAAGAATGCCCTGTGTAAGCTTCTCCATCCTTGCAGCCTTTCAGCTGTCATTCGATTGCAGTATACCCCGGCAGCAGACCAAGTCTAGTGTAATGGAGACAACTGTGGACTGATCCCCGGGGGCGGGCGAGAAACTCAATCCGGGGGTTTCTAACCCGCCGCGCGTGGAAGCTTCGGCAGCGTCGACAAGCGGACCAGGGCGATGATCCAGCCTATCGGCATACCGATAATATAACCGACGCCGAAGCCGATGAAACCCACGATGGCCAGCGTGATTCCCGCGGCGATTATAAACAGTGGAATCCCGAGGACGGAGATCATCATGAAGCCCCAAAGCTCCTCAAACGAGAACGCGCCCTGTGTCAGGATGGCAGCGATTGTGCCGCCGATGATATACAACAGCAGCAACCCCGGGAAATTGAGGGTAAAGACCATGACGGCGGTGAGCAGGAGCAGTACGACGAAAGCAATCTTGGCCCAGATGTTCATCGCGTCCCAATCGATTCCGGCTTCCTTGAAGAAATCCGTGAACGCGTCGAAGGCACCGAAGAAAGCAGCACCGATTATGAGGAGCACGGCAGCAGTGGCAAGTATGCCGCCGACGACCATGCCGCCGGTCTTCACGTGATAGCCTATCGGCTTGTAGAGCAGTTCGATGCGGCCTTCCTTCCTGGCCAGCGATTTGGCGATCGGGCTCGGCTTGCCGACCCTGTTGCGGCGGCAACCAGCATCTGCGGGCAGCTCGCCTGCAACCAGCTTGTCGCGGATCACCTCGATGTCGTCGGTTTCGAAAATCACATTGTCGTGTGCTCCGAAAAACTGCCAGGTTTTACCGAGTTTGTGCTCCTCCCGGTACTCCTCGATCTGCTTCTCGAGTTTCTCGCGTTTGCTGCGGGATAGGAGGCTTTCATAGGCTCTCTCCAGCCATCCAACTCCCTCCTCCGCCTCACCGTTGCGACCCAGAACCTCCGCTACGACTGTGGCGACGTCGATGGTCGATGATGCGCCAAGCTCGATTGCCTTACGAACAGAGGCGAGGGCAGACTTCATATCGCCCTTCTTTTTTCCTGCTTCGAGATGAGTTCGGGCCAGCAGGATATAAAGCTCCCAGTCGTCTGAATGGTCTAACAGCAGGGTCTTGAGGTTCTCGCGGGCGGCCTTCCATCCGCCGTCATCGATCATCTGCTTGATCTCACGCACATAACCGTCGAACACCTCGGAGCGACCCTCGACGACAGGGCCCTTTTCAACGGCGGCGACGCCGCGGTGCTGGCCCGAAAGCCTGAGCAACATATCGGAGAGGTCCTGCATGTCGACTTCAGCGGGGAGGTCGACAAATCCGTCGCCATTAATGATCAGGGTGTTGAGCGCGCTGGTTTTGAATTCGACGTTATCAATCTCATCCAGGTCGAGCTCTTTAGACGGCTGGGCCATGTTTTTGCCGTATAGGCGCTCGTCGGTGATCAGCAAACCGTTCTTCGCGTTGCCCGTAGCGGTGCAATCGATGAGGACGAGCGGCTGTTCCATCCCCTGCAATTCGGCGTACGATGCCGTTGCTGCGGACAGTTTTTCGGCCGGGATATCCGGTGCGATGTATGCGAAGTTGTGACCGAGAAGCGAGACGTGTTCCCGGACGATGCTTCTCGCCGCGCCGGCTTTAGCATCGGCCTGCCTCTGCATTTGCTCGTGTGCCTGCCACTTATTGAAGATTACTCCGCAGCTCTCGCACTCGGCGCCGCCCTGCTGAGCGTGGCCGCACCTGGGGCACGTGACAGCTTCCGCTGCTGGAGCGGGTATAAGTTCAGCCGGGACGGGTGGTGCAGGCGGTTTGGGTTTTGGTTCGGGAGGTCTGGGTTGCGGCGCCGGCTGAGGCTCAATAGCTTGTTCCGGATCCTGCACCGGAGCGGCCGCTGCTGCATCTTCTGCAAGGCGTATCTCCTGGATTACTGAAATTGCGCCGCTGCTGTCGAAAGCCTGTTTGTATTTCTTCGCTTCGGCAAGATCGAGGTCCTTCTTGACTACAACAGGTTTGCCGTAGAAGAGCTTCTCTATCTGCTCCGGACCGTTTTTAAAAAGTGCTGCAAGGTGCTGCTTGACCGCGCCGGGATCACTTCCGGGAGTCAGCTTACCCTTAAAAACCAGTCTATAGTTCGTTTCCCCCATACCGGAGTCCCCTCTGCTAATAAATATAAAGAATCTTCCCCCCGACTATAACTTTTCACAAATTTAACAGAATCGACAGGCCTTCACGTGCCCTTGGTCACCACAACAGGAATCTCCTTGTCCTGTTATAGACATTAATTGACCTGTTCCAAGCATTTATTAGGGGTGCAAGCCGATTTTTTTGTGTCTACAGGTCCAAATCCAGCGATTCCCAGATCTCGTCGATGCGTCGTTTTACCTCCGGCGTCATCTTGAGTTCATCCGGCCAGCGGCGGGCGAAGCCCTCCTCGGGCAGCTTGCGGGTGGCATCGACACCCACGCGCGAGCCGTAGCCGAAGGCGCGTGAGGCATGGTCGAGGATATCGACAGGACCAAGGTTAAACTCGATGTCGCGCTCGGGGTCGATGTGGGCCAGGGCTTTCCAGAGGGTTTCGCGGGGATTGTGGACGTCGCAGTCGGCGTCGACGACGACGATCACCTTGGTGACCATCATCTGGCCGAGTCCCCAGAGGGCGTGCATCACCTTGCGCGCGTGGCCGGGGTAGCGCTTGTCGATGGCGACAATGGCGAGGTTGTGAAAGCCACCCTCGACCGGCAGCTCGATATCGACGATCTCCGGCACGACCATCTTCAGCAGGGGCAGGAAGATGCGCTCCGTGGCCTTGCCGAGCCAGGCATCCTCCATCGGCGGCGGGCCGACGATTGTCGCGGGGTAGACTGCATCAGTCTTGTGCGTAATCGCGGTGAGATGGAAGACGGGGAAATCCTCTTCGAGGCTGTAGAAGCCGGTGTGGTCGCCAAAGGGGCCCTCGGTGCGGCGCTCGAACGGCTCGACGTAGCCCTCGAGCACGAACTGGCTTTCGGCGGGGACCTCCAGATCGACGCTGATGCACTTCACCAGCTCGACCGGTTTTCGGCGCAGGAAGCCGCTGAAGATCAACTCATCGAGCCCGTCGGGCAGCGGCGCCGTGGCGGCATAGATCGTGGCGGGATCGGCGCCGATGCTGACCGCAATCTCGAGTCGTTCGCCGCGTCGCTCCGCTTCGATGTAGTGGGCGGCGCCGCCTTTGGGCGGGTGCCAGTGCATGCCGGTGGTGCGCTCGTCGAAGATCTGCATGCGGTACATGCCGATGTTGCGCTTGCCGCTCTCGGGGCTGCGGGTGAAAACCATCGGCAGGGTGACGAATCGGCCGCCGTCGTCTGGCCAGCACTTTTGGATGGGTAGCGCGCCGAGGTCGATGTCTTCACCTTGTAGAACAACTTCCTGGCACGGAGCGCGCTTGACGACTTTCGGGCCGAGTTCCAGGAGCTCCTTCAGCTTCGGCAACATTGCCAACTTCTCGATGAAACCGGAGGGCACTTTCGGGTTGATCAGATCGGTGATCCTTTCCCCGATTTCTTCGAGCCGCTCGACGCCCAGCGCCAGAGCCATGCGCTCCTGCGATGCGAAGAGGTTGATGGCGACAGGGAACCGGCTGCCCGTGGGATTCTCGAACAGCAGCGCCGGGCCTCCGGCCTTGACGGATCGGTCGGCCACCTCGGTGATCTCTAAAACGGGATCGATTTCCGCGGATATCCGCTTCAGTTCGCCCCGCTTCTCCAACTCGGCGATGAAGTCTTCAAGCTTATCGAAAGCATTCATGGCATTCACTCGTGACAAATCCATCGCCATTTCAACACGGGAGGGGGGTGCTAGACAAATCAGGAGGTGCCGGGGAATTGGAACGATATTTGCATTAGGCAGACGGGAGACAGCCGCGACCAACATCATGAGATATGTATAATGGATTAACCAAAGGGGGGAAAAATGTCGGGACAACTCAATCGCCGCGAAATGATGAAGTCTATTGCCAGCCTTTCGGTTGCGGGGGGTATGGTGGGCCTGCTGGCCGGTTGTGAATCGGTCCAACCCGAGTCGGTCCAGATGAAGGAGGAGATCGATGTCAGCGTATCGCCACCGGGCCCGAAATCGCTTGAGCTGCTGGAGCGGATGAAGAAGGTGGTCGGGCGAACGAATTACGTCGGTCTATACGGTGTGGCGATCGCCGATGGGGCCGGGGCGTACGTCGCCGACCTGGACGGCAATGTCTATCTCGACTGCCTTGCGGCCGCGACCACCAACGTGCTCGGTTACAGCCACGACGAGGTCGCTGAAGCTTACTTCGAAGCCGCAACGCGGATGCAAAACTCATGTTTCCCATATTCGACCAACGTCTACGCCGTCGAGCTTGCGGAGAACCTGGTGCGAATCGCTCCGGGAGACTTTCCCAAGAAGGCGCTGTTGGGGCTGAGTGGTTCGGATTCCTGCGGGGGCTCGATCGAGGCAATGCGCAAATTCACCGGCAGGACGGCACTGATCAAGTTTGAGAACGCCTACCACGGCTCGACCGGCCTCTCGCAACCCGCTTCGGGCTTCAGGTCGCTGAACGAAGGCGTCTACCCACCATCTCCCGATTTCATCTCGATGCCTTTCCCGGTGACTGTGGAGCAGCGCGACGAGGTGCTGGCGCAAATAGATTCGATGCTGTCGGAAGGGAATATCGGTGCGGTAATGGCGGAGCCTATCCAGGGCGACGCCGGAATCCTGATGCCGGCTGAAGGCTTCTTCCCGATGTTACGGGAGAAACTCGACGCGCATGGCGCACTTCTGATCGTCGACGAGGTGCAGAGCGGCATGGGGCGAAGCGGCAAGTGGTGGGCGATCGATCACGAAGGTATCGCACCGGATATTATGATTGTCGCCAAGGGTCTCTCGGGCGGCTACGCACCGATCTCTGCGCTGGTCGGTAGGCAGGAGATCATCGACGCGCTCGCGCCGGCGCAGCACCTCTTCACCTATACTGGCCACCCTCCCGCATCGGCGGCGGCGACGGCCGTGATCAGAACGATTGAAAAGGAAGATATCGCCGGGAACGCCAGCAGGATGGGGGACCGCATCCTTGCCGGGTTGAGGGAAGTTCAACAGGGCTACCCCGATGTTATTGTCGAGGGGCGCGGGCGGGGCCTGATGCTGGGCTGCGAGATCAATGTTTCGAAAGATGAACTCGCCGGCAAGATTTTCGCTATGCGCTGCATGGAAAAGGGTGCCTACTTCGGCTATTTCGGCGACAAGCAACAGGTCCTGCGGATCGAGCCTCCGTTGATCATCGACGAGGGTCAGTCCGACCTGATTGTGAGTACCGTCGGCGAGGTCGCAAAGGAGATGCAGTCGGGAACCATCCCGCAGACGACGATCGACAAGGTGAAGAGTTACGCCATTGGACTATGAGGAAGGGCATCAATTGCCGAAACAGGGAAGACTGGCATGATGGTCAGTCGTTGAGGCGCTTCTGTTCGAGCTCATAGTGCTTGACCCACTTGCCGTCCTTACGGCCGTAGTAGGAGAACATGCGAGAGTCCTCGCCGGTCTTGGTAAGGGTGAAGCGTCCTTCCTTGGGGCCCGACCCTACTGTTGTTCCTTCAAAGACGAGCGTTTTCCCCACAATCTCACCCCTGGCGCTGGAATAACTACCGTCGTCGGAGAAATACCAGAATGCCAACGACTCGTCGTCGGGATTGCGGCAGACGAGCGATTCCGCCTCGAAAGAGAAATCGGGGAAGGTCACTTTCGTCATGCAGCGGATAAACTTGTCGCCGAGCGTCCACTCGTATTTGTCCTCCTGCGTGAATTCGCCGACTTCACGCAGCTCCCCCGTGCCGATCCATGCACCGCCGACCATGTACTCCAGTTCATCAAGAGGATTCATCCGGTTCTCCATCATTATCCTGTTTCTAAGCTTCGAGTCGCATATGATACGTTGAATACATAATGACTGATTCCGGGTGAGGATTGAAGATGAAAATCGCGGCTGCATCCTCACTGCTTATGATTGCGCTTGCCGTTTCACTCCTATGGGCCGGTCCGGCAGAATGCAAGGACGATGTTATAAGCGCCAAAGAGGGCAAGCTCAGCCGCAGTATTTCAAGGGATTTCTCCGGCTTCAACGGCAAAGTCGTCTTAGTCGACGGCGCCTGGACTGATGCCGCATTCATCGGAAAGGTAAAGGAACTGCTTCCGGGAAACCTGCGTTTCCCGGCAGGCACGGTAGCGAACTACTGGGACTGGCGCGAGGGCTGGTTCGTCGAGGGCTGGGATCTGCCTCACAACTGGAATAACACGGCGAAGAATCCCAATAAACTCTAAGGCTTCAAGCCGGCAATCGACGCCACCGGTGCGGCACCCGTCTGGGATCTGAACGTGCTGTCGTACAGCCTGAAGGAGCAGCTCGCGATGCTACGCGAAGCCGAGAAGCTGGGATTCGAGATTCGCTACATCGAGTTGGGCAACGAGATGTACCTGGACTGGGACGACTACGTTAAGCGTTTCCCGACTCCCGCCTCGTACGGCATGCTGGCAAAGCGCTGGTGCAAGCGGATCAAGAAGGCGTTTCCGAAGGCGCTCGTCGCCGTCATCGGTACCGCACCATTGCCGGATGATAATAGGCCTCGCGTCAAGGACTGGAACGGTGCCGTGCTGAAAAAGACCAAGGCCGTCGCCGACGAGAGTGACAATCTCGATCTTATCGCCGTCGGCAAGGTGGGTATCGGCGTAGGCTGTGCGGGGAACGATCTCGCGGTTGCGCTCGACCGCGAGGAAGCTGCGTTTTACTTTCATCGAGGTGAGCAGCGTGTCTGCCGCAGCGCTCCGAAATCCATCCATTATCCCTAAGTAAGTTTTATCTTAATTTATAAGTGCATTTTAATGCTGAAATGCCAATTTACATGAAGCCCTTTGTTTGCTTGGGCAATTCGCGCAAATAAGAGCTAATCTTTTGAGAAAAAGTTATAACTGCTCTTGTTGCCTGTTTGAATTGAGTGCAATTCAATGTCACATTCTTCAAGGAACTTCTTGTTGTTAACAAGAACGAAGAATTTACTAGATATTTTCACAGAAGCTCTGGCTATCGCATGTTTTGACTTCTCAACTGCCGCTTTAATCATCCATGCTGGAATAAACCAAGAAAAAGGGCTCGCATGAATGAAAGGCCCAGCCTCTCCTTGAAACTGCGGTCCACCCCAAAGCTTCCCAGATACGTGTCCGTTTGAAAGATTGATTAAGGGAGATCCGCTTGAACCACCCGAAACACTAATGTCCGTTTGAATAGATGTTACATCAGGAGGATCCCCAAACACACCAAGATTACTGACACAACCCTTTTGGAATGACGGCCCAGCAGAGCATTGAATCGATGATCCATGAAAAAACAATGATCCACCAAACGGATATCCGATCATGCCGACTTCTTCACCAACCTCTGGGGGGCGTGTTTCTAGCTCAATTGAAGATATATCTTTATCTTTTCTCACAGAGTCAAACTGAATAACAGCCAAATCAATTTTCATGGAAGATTGCGGCGGAGATGCAGTAACAGTACACCCTTTTAATGGCCGTTTCTCTATCCATCTACGTCCTGACTCCGTAAGATTTAGATGTATTATCTCCAGTTTATTGATTTGCAGAGGGGTTAGTGTACCGTCTATTTCAACTTCTCTAGTTTTAAGTATTTCTTTGAGAACATGCGCATTAGTTACAACATAATCGCGTTCAGGAAAAAATCCCGTCCCAAATAAGACGGGATGATGTTGAGGTTTTGCATCTTCAGGCTTAATACCTAGCACGTCTGGTGGATGATAACCTAATCCAACTATGGACTTAACAACGTGCTTGATAATTTCCATAGTAAACTCACGCCTATCTTATCCCCCACCGACGAGAGTGACAATCTCTATCTTATCGCCGTCGGCAAGGTGAGTCTCGGCGTAGGCTGTGCGTGGAACGATCTCACGGTTGCGCTCGACAGCGAGGAAGCTGCGTTTTACTTTCATCGAGGTGAGCAGCGTGTCGACGGTCGTTCCCTCCGCGAGCTTCTGCTCCTCGCCGTTGATCGTCACCGTTATCATCTACTCTATTCTACCTCTTTGAACCGCGCGGTGAAGTGGCGCAAGGTCGGCGCGGCGTAAGTCAGCTCGAGTCCGCGGATCTCCGAGGCACGGCTGCAGAGCTCGATGATCGAATCGATGACGTACTGAAGGTGGCTGGCGGTGTAAACGCGGCGCGGAACGCAGATCCGCATGAGTTCCATGTCGGGGTACTTCATTTCGCCGGTCTCGGGATCTTCCTGGGCAAGCATCAGCGAGCCGATCTCGACGCCGCGGATACCGTAGTCGCGGTAGAGGGCGTAGGTGAGGGCGACGCCGGGGAAGTTGGCCTGCGGGATGTGGGGCAGGATGAGCTTGGCATCGATGTAGACCGCGTGCCCACCGGTGGGGCGGATGATCGGCACGCCGGCGGCAGTGAGTTGACGTCCGATCTCTTCCACCTGGCTGATACGGTAGGCAAGATATTCCTCCCTCAGGCCCTCCAAAAGACCGCGCGCCACAGCCTCGAGGTCGCGCCCGGCAAGGCCGCCGTAAGTGAAGAATCCCTCGTTGAGGATGACGGAGTCGGTGACGCGGCGCGCGAGGTCTTCATCATCGACGGTTATGAAGCCACCCATGTTGACCAGAGCGTCTTTCTTGGCGCTCATCCAGGCGCCAACGGCAAAAGAGAAGAGTTCCGCAGCGATCTCCTTGACCGAGCGGTTTTCCTGCCCAGCCTCGCGCCGCTTGATGAAGTAGCAATTCTCAGCGTAGCGGGCGGCATCGAAGAACATTGGCAGTCCGTGGCGCTTGAGGAGTTGAGAGAAGGCCCGTGCGTTCTCGAGGCTGACAGGCTGGCCGCCGCTGGAATTGTTGGTGATGGTGAGAAACCCGAAGGCGATTTTCTCGGCACTTTCCTCACTGATCACGCGCTCGGCGCGCTCGATGTCGATGTTGCCCTTAAAGGGGTGCTCGGCGGCAGGATCGTGACCCTCGGAGATTACCAGGTCCAGCGGCAGACCTCTATGGTGCTGCACCTGCGCACGTGTCGTATCGAAATGGGTGTTGCTGAGGACGATTTTGCCTTCATTGACGAGGTTTTCGAACAGGTAATTCTCGGCAGCGCGGCCCTGATGACAGGGGATCACGAACTGATAACCGAAAATCCCGCGCACGGCGGACTCGAAGTTAGCCCAATTGCGGCACTGCGCGTAGGCCTCGTCGCCGACCATCATTCCGGCCCACTGATTGTCGCTCATCGCGGAGGTGCCGCTGTCGGTGAGCATGTCTACCAGGATCTTCTCGCTCGGAATGCGGAAGACGTTATATCCAGCTTCCTGAAGAACGCGTTGTCTCTCCTCGCGCGTCGTCGGCTTTATCGGCTCAACCACCTTTATTCTGAAAGGCTCCATAGGAAAAGGCATCCATTAACCTCCATCAA
>CBFCZO010000109.1:0-11824 GCA_965602675.1 uncultured bacterium | reverse complement strand
CTCGTCCTCTTCAACGGCAAGTGCGGCCACAAAGTCCCCTCCGGCTCCGCTGAAGAGCGCCAGCTCTGGGTGCGCGTCGAGGCAGTCGACAGCGAGGGCAACGTCTACCACCTGCCGGTCGACCGCAAGGGCTTCGACGGCGAGGGGTACACGATCACCTCCAACGAGCCCGCCTACTTCGACATCGGCGAAATCAAGGACATCGCCGGATTCCAGGGCCTCGAGCGCGACGCCCTGCCCGAGGGCGACCGCATCTTCTGCCTGCCTTACTTCGACCCCCAGGGACGCCGCACCATCTGCCAGTGGAACACCGCAAGCCAGGGAGTCGACTACCGCATCGGCCCGCGAGAAACCAAGGTCGAAACCTACACCTGGGAGATCCCCTTCGAGGTCAAGCCGGGCATGCTCAAGGTCAGAGCGGTGCTCAGCTACCGCCGCCTCGTAAAGTCGGTTGCCGACTTCCTCAACGTGCCGCCCGACGAAACCGAGATCGTCCTTATCAGCGAGACGCAAACAGTCTTCAACGTCTTGGATTAAACGGACTCATAACAGGAGATGGATATGCGTAAGATAATCCTGATTGTTGTTGCCCTTGGGCTTCTGCTGGCGCTCTGGCAGGAGTCGGCCGAGGCCATTCCCGCCTTCGCGCGGCGCTACCGCCTTAGCTGCAAGACCTGCCACAGCCCCTTCCCACGCCTCAACTCATACGGCGAGGAGTTCGCCGGCAACGCCTTCCAACTGCCCGACGCTGAAGAGCCGGCAAGCAGCTTCGTCAATGTCGGCGACGAAAAACTCTCGCTCCTGCGCGACCTCCCCATTGCAGTCCGCGGCGACATGTTCACCACCTACGACTCCGGTGATGAGGACGTCGATACCGACTTCGAATTCCCTTACCGCCTAAAATTCCTCAGCGGCGGCGCCATCCGCAAGGACATCGGCTACTACTTCTACTTCTACTACGACGAGCGCGGCGAGGTGGCCGGCGTCGACGACGCCTTCGTCCACTTCAACAACCTCTTCGGCAAGGAGTTGGATCTGTTCATGGGGCAGTTCTCAATCTCCGATCCGCTCATGAAGCGCGAGCTGCGCCTCACATATGAAGATTACGCGATCTACCCGCTCAAGGTGGGCGGCTCGACCTCCAGCCTCAACTACGACCGCGGCTTCATGCTCACCTACAGCCCGCGCGCCGGCACCGATCTCGTCTTCGAGCTCATCAACGGCAACGGCATCCCCGACGCCGACGAGAAAAAGAATTTCGACAGCGATAGCTTCAAAAACATGTTCTTCCGAGGCAGCCAGGAGCTGCTCGAACAGGTCCGCCTCGGAGGCTTCTACTTCTTCGGCCGCCAGACCAACCATGAAATCACCAACGAAACACGCGTCTGGGGAATCGACGGCACATTCTCACACAAGGAAATACTCACTTTCGACTGGCAGTACCTCGAGCGGCGCGACGACGATCCCTTCTTCTCCGACCTCGACCTCGACGACACAGTCACGAAATCAATCCTCGTCGAAGCGGTCTACGCCCCCAAGGAGTCCGACAGCGACTGGTACTTGATCTTCCTCTACAACTGGATCGACAGCGATTTCGACATCTACGACTACCACTCCGTCACCTTCAACTTCCAGTACCTCCTGCTGCGCAACGCCAGGATCTTCGGCGAAATCACCAGGGATATCGAACTCGAAACGAACAGGCTCGTCGCCGGACTCGTCTTCGCAATGTAATTACACCGTAAAAGGGGTCAGCCCTGGAATTCTAAGACTGACCCCTTTGTACACCCGAGGTGTCACGGCCTTCCCGCCCGTGCACATTTTCGTGGGGCAGACATTCTTGTCTGCCACAAATTAGATATTAGGCGGGCTGGCTGGCTCGAGTATTAGACGTGGCGAACAAGTCCGACTGGCCCGCCCTGAAGCCCAGCTAATCCGCCCGCATCCCGCGAAGGAATCCCTCCGCCCCACAAAGGGCTTCCGTGTAGGGGGGCACATTTATGGCCACCGCTTCCCACGAAGGAACGCCCTCGTTCTTCGCCCCGAAGGGGCAATCCAAAACAGCCCAGGGTAAGCGAGGCGCCACCCTGGGTAACCCGCCCCCCCCACACACAATACAACCCTGTAAGGGTTGCACAATTCAAAGACCGAAAAAGCCGCATGTCCACCTCCGGCGGATGCGGCCCGTTCCCTCTTGTCTTCTTCTTCTTCTTATACTTCCTTACTCTTCTTTCCCCTGTGTCCTTCGTGTTCTCTGTGGTCAAATTCCTCTTCTTCCCCTCCTCCTCCGCCGCAACGCACACATCTCCTCTTTTTCCTTCCGACAAACTGGGGATCATTGATTCTTTACGCTATCCGCCCGAAACGCACCGAATAGAATCGGCTTGCCGCGGAGCCGATATCTTTCGCGTTTAAAACGCCCTCGCGCAGGTGCTCCGGTATCGCCCCCGAGCCCATCAGCGCGCCGCACAGCGAGCCGGTGATCGCCCCCGCCGTGTCCGTGTCGCCCTGGGTGAGGATCGCGTGGGAGACCGCCTTGCCAAAATCGTCCTGGTAGCGCAGGAAGCAGAAGAAAGAGATCAGCAGCGTCGGAACCGCGTAGGCGGTGATGCCGCCCGCCCACGTCCCCCTCCACGGCCCGAACTGGCCCGTCGCCACGATCCGGCGGATCGCCTCTTCATCAGGCTCCTCGATCCAGTCGGCCAGGCGCATCACGTGATCGCTCACACCTGTGTCCACCTGCAGCAGCAGGCCCGCGATCAGGTGGAGAATGTCAGTGGGGTCGAGGCTGTCCGCCTTCACCGCGTAGGCCGTCATCAGCGCCACCGCCACCGCCGCGGCGATCGAGCGCGGGTCGCGGTGGGTGACCTCGCTCGCCTCGATCGCAGCCGGGATAATCGCCTCCAGATCGTCGTAATACCACAGCCCGATCGGAGCCGCGCGCATTGCCGCCCCGTTGCCGGCGTCGCCTATCGGGGCGCCGCACTGGTCCCACGGCTTGTGCTGATAGATGTAATTGCCGATCGCGTCGTTGGTCGCCGAGCCCGCCCCGATGATCGTCCCCTTGCGCCACAGCTCCGCGAACTCGTGGATGATGTGCCCACCGGCCACGCCGCCGTGCTCCCCGATCGAGCGAGCCAGCGCCAGCGTCAGCATCGTGTCGTCGGTGTACTGCCCCTTCGGCCAACCGGACATCTCGATGAAGCCGCGCAACAGCTTCTCGGCGTTCATCTCGGGGGGAATCGGCGTGCCCTCGTACGGCGTGCCCAGCGCGTCGCCCACAGCGCAACCGTAAAACACTCCGCGGTAGCGGTCTTCAAGTTTTGTGTTGATGGGGACGGGGGCGTTCATCCCCACGATTATATCCCGTATCCACACCACTCCACAACACGCCGCTTATCCCTCGTTGTTTTCTCTGTAATGAAATACGACACCGCCCCGATCCCGGCGACCAAATCCCTGCAAACCACAGTAGGGGCGTCCGCCGATTCCCGTAAAGGAATCCCTCCGCCACGCAAAGGGCTGCAGTGTAGGGGGGCACATTTATGGCCCCCGCTCTTACGAAGGCCTGCCCTCAATCCTTTCTTCTTCACCACCCGAAGGGCTCCTGTGTAGGGTGGTCCTTCAGGGCCACCGCCCAACAAAGGGCAGCTGTGTAGAGGTGTCCGCCGCGGCGGATTCAATCCGCCCGATCGCGCCCCGCGCGATGGTTCTGTATTAATCTCGCCAGCCCATGTAGGGGCCACATTTATGCGGCCCGCATCCCGCCACCGGCGGGATAACATCGCTAATCCCCACAAATCCCTGCAAAACCTTGTAGGGCGGTCCTTAAGGGCCGCCGCTTCGCGCACAGCGCGATACCGAGTATGTGAGGAACCGGCATTTGAAGTTGACTTAATTTCAGTTAGTTTCAAAGTGCTTTTCCCAGCATTTGTATAATGTTCTACAGTATGTCGCTAGATCTCTAATAATAGCTATAGTTTTATTTGGTATTAAATAATATGTCTCGTTTTTAATTAAATGAGCAAAAACGGGTTTTATTTGGGTATTATCGTTGCTATATTGTACTAAGTAACAATCTATGAAATATTCCTCGTTATTATCTAAGAATGGTTTTCCATTTTTGTTTTTACCATGGCGCTTGATTAATGTCTCGCGTAATTCGCTCTTATTTGTTATGCCCAACCTATGTGTTATCACATGTCTCATACATTCTATTGTGAGGAAGCGTAAATAGTAATTAATGCTATATCTATCTCTGCTTAATGTCTCATTTATACACTCATTGCATTTGTGCATTCTGAGCAGGACTGGTTTTATATCTCCCTTCTTCATTAGCTCATTTATAATGTTATAATATGGTCCATTATCAGTTTCTTTTAAGTTACTTATACTTCGTCGGTCAGTATCTCTCCACAGGTGAATGTCGAGCTTCCCTAATTCGGCGTACAGGTTGAAAATGAATAATCTACTTTTTTCATATGCCCACATGATTATCATGTTCATGGCATCGTTTGCTAATTCTATGATAATATCTTCGTATTGTTCATTTTCTATTGAACAATTATTTAAATAGGATATATCTGGTCTTTCAGCAAATAAATCAATTACTGTTGCTGCTGATCTCCAAACATACCAAAGCCCGTCAGGAGGAGTTTCTGGATTATTTTTAGCCTCAAGATATTCTTTGTGCGAAAGTGTAATAAATTTCTGAATAACTTTTGTTTTGAAATCTAACACTGCTATTTGTTGTGAATATTGATCAAAGGCTGAAGCAATTGAGTCAAAATTATTGTCGTTCATGAGATTTCTCCCATTGATGTTCTGGGTGATTCACTGGACAAGCAATGTTCGGACGACGATACGGGATTATGGTACATATCTCATTTGAATGTAAAGACAGCTGCGAAAAACTCAAATGTAATGCAATGTTGCCATAATCTTTACATTTTCAAAAAAACTAGGCGAGCAATCGCGATAAAGGTCAAGGCGCGGCTGCGATGAGCGACGCAGGTGTGGCGCAAGTCACTCCGAGGAGAACAGAGCAGACGCAACGCAGAGATTTGATGCGAGTGCTCGACTTACGCCACAAAAAAACCCCGGCGGTTAAGCCGGGGTAGCAGGACAAGGAATATTTTTGACTTAATCTAATCTGAATGTGAACTCTATAGGAGGTCCGTTTTGCGGGATTACTGCCACTAGCCTATAGGTTCCCTGGCCAAAACGCGTCGCCTGGTTGAAGAACATCACAGCCTCATACTGCTTGTTCGGCTTCAGACGTCCCTCGCGGAAAATGAAATTGCGAACCGGGTGGGGATAGAAGGGCGCGTAGTAGCGAACCCAGCGCTCGTAGCGGATGTATTCGTGAACCTCATCGACGGGAGCGATCACATACGCCCGGCCCTGGGGATCGTAAAGGGTGAACATGTTCTGCAGCAACTGAACCGGCTCGCCGGTGTTGTTCCTGATCGTCACGTGAAGGGGCGTATAAGGATCGGAGCGGAAAAAGCGGGGGAATTTCTGACCGACGAAAATATCTACCGCCGCTTTGGCCCCGGCCGGCTTGCTCGAGCCCACAGGAACCATCGTCGTCGTGCAACCCGCCGTAAACAGAATCAATACAAGTGCAATCGGGATGAGCTTTCTCATGGCCGTACTCCGTAAGCGAGCATCCACCTCAGAGAAAGCAAAGCCCGTACCAGTTTTTGATTTTTAACGATTCCGCGGAAATCAGCCGTTTCGGGGAACTTCACTCGGCGGGCGACTGTCCCAACTGGGGGGCGGTGTCCTCTACAGGTGACGCCATGGCTCATTCGCTCTTTCGCGATATAACGAGCCGCTGAGTTTGTTCTCCATTGGAGGGGGCCGAAAGGCGCCAGATCTTTGATTTTAGTGTCCTGACTAATTCATCTTCTACGGATCATAGGAGCTTCAACTAAAATCTAAGACATGCCCCTTTACCCCTTGTGTATGAATAAGAGATGGCGGAAAATTTGAACAAGAGAAGATTTATAGCAAGGTGGTGATTCAGCAGGAGGTAGTCACGGGGATGAAGAAGAGAGTTTCAATTGTGGTGATTATAAGCTTGCTCTCTATTATCTTTTCATCAGTCTTCCGCGATGCAGTGACTGTGAATAAAAAGGATCAAGAGAATTTGAAAAAACCAACCGGGAATGAGAGCCATCAGAGGGAGGTGATCGTTAACTCTATCGGAATGAAATTCCGCCGCATCCCGGCCGGCAGTTTCATGATGGGAGCTGTGCCTGGCGATAGTGACGCCGATGAGGATGAGAAGCCGTGTCACCGCGTGGAAATCACCAAGGAGTTCTGGATGAGCGAGACGGAGGTGACGGTGGGTCAGTACAAGCAATTCTGCCGGGCGATGGGTCGGTCGATGCCTCCAGTTCCAGAGATAAAGGGTGAGCAGTTGAATCCCAGTTGGAGTTGGGAGGACCATCCGATAACCATGGTGACGTGGGATGATGCGGTGGCTTACTGCCGTTGGGTCGGTGGTCGTTTGCCGACGGAAGCGGAGTGGGAGTATGCGGCTCGGGGCGGTGAGGATGGCTGGTTATACGTTTGGGGGAATGATAAGACACCGATAGTGGATGGTATCAGCCAGGCCAATATAGCAGACCAGTCGGCCAAGCAAGAATACTCAGACTGGACGGTAAGTGGAAGCTACGATGACGGGTACAAGTGGACGTCGCCTGTTGGTAGTTTTGCACCGAACGGATTTGGTCTCTTCGACATGGCAGGTAATGTATGGGATTGGTGTGCGGACTGGTATGGCAGAGATTACTACAATAATTCACCTGGTCGCGATCCCCAGGGCCCGTCGTTGGGCGAGTACCGCGTGTTACGCGGCGCGAGTTGGGTCGACAGCGACCCGAGGGCCGTACGATTATCCAACCGCAACAGGCGGTACACTCCCGTCAGCAGGGACTACTGCAACGGCTTTCGTGTCGTCCGGGATGTGAAGTGATATCCCTGTTCACTTTTCCCTTTTCTATAAAGTGGGAATACTAGGTGGAACTCCCCTGTCGAATAAGCCTAGATGGACTAGATCTTTGATTTTAGTGTCCTTACTAATGCATCTCCTGCGGATCGTGGGAGATTCAACTGAAATCTAAGACCTGCCCCCTTTACCTCCCGCCTGCAACAACTCCCTCGCCAGCTCCAACGCTGAGTCCACAATCTCACGCTGGCGCGGCTCCTTCGTGTGGTAGCCGCTCGTCTTCGTCGTCTTCTGCCGCAGCACCAGCACCACCACCTCGCCCTCACGCGAGGGCTCGAACACCAGCCCCTTCCGCCGCGGCACGCCGGCCAAATCGTAGTCGGCCGCAAAATCCTGCTTGTAGAGCACAACGGCGTAGAGATAAGGATAAGCCCTGCTCTGAACCTCGTTGATGCTCACCTGCACCTGCACGCCGTAGAAATTCTCCGGCGCATCCTTGAAGCGCAGCATCATCCGCGCGTCCAGCGGGATACCGCCACCCTCAGCCTTCTCACCCTCAGTCACATCCATCATCGGCTGAACCAACAGGTCGGGCGCGGACTCCGCCTCCAGGTAATCCAGCACGTTGGTCAGCGCACCCAGCTTCACCTGCAACTGCGGCGGCTCCCACGCCTTCAGCGTCCCGATCAGCATCAGCGGACCGAACAGCGCAACCAGGTCGGCAATATAAACAAGCGCAAGCTCGGGATCGAAGTCTATGGCGGCGGCGAAGATAAACAATGAAACTGCGCCGATCACGCCCAGCAGAGTCACTCCCAGGGGGCTCATCAAATTAGTGATGTCGCTCTGCCAGCGCTTCCCCTTCCTGCTCAGCTCGGCGGCATCCTTCCACTGCTGCGGCAGCACTTCCTTCCACTCCGATGCACGGGCCAACGCCTTCGGCTTCGCCTTGACGCTCCGCACCGAGCCCAGCAGCGAACCCACGGCGATCATCACCACCCCGGGCACCAGCCACTGAAAGAAGAATTGCGCCGCGAATCCGCCCACTATCAGCGCGACAATCAGAGCGGCGCGCACAGGGTAGGGCAGACCCGGGATGAAGAACTTTGCCTTGCCCGGCCCCGGTTTGGCTGCCCCATCCCTGCTCATACAGCCTCCTTCCCAAGCGCCGGTTCCAGCTCGGCAGTGCCGTATTCGTTCCAGTAAAGCGGGCACGCCCCCGCGCAGGCGTCGAACGTCGGGCAGCCGCTGCACTGCGGCGGCGCGTAGCGCTTGCTTCTCCAGTAGAGCGCGCGCGCCGAGGTCCACAGCCCCCGGAAGTCGCCCTCCAGCAGGTTACCCACGCCGTATTCGAACGAAGAGCAGGGCAGTATCTCGCCCGTCGGGCTCACCGAGATCAGGCCGTCGCACGCCGCGCAGCCCTTGTTGCCCAACCCGCTCGAGATCGGGTTGAAGATGCAGTAGGGGGTGGGGGAGTACCAGAGGAATTCGATCCCCAACTCCCGCGCCCGCCGCTGAACGCGCGAAACCACCTCGCCGATCTCGCTGTAGCTGATCCGCAGGTCCCCGTGCGTCCGCGACGAACCGCACGGCATCAGCATATTCATCGCGAAGCGCTTCATTCCGCGCTCCGCCAGCAGCTCCACTATCCCCTCCGCTTCCCCCGCGTTCGCCCCGGTCAGCGTCGTGTTCGTCTGCGTCCTGATCCCCGCAGCGATCAGATTCTCGATCCCCCGCCAACTCCGCTCGAACGAGCCCGCCACCGCCGTCTGGCTATCGTGGCTTTCGGCGCTCGGACCCTCGATCGAAACCTGCGCCGAATACAATCCCGCCTCCGCCAGCTCCGCCGCCCTATCCGGCGTAATCAGCGTGGCGTTGGTGATCAGGTTCACCCGCAGGCCGATTCCGCACGCCTCCGAAACCAGGCGCGGCAGGTCCTTCCGCAGCGTCGGCTCGCCGCCGGTAAACGAAACGCTCGGCACCCCAGCCTCGTCGTGGATGGTCCGCAGAATCCTGACCACCTCCTCCGTTCTCATCTCGGCCTGGTCGTCAGACCTGCGGCAGCCGCAGCCCGCGTAGCAGAACCGGCAGGCCAGGTTGCAGCGGTAGGTCAGCGCGATCTCGCTCAGCACCGGCAACTCCGAAAACGGCGCCTGGAACTCCACCTGCTCCACCGCCTTGCGGCCGTGCCCGTCTCCCATGCAGCCCGACACCAGCGCCCGCAGGTCGCAGAAAAAGTGGTAGAGATCGCGCCGCGCCTCCGCGCTACCGTTGCCCCGCTTCGCCAGAAAATCCTCGATCCCGCCGCCCCCGAACAGGTGCTCGACCACGTCCACACCCGTGGGATTCAGCCGGTAAGCCTGGTTCGGCAGCAGGATGAAAAGGCTGTCCTCACGCCGCAGCGCCGTGTACGGCCGGATCGAGCGGGCGAAGTCCTCCACCCAGCCCAGCGGATACGCCTCTTCCGACCCGATCAATGTGCCCCTCCCGATACACACGCGCCGTGGCAAGCCCCGTGGCATGCGCTGTGGCAGGCCGAGTGGCACGCACTGTGGCACGCACTGTGGCAGGCATCGTGGCAGGCGGTGTGTACAAAGCACGCCGAGTAGCAGGCGTCCGACCGGATGAACGAGGCGTAACTCCGGCTCGCCTCCGGCTCGACCGCTGCGATGCCCCGGCTGTACTCGTCATAGCGGTCAGTGCGCTCGTAGCGCCCCCCCTGTCCGTAGTACCAGAAGTAATAGGGATAATAGAATCCGTATTGCTGCCCCCGCTCGTCCCGGAAGGTCTTGTCCAGGTCGCCCTCGCTCTGCACCTGCTCAGCCGCCTTGCGGAACTGCTTGCGGTAGTAGCGCCGCGTGGCCTCCAGGTCGCAGTCCCAAGCCTTCATCTGCGCCTGGTCGGCCATCATCCCCAGCATCGAGCGCACGAAATTGCGGTTGACCTCCCCCTCCGGACCGACCGCCCCCAGCACGCTCGCCTCGTAGTCGTCGAGATCGTCACCGGCGTCCCTGATTCGCTTGATGCGCAGCGGCTTAGTGCTGAGCACCTCGATGTAGCCCTTCTGCTCCAGCGTACCCAGCAGCAACGCCATCACCGCACCCACCGGCACCTCGCAGACGATGCCCGCCTCGTAAATGTTGAGGTCGGCGATCTTTCCCTTCTGCCGGTACTGAGCCACCTGGATCTTCGGCGGCACCCAGTCCCCCAGCTCCCAGTTCACCTCCGAAAGCCGCGATTCCGCGGCCGCGTAGCGCCGGTGCTTGTGGAATATCAGTATCAACGCCAGCGACCCCAAACCCATCAGCAGCATCACAACCCAGTTGTCCAGCGGACGCCAGACCGTCGTCTCCGGCAGGGCAAACTCGGCCGAGCGCTCCCCAATCTGCGGGAACACCGAAGAGTCGACGTAAGTCTGAATCCGGAAGTGATAACGCGGCTCCAGGTTTTCCCTGTGCAGCACCACCGTCAGGAAGCGCCCCCCGAACTGCTCCTGCGCCTGGTAGTCGATCAGGTAGTTCTCGTTGACGAAGCGCTCCGTCTTGAACTGGATCTCCTCCAGCTTCTCCTGCGTCACCTCGCCGCTCACCTCCACCGGGTAGTGCACGTAGACCGTCTCGTGCTCGAGCGACTCGTCCCACTGCACCGGAGCCCAGTTGAGGTAGGCCAGCTCGCCGAACTCCTCGCTCTCCGTCAACCCGACGTATTGGTAACGCAGCAGATCCAGCCCGAAGACAAGGATATAGGTGACCTCGTGCCCCGCGCCGACCGCCGCGCCCCCCGCCAGCACCACGTCCCACCTGTCGCTCCCGGCCCTAGTGATCGAAAGCGGATAGCGGCTGCCGCGGTCGTCCTCGGCCACGCTTTGCACCTCGTCCCAGTGCGGCACGCCACCCACGCCCTCGAAATATAAGCCGTGCAGCTCTCCACTCCGCACGCTGTAGCGGATCTTGTAGACCAGCGTCGCCTTGCCGTCGGGCTGCAGGCCCAGGTTGACTTCCACCCAGCGCATATCCGCGTCGACGTCGGCCGCTGCTGGCGTCGAAATCGAACAGAGCGCCAGGCAGAGAATCGCCGCCGTCGGCAAACAGTATTTACTCGAGCCCACGGTTGATTCAGCTTGTCTCGCCGCGAGCCCGCAGCAACTCCGCTTGCGCGCTGATGAAGTCGGCGATATTGCTCTTGGCTTCCGACCAATCCAGCTCATCGGGGAAGTGCGTCATCACCCCCTTCCACAGCGACAGGTAGACGCGGCGCAGGGCCTTCTCACCGTCGCCGCCGCCGTCGTAGAGGAAGTGGGCCTTGATCTCGGCGGGCTGGAACACCGGCTGCGGCCCGGCCGGCACGTCCGTCGCCACACCCAGGAAAACAACGTCGAGCTCCTCGAACATGTCGAGATGCTCGCTGATCCCGGCAATCACCGTCGCAACCGAAAAATCGGCCGTGGAGAAGCGGACCTCCAGGCGCTTGCCTTCGATACTCCCGAACGGCAGATCCATGAGAGCCTCCTGCTCGTTTTACTTGTTTTATCAGAATGAAATGATGCTGCCGCGATTCTAGTACACCCGCGCCGGGCAGCGCAATCGAAATGACACCGCGACGGATACACCCGGACCAGCCAACTCATAGTAGGGGCGCAAAGGGGTCAGCCCTATAATTCTAGAAGTTGGTATTGGAACGAAAAGCCAACACTCAATATATTTCCGGGATTCGCTCGAACACGCCAGCCTAGAATTATTGGACTGACCTCTTTAAACGACCTAGCAAAGCTACATTAGGGGCGCTATTTATAGCGCCCGCCCCCGCGAAGCCCTGCCCCGCGGCACGAAGGGCCACCGCATCCCGCCGGAGGCGGGATAACCCCCC
>CBFCZO010000108.1:0-11924 GCA_965602675.1 uncultured bacterium | reverse complement strand
CAGAGGCGGGATAACATTTCTTCCTGCCTTAGGTAAAAATCAGGGCCGCCGTATTGTTATTCCGCCCAGCCTCCCCACCAACTCCAGGAAATCCTCGTAATCCAGCAACTTCACCTCCACACCACCGAAGCGCTCCCCAGCCAGCCGCCGCCCGCGCTCGATCACCTCTCTGATATCCTCCGCGCTCGGCCGCTCGCCCAGCGGCCGCCGCTCTCTCGAGCCCAGCCCCGCGCCGTCCGTCGAAAAAATCACCCTCAACTGCGGATGCCGCCGCAACACCGGCTCGACGAAACGGTAGCGCCTCTCGATCGTCGAGGGCTCGACGCTGTGCACCGCGATGTAATCCACCCTCCTGAAAATCTTCTCGAACGCCGGGTCGCCCAGCAGCCGCTCCTGCTTCGCCTTGTCCGTCGACGCATCGTCCGTGTTCCACAGATCCCGGTGGCCGCAAACCAGCTTATTGGCGCCGCCGAACCGCTCGAGGAAGTGAAGCGAAAACTCCGCGTCCAGCAACTCGTTGCCGTCGCCGATCAGGTGCGGCGGCCTCACCCGCGCCGCGATCGCGTCGAAATATCCCTCCTGCGCTCCCAACGCCACGGGCGGCTGCGTGCCGCGAACAGTCTCGTAGAACCTCGACGTCAGACCGCCCGAGCCGCCCCTGGTGCGCCCCAGCCAGCCGTTGACGTTGTTCCGCGCCCACCACTCGCTCCTGATCCAATACTCCCAATGGTGCAGCATCACCTCGTCGAACATGTCGACCTGCACCGCCACCCCCCGCTCCGCCGCGTAGTCCAGCAACTCCTCGAAGCGCCCCAGGAACCCCTCGTCGTACTTCGTCAGGTCGTGGCGCCCCTTCACCTTCAGGAACGGCGAAGGCAGATCGCGCCCGCCCTCGATCCAGCAGCGCGAGGGCATGATGATCCGCGTGTGGTTGAATCCCGCTCCCGCCAGCGTATCGATGAACCGCTGCGGATCGATGCCATTGGCGGCGTACGGCAGGCCGTAGAGCGCCAACCCGATCAATTCCCCCGGCCGCTCTTCATCAGCCTCCTGCGGCGCCGCCCCCGCAAGAGCAAATATCAAGGGGAGGGCAACAAAAATCTTCCAATAGGTGTTCATACTCTCCATTCTACCCGATCGGCGCACTCCGCGAAGTAAGCCGCCCCTCAACTCCCCAGCAGCGGCACCACCACCGCATTCCAGACCAGCGACACCGCCGCCCCGCTCGCGAAGGCCCAGAATCCCACCTTCACCCCCATCGTCCGCAGCGCAGCCATCATCCGCTCGTGCGCCACCAGGTTCTCCCCGGCGATCCGCAGCAGGTCGGCCTGCCGCTCCTTCAGCTTCTCCACCTCCACAGCAGTCGAGCGGTACTCCGCCCGCAGCACGGCCAGCGACGTCTTCAAATCCTGAAGCTCGCTCCAAAGCTCCTTGTTCGTCACACGCCCGGCGCCCGCAAACTTCACGCCCTCGGCTTCCGTGCTCACGCCCTCACCAAACCACCGGCCCCAGGCGGCAGGCATACTCGTCGTCCGACACCGTCGCCTCGTCGTCGGCTGTCACCCTGATTCGATAGCGCCCCACCGGCAGCGTCCCCGGCGGCGTCGCAGTGATCTCCGTCCCTGAAATCCGCGTGAAACTCGCCGCGGCCTTCTCCCCCTGGTTCTTCTGCCCCACGAACACAACCTCGCTCACAGGCGGATCGAAATTCAAGCCCGTTATCGTGATCTCAGGCTGCTGCGGCGCCTTCCCCGATTCCGGCGAGATCGAGGAAATGTAGGGCCCGCTCGGGTTGTATACGAAAGTCCCCTGGCTGAGGCAGCTCTGCCCGTCGATCGTCACCCTCACCCGGTAGGTGCCGTAGTCGGCCCCGGCCGGCAGATCACCGCGCACCTCCGCCCCGCTGATCCAGCTTTGGTTGACCAGCTCGCAGTCGCTGCCGCCCTCCTGGTGCATCAACCGCATCCCATCCAGATCGCCCGCCGCGAGACCGAAATTGCTGCCCTGCACCGAAATCGTCGTCCCCGTCGACGTCGTCGACAGCGGATGGAACGACCCTATCGCCGGGGCCGCCAGCCGGAACGTCACTTTCAACTGCGGCGGATAGCCTCCGCTCCGCGAAGAAGCCCTGAAGCCCACGCCGATAGGGCTGCAGAGATCCAGCTTGTCCGGCGCTCCCGCGTAGCCCTGCAGCAGCGAGGTGAACGCCCCGGTCGACACGAAGGTGAACACCGTCCCGTCAGCCGCCGATGCGCTGCTCGTCAGAGTCGATATGTTGGTGTTGCCGTAGTCCAGACCCGTCCCGAAACCGTTGCTGCAAACCGTCGCCACGAACGGCCCGCCCCACCACCAGTGCTTCTGCATCACCGCGTGCGCGTAGGTCGCGCCGAACTCCGTCCAGGTGTGATTCAACATCTCGCGCAGGTAGTTCGTGCCGTCGGCGGCCCAGCCCGACTTCACCATCTCCAGCGTCACCGACTCGATCGTCGAACCGGCGGGTACCCCCTCGATCCAGAAGCGCAGCAGAAAAGCGTACTGCGGACCGCACCGCAAGTGGGCTCCGCCGCCGTGATTCTGAAGGAACGCCCCGGCTGTTTCGCAATGCACGTAGGTGTCCGCGATCGGCGTGAAGCTGACCTGCTGCGACATCACTCAAGCTCCGCCACGAACACCAGCCCCGTCCCGCTCGTGCTGCTGCCCACCTGCTCGATCTCCAACTCCAGGTAGTCGCCGTCGGCAAGCGTGTTGTCGCTGAACGTCGACGTCATGCCCCTGTGCTCACCCGCAGCGATAGTGCACTTGTCCTCGTTCGAGGCGTGGACCGATGTCCCGTTCTTCAGCAGGTCGAGCCGGATCGAAGCGCCCACCGGCGCCTGAGCCACCCGCGCGTGCACCTCGGCGATCGTGTGCGTCGCCGTGATCGGCACCTGGATGTTATCCACAGTGCCCGTGCTCAACTCGCTGTCGATCACCCACGTGATCTTGTGAAAGCCCTGGTTGAACTTGCTCGCGGCGACCGGATCGCCCACGCTTGCCTTGCTGCCGGCGCCCATCGTTTCTCACCTCCAGTAAAGGTTGCGACCGCCCGACTCCGGGTCGCTCGAATCCGCCCGCCCGGAATCGTCCGTGAAATAGCCGCCCTCCCGCTTCTGCTCCTCGTCGCTCTCCAACCAGCTCGGATAATCGTCGACCGTGAAGCGCGCGATGCAACCCCCCAGGCCACGCAGCGCGCTCAGCGTCACACTGCATCTGCCAGTCGCGTAGTCCTTGTCGATAGCCGTGATCTCAAACGACGATCGCTCCAACCCACCGCCCGCGGCCCGGCCGCGCGTCACCCTCACCTTGTCCCCGATGCCCGAATTCATCAGCACAGGCGTGATCACCCGCGCCTTCACCGTCAACTGACGGCTGCGGGCCAGCAGCTTCGCTACCCCCAGGAATACCTCCGCGTCCTCCTCCTCCACCAGGCGTGTCGTGAACTCGCGGCGCGCAAGCTCTCGACCGTATAGAAACAACGCCTCCGGCAACACCGCGCTCAGCAGCGAAAAGCCGCCGCTGCCGTCGCAACCGTAGTGCACAGTCACCTCCCGCCAGATGTTGCGCGGGTCGACCGATGCACTGAAATCCGCCAGGTCCTCCTCCCGCAGTTCGACGCAATCCGCAGATGCGCTCGGCGAAAACACGTGGAAGCCGTAACAACCGCCCTTCGCCTTGATGTCCGCCAGCACCGAATCGCACACCTCCTTCAGCACCGACCCCAGATCGCTTCGCTTGTCGAGGTAAACATTCAACTCCATCGGCGCCTCGGCGCTTGCCGCCGCAAAGGATTCCTCGTCGAACATCCCCGCCCGCTGCCCCGCCACGCGCTCAAGTAAAAACCTCGTCATCTGGGGAGCCCGCGTGATCAAAGCATCCGAGCCGTTGCCCAGCAGGTCCCCCATCGTCGCCCCGCGTGCGTCCACCAGCAGCTTGTCCGCAACCGAGACGTGCAGTTGCAGCACGCAGCTCTCCAAGTCGACATCGTAGTCCGCCGCCGACAACTCCACCTCACCGTCGCGCACCGCGTCGATTCCCTGCAGCCGCTGCAACGTGTCGTCAGCCAACTTGTATTCGCTCGCAGCCGACAGCACCACGTAATCGTCCGACTCGACAGCGTAGGGCGATAGATCGTTATTGCCCGCCGAATCCTTCAGCTTCCCGCTGAACTCCCATAGTGATACCGGATTCTCTATCGGACCGGCGTCAGGCTGGTAGCCGCCCGCGATTCCCGCCCAGTCTATAACCGCATTTACGAAGTTCGGGCCCAACTGCTGCGCGCCCACCCTCACGTCAGCCGTCGAATTGAAGATCGATCCCGGCGCCGTTCCGTAGCTCGACGTTGCCGCCTCTTCGCCGTTGATGTAAATTCGCCCGGCCTTGGAGACCGTGTCGTAGGTCGCCTTGATCTCGTACCACTGCCCCACCTGCAGTCCCGCGCCCGTCGTGTGAAGCACATAGGCGGTCGTGCCGTTGGACGAGAGGCAGAGCCTCACCTCATTTGAGAGGAACTCCAGTTGGTAGCTGCGCTGGTTCGACGTCTCCGCCCACTTGGCCACGATCCCCTGCCGGGTGCCGAACTTCGTCGGCTGCAGCCGCGCGGCGATCGTGATCGGGCCCGTGATGTCCAGCCCGCTCGCCTCTGAATCGCTTATGTAAGCGTACTTCGCTCCCCGCAGCCGCAGGCCGTAATTCAACCGGTAATCGCCGTCGGCCACATTCACCGCCTCCAGCCTATTCTGCCCCGCCTCGTCGCCCAGATCCCGGTCGAAAGTCCACCTGCTCACAACCTGCGTCAGCGCTTCCGTGCCCGGATGGTAGCCATCGGCCAACGCCAGCTCGCCCACGCGGCACCGCAGCGGATTCGTCAGCCCGTGCGTGCAGCCCACTGTGAAGTCGGCGTCAGCCGCGAATATCGACGACGGTAGCGTTCCCGAGTAGTGGACCGTCTGCTCCACGCCGTCTATGTGAATCCTTGCCGTCTGCGTCCCCGCGTCGTAAGCCGTCCTGATCGTGTACTCGTGAAACGGCCGCAACGGTGTGGTCTCCGCCCGTGCGTAGGGCCAGGAGGCACCGCTGTCCGATAAATACAGCCTCACCTTCAGGTCCGCGGCGTTGATCAGCAACACGTACGAACGCTTGCTGTCCGCCTCGCTCCAGATGCCGAAAACCGCGCCGCTATCGACCGTGTCCAGCAGCGTCAGCTTGAACTCGGCCGTGAAACTCCCGCTGAAGCCGATCCCCACCAGCTCTTCCTTGGCGCGCCTCAGATATTTGCTCGAGCCGTCGAACTCCACGAAATAGTTCTGCTCTTCGCTGATCCGAACCGGCGTGATGTTCCTCACCCGCCCGATCACCAGCGGCACCGCCTTGCCCGCATCCGACTCCGTCAACCCCGGGTAATCCGACAACGAAAAGGAATTCGGCGGCACCGTCCGCGTGAAGATCCGCTCGCCGCTCTCCAGCGACAGCGTTATCGAATCGTCCCCGCAGGCCACCTCAGCCACGCCGCCCCGGAAGATCGACTCGTAAGCCTCCAGCGCAAGGTCCTCACCGCCGAAATATATCTCCGCCTCGCCACCGACCCAGATCCACCCCCCCAACGCCTCGTCCAGCGAGCCGTCAGCGTTCGCCGTCATCAGCCTGCACGTCGACGGCGCCCCACCCACCGAGCCGAACAGGTCCGTCGCGCGCGAGGAAATAGGGCTCACCCCCGTCAGGAGCGGAACGTAATAACGGCCGCCCAGGATCAGCGGCCGGCCCGAGCCGTCCCGCGACTCGTTGCTCAGCCGCACCTCGAACCACGCCACGATAAACGTCGCGCAGTCCGTCGGATCCGGTCCCGCGGGGCTGATGTAGAGCTTCTCCGACGAAGCGTCCCAGTAATAAGCGCTCGCCGATGCATCGACCTCCCCCAACGACCCCTTCGCCGCGTACTCCTCCCCGTTCTCCTCCACTCGCGCTATCTCGCGCGGAATCCCCGCCTCCTCCACCGCGAACTCTATCTCGTAGGTGTTGTCGAAGCCCGCCGTCGCCGTCCAGCACCGCAGCCTTATCCCCGGAGTCAGCGTCGCCAGGTAGATCTTTCGGCTGCCCGCTCTCGCCAGCAGCTCGCCCATCGTCGTTATCGCCATCGCTCAAACCGTCTCGCGCAGCCTGAGTCTCAGCGACCAGCGGTCGTTGATCCGGTGCGACCAATCCGGCGCGCTCTCCAAGTGGCAATACAACGTGTAATCGTGTTGGCCATCGCTCCACACCTCGTTCCCCGGGTCCAGCGCAGCGATCAAATCCCCGCCTACACCCGCGGCCTCGACCACCTGCTCGAACTCCGCTTTCTCCTCAGTGCTCGGAAAATTCAGCTCGACCACCCGGTAAGGCGTCCTCTCACCCACCGACTTCGATCCCGAATCCGAATAAACCACAGTCGACGGATCGACCCGCCGCACCGTGAAATCCTTGCTGAAATCGCGCGCGGGCTGAAAGTATCCCCCCAGCCACACCCGCCCGATCTGCACGTAGCCGTCCGCGTTGCCCCCGTCCGCAATCACCAGGCGCCAGTAGCGGTACTCCGCCGCCTCGAAGAACTCGACGATCAATCCGCTGTGCCACCCCAGGCTCTCCTCCAACGGCGGCGATCCCCACGAATCGCTGCTGTTCGCCTGCAACGTCACCGTCGCTTCCGCCGTCAGGTTGTGCTCCAGCAACGCGGCCATCGAAACGCTCCGCGCCGTCCCCAGATCCAGCACCAGGCTCTCGCTCGCCGCCCCGCTCGTCCGCCAAACACGCGTCGGGCGCGGGTCCTGCACATTCGAGGCAGGCAGGCTCGACGTCTCCGACGACGCCGTCAACTCCGCCTCGTCAGCAACATTCTCGTAACAGAACCGCACCGTCATCGCTCACACCCGCGTCGAGTCGATCGAAAAACCCGGCACCAGCAGCCGCTTCGTGTCCAGAGCACGCTGCACCTCCTCCACGAACGCTTCGCCCGCCGCGCGCCCGGCTTCCGCCGAGCCCGCGCTCAAGCTCACGTTAAACACCACCGATCCGCCGCGGCCGCCCCGCCCAGGAGTCGCCGTCAAACGCTCCTGCCCGTGCAGGATCACCGGCACCGGATAGCCCGACGCCGGACCGCGGAACAGCAAATCAAAGCCCCCCTGGCCCGAAACCGCCCCGTGACTCCCTCCGCCGCCCAGCCCCGATAGATCACCCTCGAACAACTGAACCAGCCGCCGCGCATCGCTCAACTGCCCCACCAGACCCAAATCCGGCGCCGACAGCCCGTCCAGCGAGCCGCCGAACGTCGCCAGCGTCTTACTCGCCTCGATGAACTCCCCGCCAAGCGCCGCAGCAAGCTGAGTCATCGCCTGCAACAGCTTCTCCTGCGTCTGGCGCAGCTTCTCCTCTTCCTTAGCCTCGTTGCGGATCGCACGCCGCTCCTGACGCTGCTTCGCAAGCTCGATGAACTTCTTCTTCTCCGACTGCGTCATCCCCTCAGTCGCCGCATTCATCTCGTCAAGAGTCACTATCCCGTCCGCAAACAGCGCCTTCACCTGCTCCTGAAGCTCCTTGTGCCGCTCCAACGCCTTCGCCCGAGCCTCCTCACGGCTCAGCGACGCGTCCTCCGCCCGCAACTCCTCCATCGCCGCCAGCACGAACTCCCGCTTGTTCTCCGCCCGGCGCTCCCGGAATTCCATCTCGCGCTCGAACATATCGATAATCTGACTGTTGATGTCGTCCAGCTCAGCCTGCAACGCCGACATCCCGCCGGCCAACCCCTCCTCCAGCGATACGCCCACCTGCTGCGCCAGCGTCAACAGGTTCTCGAACTCCTCCGTTCCGATCTCCCCCGCCTCGATCAACCGCGCAAGCGCGCTCTCGAAAGCCTCGGCCGGCACCGCGATCTCCGCGCCCATCCGCTGAGCCCACTCCAGCATCCGCATCATCTCGCCGCTCAGCGCCTCGCCCCCCTCCAGCGCCTTCGCGATCACCGCCTCGAACGTCCCCGCCATCGCCTCCGCGGCCCCGCTCTCGCTCAGCCCCATCACGTTCATCAGCACCGCCTTCGTGCTGTCCTCGAGCGTCCGCGCCAGGCTGTCCTGTATCGCCGGACCGAAACTCTCCAACTGCTCCACGATGTAGCTGATTGTCTCAGGCATCCACTTCGCCTCAGACATGTGCCGGCGCATCTCCCGGCCCGTCGCCTCCGCCACCTGCTGCGCCGACCTCTTGATCACCTCCTCGAGCTCCGCCGTCAACGCCACACCGAACTGCCCGGCCAGCGACGCGGCGCTCGAGTGCGCGTACTCCTCAACGCTCGGCTTGCTGAAAATCCCGCTGAAGAACGATCCCACCGCCCCCGCGATCGAGCCGAACACGCTCCCCAGCCCCAGAGAAAATCCACCGGACAACGCCGAGAAAAGCCCCCCGAAGACACCGCCAAGCGAGCTGCTCAGCCCCGACATCGCGCTCTCCAGCAGTCCCTTCAAACCGCCGATTGCTTTGCTTAGAAGGCCGTTCAACGTAGCAGTGAAACCGGCCGCCAACGACCCCGCCAGGCCCTCGCCCGCCCGCAGGAAATCACCCGCAGCCTGCAAAAAACTCGAGGCGCAATTGCCGATCACTCCCGGCAGGCCGCCAAGCGCCGCGCCCAACTCCTCCGCCCCGCTCCGCGTCCCCTCCAACGACAGTCCCGCCACGCCGAACGCCGCCGAAGCCGCACCCGCAGCCGCCCCGGCCGCCGCCGAAGCCCCTGCCAGCGTGCTGCTCGCCTTCGTCGCCGCGCCCGCGCTGACGCTAAAAACCTCAGTCTTCCTGCGCCAGCCCTCGAAAGCCTTCGAGCCGCCCTCCGCCTCGCGAGCACTCTCCGCAATCGCCGCACGGAAACCGCCCAGCACGCGCGAAAAGCGGTCGTGCACCTCAATCGGTATCTCTATCGCCTCAACCATCTCCACCACCAAAAGGGAAAAGGGGTCAGTCCTATAATTCTAGGGGTGTTTTTTGGCATAAATTACCATTTTTCAATACAGATAAAGGATTTTCCCGATAACACCAGGGTAGAATTATAGGACTGACCCCTTTTTACCTTTTTACCCTTTTTAATTATCTGCCCTCGCCCGCTGCCGCGCCCGCTCCAGCACAAACTCGTAAATCAATCCCCATGCCCGCAGCCAATACCGCCGTTCCGCCCCGCTCCTCACCGCAATCCCCGCCGCCTCCAAATACAAATTCAACACCTGCGGAAAATCGCGCGACAACGGCGTGAACAACTCCAGGAACGCCGCCCTCACCCGCCTGTTCAGCTTCGACAGCCTCGGCACCTCGCTCAGCCCCGACGCCGACGCCCTCCGCTTGAAAACGCATTCGTCCTCGCCGCATTCCCCGGCCGCCGCCCCGCAGCCTTCGCATCCCTCGAAACCGCTGCGCAGCGAAAAACCGAGGAGCTCCGTCAGTTTTTTTCCTCTCCCTCCAGCCGCTCCTCCTCCTCCTTCGCCTCCAGAAACAGATCCGCTACGAACGAAATCAACTGCGCAATCATCCCCACGTCGCTCTCCAGCAGGCTCCGCACCCGCCCCCGCTCGAACGCCGCCTCCTTTCCGTCCTCACCTACTACCCCCTCCCAGCCCGCGGCCGCCTCAGCCACCGCGTCCACCACCAGCCGCGCGAAATCCCCCGGAATCGTCGCCCCCCCGCCGCTCTTCCCTTCCTGGAACCTCTGCGCCAACTCAAACAGCGTCGTAGCCGGAATCTCCTCGACCAGCAGCGCGAACTCCTGCCCACGCGACCGCAACTCCAGCCGCCTCCGCTCCGCCTCCCTCAACACAAACGCCATCGCTCACCTCCTTCTTTGGCAACCACTCGCAGACCACTGTAGGGGGCGCATGTCCGCCGCGGCGGATACGGCCACCGCACCCCACGAAGGGATGCCTTCATGCCCGATCCCTGCCCCGCGGCACGTCCCTGCAGGGTCAGCCCTGGAATTCTAGGCCCAGCCTCCTTCCCGCCATCATCTATCCCAACGAAAGCAAACATCATCCTTCACAACCCTTGAATTCTAGGCCCCAGCCCCCTCCCCTCTTTCATCTGGCTAAGACTTTGCCAAGCAATAGTAGGGGCGAATTTTAATCCGCCCGATCGCGCCCCGCGCGATAAATCCTTTCCAATCTCGCCACCGCCTCCCGCGAGCCGATGAATTCGCCGCAGGCGAATGATTGGGTTAGTGTTATTCTTGATCTCAACTACGCGGAACTTGCCTGCCCCGCCTAGGGCGGGGTTGCTCACTTCCAAAGTGAGTTGCTTACTTGTTAAGTAAGTCGCCGCCGGCGATCAATCGCGATAAAGGTCAAGGCGCGGCTGCGATGAGCGGCACAGGCATGGCACTACCGCCTCCCGCGAGCGACACAAGCCGCAGGCTTGTCTCGTAAGAATTCTGCGTGATCCCAGCGACGCGGACTTGTTGCTTACTTGTTAAGTAAGCACACCCCTCCCCTTCCGGCGTGCAGTGGGGGGGTAATTTGGCGGGCGAACCCGCCGGTGCGTGAACTATCTGCCGGAAGGGGTATTGGGGTGCCCACAGAGCGTCAGCTCACAGCCTTGGCGCCCTGCGAATTTATCGCCGTCAGCCGGAACGGCTGAACGAACGTCATGCCCGGCGCGTCCGACGTCGACTCCGCGCCCAGCAACCTGAAACTCACCGTAGCCGGAATCCGGCCCGGACCGCTGTAGGGGCCCGGCTCCATCGACTCCACCAGCGCGTGCGGCGCCTCGATCCGCAGCGTGTCGTCGGCCACCGTCCCCGTCGCCTCAGTCGCCGCCGAGCCCTTAAACTCGATCTTCAACTTCTTCGCCGTCTTCGACAGCCAGTCGCCCAGGTAGCCGTCCTGCTCCGCCCCGAACGACGGCTGCTGCAGCACGCACGTCGCCTCCGGATAGCCGTCCTCAACCGGCTCCGCCGCCTCCAGGCCCGAAGAGTTCGTGTAATCCTCCGTCAGCGTCCGCCGGAAGCTGAACGTCAGACCCGAGACGAACACCTCGTCGCCCGTGGCCAGCGTCGCCGCGCTCTGGTCGTTGATGTAGACCCTCACCTGGCGGAAGAACGCCCTGCCGCCCGCGCCGCCCGGCGCCGTCAGACCCTCGAACTGCGAAGCCGTGATCGCGGTCGAATCGTTGCGCACCGCATTCGCCCGCGTCTCGAACGACACACTCACCCGCTGCGGCGAGGGCTGCGCCTCCAGCGTGAAGCCCGCGAACTTCACCGACGGCGCCACCTGCACCAGCTCTCCCTTCTTCAACGCCACGCAGGCGAAATCGCCCTCGTTGTCCTCCGCCGGGTAAATCACGTGCTCGTAGTCGCCCTTGCCCGCGTTCACCTCCGTCGGCGTCGCGTAGGCCCCGTCGCCCAACGCCAACGCCATCCCCCGCAGGTCGTCGTAGCGCAGGTTCTGACGCAGGTTCAGCGCAGCCGAAATCGTCCCCAGGTCCGCGCCGCGCTGGAAAGCCGACGCGTTCTCCTCCAGGTAATCCAGGCTCTGGCTCAGCGACAGGCCGTCCTCGACGATGAAAATCCCGCTGCCCTCGGCCGCCGCCGTCGCCTCGGTTCCCCACTCCGCGCCCTGCGTGAAAAACGCCGCCACCTCGCGGCCCACTATCGAACCCGATATCGCCATCTCTTCTCCTCCAAAATCAAAAGGGATCAGCCCATCCGCTCAAACCGATCCCGCCAACGACCTGTCAATCCTCTGCAATCCTCGCAAACCCTTGTAGGGGAGTCTCCGCCGCGGCGGATATGGCCCCCGCATCCCGCGAAGGTATGCCCTCATTCTTTCATGCGTTTTCATCGTCAATTGGCACGACCTCGCACCGCAATGTAGGGGCCACATTTATGCGGCCCG
>CBFCZO010000107.1:0-11954 GCA_965602675.1 uncultured bacterium | reverse complement strand
CTCAAGGCCCAGGGCAAGTACAGCCTCCGTGCCCTGCTGGCGTACAACCTGACATTCACGCGCGGCCGCGATCTGCACAACTCGTTCGTGCCCTCCGAGCGCCAGACCTTCCACCAGGCTATCAAGGATATCGCCATGGAGCTTTATCCGGACAATCCCGAAATCAGGCTCCTGGCAAACGAGTGGTATCTGCTCAAGATCGGGAATCCGATACAGGAGGTCTTCAGCCAGCGTATGAGTGAAACAGGTCTCGATCTTGGCGCTGCAGCCCAGCAACACATAACCCAGGGAAACAAGGTCATGGGTGAATTCATTGCACGGGCAGTTCCCATCCAGCAGCAGTATATGAACACGAAGTGGGGAGATCTGCAGCAGTTGAGATCCCAGCATTCGATTGAACAAATCATGCGGGCGCCTGAGATGCGCGCGGAGTACATGCGAACCGAATACGAGTACTACTCGTCCGTGGTCAGTAACGGCTGGGTATTGAGCAAGCTCAGCACTGCCGAAACGAACAAATTGCTCTCGGTAAGCCCGGCGTCCCGGTCCTATCTGCAGCCGGCAAACCAGGACGTAAACCGGGTGGCGCGCTATTATCAGATGCTGGAAAATGAACAAAATCTTGGGGATTCAAGCGACATTCAGATGCAGTGAGTTTGTCTGAGCTTTGATTTCGCTTCACCGGGGATATTCTCATTCTTCCGAAACTCCGGTGGTACAAAGAGGTCAGTCCTATAATTCCAGGCTGACGTGCTCGATAAAATCCCCGATATATATTAAGAATTGGCTTTTCGTTCCAACAGAGAATTCTAGAATTATAGGGCTGACCCCTTTGCGCCCCGCGTGGATGTATCCCTGTCTGATTGATGCCAGCGGCCCGTTTGCTCGTGGGATGTGTGCGGCGAGCACTCGCTTCAAATCTCTGCGTTGCGGGGGCTCTGCTCTCCTCGGAGTGACTTAACGACCCCGTGATCATGAGGGCGAATCAGGCACGTATGAGCATTGCGCTCATCCCCCGTTTTACTTGGTCACGGTTGAATCCGGGAAGTAAATGGTTGGTTGAGCTGCAGGAGAGGCTGGAGGAGAAGAGGTAGGTTTGAATATAGAAATACCCCCATTTTATGTAAGCCAACTTTGACTCAATATCAAGTAATATTTTTTCTTATATGCATCCTTTCTAATTCTAGCCTTATTGACCATTTCTTATCACATACCCCCTTATGCCCTCACGCTAAATATATTTCAGCTCTCTATTTTATTATAGTTTCATTATAGTTTTCTTTTGTTTTTATCAAAATGGTATTCCATCATTGTATTCTTCTTCTTTTTTATCTGTCATTGAATTACCATTTATTCCCTGCATAATTCCAAGCATTCTTTTACATTCTGTTAATATATGATCATACGTAATTATTTGAAGATCATGAAGCTCATTGTTCAACAGCCTAAAGGCTTCCCACTCTTCTGTTCCCCATTCATTACTTCTACCGTAGATTATTAACCCTCGTGGCTTTAGTGGAATATAGCCTTCATGATCACTTCTAAACTCTTGACTATCCACATTTTTTTCTGATTGCAATATATACTTTGACGTTTGGGCCATTGCACCCTGCAGTTCTTCGTGGGGGATTAGAAATTTTTCTCTATATTTATATAAATTGCCATTTTTAGTGACTTTCCAAAATGGCATATTAGGCTTTTTGATTTCAATTACATCTATGAAGCCACCGTAAGTTTTTGTTAGATAATCAGGAATATTATGCATATCTATCCTGCTTTCACATATTAAACCCTCACATGATGATCCAAGCATCCAATTATTGTCCTTCAGGAAGTTCTTCCAATAATTCTCGCTTTCATCTTGAGTTAGCGCTTCCTTAAATTCGCTCAATTTACATTCTCGATCACGACACAGCCGCATCCATGCTATGTTATTTGGTATTATATCTATTTTGTTATTTAGCAATTCATTTAACTCTCCGTCTGTGCTACTATCTAAAAGCTGGCTTATGATTTGCAATTTTTTTTCTTTAGTATCGATATCTTCACTCTTGAGTATATCATCGTACACTATTCTTGCACCTGAAATCAATTTCCCGCAACCAATAATATACGCATCCTCTAATGCTTGAGCAAACTTCTGGGTTTGAGTGGAATCAAGAGAGAATTTATATCCAAAATTACTCGATATTTCTCTCAAATCTACTTCTTTTTGTGGCCAGAGTTCTTTTTTGTTATTTCGTTTTTGATATATAAGTTCAACATGAATACCTATGAATTTATCCGAGCTATCTTTGTCCTTTATATATTTCAAATTTACTATTCTACGAGTAAGTATATTAGTACCTGGCAATATAATCCCAGATGTTTCAGCCACGTTTTTTGCAACTTGCATTATCTGATATTTTCGTATTCCTTCAGAACTCATGATAACACCCTTAGAGTTAATACGGTTTGGACGCTCTCAATATATTGCTTATAAAATCCTAACTGCACGATTATACAATAAATCGCACCGATTTGACATTGAATATTGTATCACCAGATACGTCTGAAAAGAAAGCGAGTATAGACTGAATATACGGCTATCAGAATTCCAAGCCTTAAAAATGTTGATAAACAAGGAGAATTCTGTGAAATGACGCAGATAGCTTTAGGCAATGCGATCAACACCCAACCATTCAGAAATTTATACAGAGCATTTTCAATTTATATTAGATTAAATGATACATATATGACTAAGAGGTTCTGGGCGGACACGCGTCCCCATCTTCGAACCTGCACGTATTAGGTATTACTGCAGGAATCGAAAACGGTTTCGAGCAGGCCGTCACGGTTTAAGCCGGTTGTTTGTCTGCAGTTAATTTCTGTCTCGTCTTGTGGATGATCTCTGTGCTGATCCAGTAGATGTCGGATTTTCCCCTGTCGCTGCGTTCCGATGAGTAGAGGAAGAACTTACCGTCGGGTGTCAGCCTGGGGCAGTTGTCGCTGCCCGGGGTATTGACGGCGGGGCCGAGGCCGACGGGCTCGCTCCAGGCGCCGTTGTGCAGGCGGAAGCTGACGAAGATATCGAGCTCGCCGAGGGTGCCGGCCCTGTCGGAGTCGAGCAGCATGAAACTTTCGTCGGGCGCGATGCAGGGGTGTCCCGTGCGGCCCCGTTCATCGGCGAAGGGCGGGCCGATGCGTTCGGGCGCGGAGTAGCCGCTTCCAATCGGCCTGATGACAACTATGTCCCCCGCTGTGCCTACGTAGAGGTTTCCGCTGTCGGCAGCGGACACGTACATCAAGAAACTGCCTTCCACTTCCGATCCCAGAAGATAGGGCTCTCCCCAGCCCGCTCCTTCGCGTTCCACAACCCACATTTTGTAGCCTTTTTGGAATGAGCTGAATGTGCGGCCGTCGGGGAGCGGTCTCGCTGAACCAAAGAAAAGCCTGGTGCCATCGGGCGCGAAGCATGGCTCGTGAGTGTAGTGCTCCCCCGCGAATTCCACTTTCAGGGGCTCAGTCCATTTGCCGTCCTGCAGAAGGGTGACGAGAATTGTGTCGTCCTCGCCTGTTTTCGACCGGGTGAAGTAGAACTCCGTTCCATCGGGCGAGAAGACGCCGGCATAATCCCAGAATCCTTCGATCGAAACGAGACCGGGGGCTAGAAGCTCCGGCTCCAGGCCCGGCGGCTCCTGGCCGAAATACGGACCTTTGTATTCGATATCGCGATCCTCGTGATCGCGGAGGGGAATAGAAGCTGCCCGGACGATTTGTTCTCCGGCGGAATCATTGATGTTTTGCTGAGAGCAGGCAAAACAGGTCAATAGTATAGATATAACTAGCATCCCCAACAATAGTAGTCTACTCACTTCCTGCCCCCCTTCAACTTGAATGCGATGACTTCGTTCATGAGTGATACTGCTGTCAATGCTAGAGCATCACTTCATTTTGAGCAACGGTCTGGGAAGTACCTCCTGAAATTGCCATCGACTCGTTTGGTTGTGCAAACGGGCTTTTCTGTGCTATACATCTAAAAGAACTCAGCCAAAAAACCGAGAATCCAGTGAGAGACGAGCTCAGGTATTCATGCAATCCATATGGGGGTGACGTATGAGAAGTGTACTAAATAACAGAAAAGCAATATCCTGCCTTCTTGCTTTAGCCGCGTTTTCCTTGTTAATACTATTAAATTCGTATTCTGGATCGAAAATATGCATAAATCAGAGCCTTACAGAATGTCCGACAAGCGAGGGATTGCGCCTGTTGGTCGTCTCTTCGGTGTTGCACGAGGCGGATGTGCTGAGCGAGGCGGCAAAGGAGGGCGTGCTTGTTGTCCAGTACGATGCAGAGAAGTCGACGCTCGACTCGCTGCTTGACCAGGTGAGAGCGGTTTTGGACGGCAGGACGGCCGAGTCGATAGCCATTGCCGCGCACGATTTCGGCGAGGCTAAGTTCTATTTGACCGGTTCGGAGACGGTGAGCCTCGGCACCGTGTTGGGAAAAGAAACGCAGAGGACTTTCTGGATGGAGTTGGGTTCGATGGTCGCCAAGGGCGGTCACATCGATCTGCTGGCCTGTAACCTGGCTCGAAATGACGAGGGGCAAATGCTCGTCGCTTCGATTGAAGAGCTCGCCGGAGTGACTGTTGCCGCGTCGGTCAACAATACGGGTAATCCCTTGGTCGGCGGCGATTGGGTGCTGGAAACAGCCGGCATTGACGTGGCAAGCCTCTACTTCGCTCCCGACAGACTCAGCGAGTTCTCGGGGCTGCTCTACTCCGAGTTCAAGAAGCTACTGGCCTGGGATGGAAATACCGACGACTATTTCGGCTTTTCCGTTTCGATCAGCGGGGTCTACGCGATTGTCGGAGCCTATGGCAATGATATCAAGGGTTTATCCTCAGGCTCGGCATACATCTTCTACCGCGACTCAGGCGGTCAATACAATTGGGGCTACAAGAAAAGATTGTACGCGCCTGACGGCGCTGCCAGCGACTACTTCGGAAGATGTGTCAGCATTTGGGGAGACTACGCGATTGTGGGCGCATACGGCCAGGATGTCGGCGGCAGTTCCGCCGGCTCGGCATACATCTTTTATCGACATAAGGGCGGCACCGACGCCTGGGGCTTGCAGAAGGAAATATTTGCATCCGATAGAGCGACCCTTGATTATTTTGGCTACTCAGTTTCCATCTATGGATCTTATGCCGCGGTAGGCGCTTATGCCGAAGACACTAATGGTTCCAGTTCAGGTTCCGTCTACATTTTCTCCAAGAATCAGGGCGGCACGGACAATTGGGGTCAATTAAAGAAAATCACCGCTCCCGATGGAGCGGCATACGACTACTTTGGTTTCTCCGTCTCGATATATAGTTACTATGTCCTGGTCGGGGCATACGGAGATGATTACAACGGCTCTACCTCCGGTTCCGCCTACATTTTCTACCAGAATCAAGGCGGCGCAAACAACTGGGGGCAGCAGAAGAAGCTCTTGCCATCAGACGGCGCCGCTTATGATTATTTTGGGAGAGCGGTAGCGCTCTACAGCTCATATGCGTTGGTAGGTGCGTGGGGTGATGATGACAACGGCAGCTCTTCCGGCTCCGCATATGTCTTTTACAGATATCAAGGTGGAACCAACAACTGGGGTCAACAGGCAAAACTGAAGGCTAACGACGGGGCGTCCGAAGACCATTTTGGCCGGGCTGTAAGCCTCTACGGCTATTATGCAGCGATTGGAGCTTATGGAGACGATCCCGGCGGTTCTGCCTACGTTTTCTACAAGAATCAGGGAGGTACTAACAACTGGGGACAGAAAGACAAGCTGACTGCTTCTGATCGCGCCACCGACGATTATACAACTCTCATAACCGGCGTATCGATTTACGGCGGTTATGTATTGATCGGAGCTTATGGCGACGACGATAAGGGTTCCAATTCGGGTTCCGCCTATCTGTATACTTTCTGGCCTAACATTTCCAACCCGTTGGTGACGAATGTAACTCAGAACAGCGCCACTCTGGGAGCAACGGTTGTGAACGGGGGCCTGGGTTCTGTAACTGAGCGGGGAGTGGTGTGGGGCACTGCCGCCAATCCGACTACAACAACTAACGACGGATCCGGAACGGCTGCAGGGACCACCGGCCCCTTCACTGTTAATGCTACGGGCCTATCGACCAATACCACCTACCACTTCCGTGGCTATGCCAAGAACACTTACGGCACCTCCTATACGGAGGACACGACCTTCACAACCGGGATGGCATCCATACCCTCGATCACGAATCCGACAGCGACCAATATTAAGTCGACGACGGCCCAGCTGGGCGCCACAGTGACCGCTGACGGCGGATCGGCAATAGTCCAGAGGGGTGTTGTCTGGAGCACAACTTCAAATCCGACGACATCCAGTAACGAGGGGATGGCCACCGCTGCGGGCGCACTCGGCTCCTTCAGCGTGAACGCGACGGTGCTGACGGGCGGTGTCACGTACCACTACCGCGGTTACGCGCTCAATGCCGTGGGGGCGGCCTATACAGCCGACAAGACATTCACCACAGTTTTAAAGAAGGGTCGGGTAAAAGTACAGATCAAGCCCAAGGCCGCCAAGCAAGGCGACGCGATGTGGAGACTCGTCTCGGTTGCTCCCGCTCCACCGGATTCGGAGCGGCTCAAGCCCGCTATTGCGACGGCCTGGACCAAGAGCGGTAAAAAGCTCATAGTCGATGCAGGCATCTACACGGTGGAGTTCCTGCATGCTCCCGGTTGGGTGCACCCGACGACCAGTGTCGAAGCAATACCCGGGAAGAAGGTGAAAATAAGGGTTGATTTCCAGCCTTACATGATTAGCGGGGCTTCGGACTATGACGGCGACGGGGACAGCGATATAGCCGTCTACCACCCATCTTCCAACAACTGGATGATTAAAGATCAGTACACGCAGAGCTATGGTGTCGCGAATTGCTGGCCCGTTCCCGGAGATTACGACGGCGATGGAGCGGTCGAGCTGGCCTGGTGGAGTCCTCTAAGCCAGTACTGGAAGGTGAACGGCGGCTTCACCATCGACAATTTCGGCCAGGAAGGCGACATTCCGATTCCCGCAGATTACAACGGCGACGGATACACCGACGCCGCTCTCTACCGTCCTCTCACCGGCGAGTGGATAATCAATTACACCAGCGGTGTGATGAAGCAGGGGAAGTCAAAAGCGGCGGCCCCGGTGATTAACGTCTTCGGCGGCGGCTACTACGTGCTCCCCGTGCCGGGCGATTACAACGGCAACGGTTCGGCGGAGATGGCCGTGTTCAACACAAGCACTGGCGAATGGCATCTGCACGACGGTGACCAGCACATCAATTACGGAAACGTGGGAGATTTGCCTGTCCAGGCCGATTATGACGGCGACGGGGACACTGATATCGCCGTGGTCAACATGAAGCTGGGCGAATGGCGTGTGCGGGGGCAGTACACGGAGATTATAGGCACCAAGGTGGGATACATACCCGTGCCCGGCGATTTCAACGGGGACGGCAAGGCGGAAGTGGTGTATTACCGCCCCAGTAACGGCGGGTGGTACTTCTTCGACGGGACGTTGATCGAGTACGGCGGAAAGAATGACCTGCCGCTTGTGCGGGGGAAGTAATACCGCGGTCGATCACTGACGCGCAAACCAAGGCGTTCGCCTGAAGAGAAGACGCCGGACGGGGAAGTGGCTTATTCTCCCAGTAGCTTGAGTATCTCCCGCTCGAGCCGGGCTTCATCCCCCTCTTCGAAGCCGGCGTGGAGAAACATAACTCTGCCTTCGGCATCGATGATCAGGTTCAACGGCAAGTATTTAACGTCGAAGACGGTTTGCACCGGATCATCCGGGCCGATGTGGGTTTCAAGGAAATCATAAGTCAGTTTCTTTTCTTCGATGAACTTGAGGGCAGCTTTGCCCCGCTGATATGCCTCCACGGCAACGATGACAAGGCCGGCATCCTTGTGCTTCTGCCAGATCTTCTCGAGTCGCGGTAACTCCGCGAGACAGGAAGTTCAGGAGGAGGGTGTCCAGAATGTCAGCAAAGTCGCCTTGCCCAGTTTCGAGCTGATTTTGACGGGCTTTCTATCGTAATCAAAGAAGACGGCGTCATCGAGCTTGCGCGCGCGCTGGAGGCGCTGATTCCAGAGGAAGGCGTCGAAGTCTTCTTTTCCGCCGGACGCAGCGTAAATCTCCGCAAGCGCTTTGAGCTTTTCCTCGCCGCCGCCGAAGAGGGCTCCGAGGACGAGGGTCTCGAGGGCTTTGTCTTGTTCTCCAGATTTGTGTAGGGCCATTGCCCAATGGAGATCGAGATCGCCGACGAAGTTGCCGGTGTAATGCCGCTCGGTCACCTCCGCCGCAGCCTCGAAGTCCGCGAGGGCGTCACGGGGCCTGCCGAGGTTGGTGAAGGCCCTGCCCTTATCGGTAAGGAAAGCACCTTTGAGCCGGCGTTTAAACATCTCGACCTGTTCCTTCGACATACCGCCGTACATTTTTAGAATGTTCTCCTCGTCGGTGACGGCGAGGGCGGATACCGCGCTCCGCAAGAGCAGGTGCCAGTCTCCGACTTCCGCGGCGGCAGCGTTGATAATCTTGTATGCATTAGGTTTGACCTCCGATTTAACAAGCTCCTCGACGGTACTTCTCACCTCTTCTGCCTTACCGGCGGATCCGCAGAGAAACACCCTGAGCATGAGGTAATCTTTCCTGACTCGGTCTTCGCTTGCGTGCGGCAGGGCAGCATCGACGTGCTGAAGAATTTCCGCCGCGATTGGAGGGCTTGGTTTTCTGCCAGCGGCATATCGCAAACCGGCAGCGCCTATCCGATCGCCGGGGTAATCCGCCGCAAGCTTATAGAAAAGGCGCCGTTTCTCTTCATCCGAAGAGGTTTTCTGAGCCAGCTTGTAGGCTTCCTGGAATGCATTTTGGGCTTCGCGAGCATCTTCCCGATTCTTTTCAGCAGTCTTCTCTTCCCCGCCCTGCTGCTCTTCGGTCTTCTCAGGGTCGGCGAGAGTGGGGACGGTTTCACATGGGGCGTAGATGCCTACCTCGCGAACATATTCACCGCCCTTGCGTTCGCCCGCTACCAGGAAGAAGCGGGGCTCGCCTTCCACCTCGGAGACGGCAAAAGCCCACGCCCAGGCGTCTTTGGGCTTGAGGCCGCGGTAGACGCGCTTGATTTTGCCCTGCAGGTCGCTGACGACGATGGAGTAGAAGTTTCTGTCGCTGAGAAGGAGATAGGCTTCGCCGTTAAAGATGTTGATGTCCATGAAGACCGGAAACACTTTGCGACGGCGTGCTTTGGTTTTCTCGCTGTATTCGATGCTTTCCCTGGTGCGCTGAACTCTGCGCTCGAACGCCGGTATGCCGAGGTCGATCTTCTCTACGCTCTCGCCGGCGGGATCGTAGACCATAAATCCATCGTTGTAGGAGTCGCTGAAATAGAGTTTGTCCCGGAAGAGAACCAGGGAGATAAAGCCGGAGGGCCTGCTGTAGGCATCACGCCAGAACGGCTCGCCCCAGGTGCGCAGGACCTCACCATCGAGCGTGACCTCCTTTATCAGCTTTTCCTCCCGCTCGACAGCCTGCAGATTGAGGCCGAAGATGGTTTCGCCGTTCCAGGCGATAGCGCTAACTCTGTGGTAGTTCTTATAGCTGGTGATTTCACCGTCGGCAAAGAGATAAAAGGTAGAGTAGTCGTTGAAGAGAACTCTCCCTTTATCGTCGATATTCATCCAGCGAACGTGGCCTGTGATTTTCTGATCTTCACTGAAGAGGGAGCGGCGGAAATTGCCGGCGGCATCGAAGAGGAGGAGTTTTTCGATTTCGACATCGAACAGATAGAGATCGTCGCCGACAACCTTGATGGTCTCGGGGTAGCTTATTTTCAGGGATTTGCTCAAGGTGTTGAGTGCACCTATTTTCTCGATGCCGACCAGCAGGTCCGCGGGCGGCTCCCACTCAAGATCGGGGGTCCATTCAAATTTCTTTTCCTCTTCCTGCTCATCCTGAGCCAAGACAGCGACCCAATTGAAAAGCGACATCAGAACAACCAGGAGTATTCCTGCTCGTTTCATTTTTCCGCCCTCTATTAATTAGATGATAGACAGCACTATAGAATTTAGATCAAAAAAAAGTCAACATTTAATACAATATATGTATCAGTTGGTGTAGGGATTGGCAGGGAGCAGGAGGACCCATAATTTCGGATTTTTCCGAATATTTCGGCAATCATCTTTTTCGCTGCCTATAATGTATTATAAACTTGTTCTCGATTACCGACCAATAGGAGGCGGCTATGTACCGTTTAGTCACTCGAAAGGGGCTATTGATCATTACCCTGGTGCTGCTGACGGCAGTTCCTCTGCTCGCGCAAGAGAAGAATGTCGCGGACCACCCGAGGGTGCAGGAGGCACTTAACCTGCTGGATATCTGGCTGGAGTCGGAGCTCGGATATAAACGCATGCCGGGGATTTCCATTGCGGTAGTGCACGACCAGGAACTGGTGTGGAGCAACGGTTACGGGTTTGCCAACGTGAAAGATGAAGTGCCGGCCCGGCCCGACACGATTTACAGCATCTGCTCGATATCGAAGCTGTTTACCTGCACCTCAGTGATGCAACTTCGCGATGCCGGCAAGCTGCAATTGGACGATCCGATATCCAAGTACCTCCCCTGGTTCGAGATCAAAAGGACCGATCCGAACGCTCCGCCGATCACGATTCGAATGATCATGAGGCATTCATCGGGATTGCCGCGCGAATCGGAGGTTGAGTATGAGGGCGAGCCCGACCTGCCGTGGCCAGAGAGGGAGGTGATGATCGCAAAACTCCCCGGCCAGGAAACGCTCTATCCGATCGACACCTATTTCCAGTATTCCAACCTGGGCATGACCCTGCTGGGGGAGATCGTGGCGGTGGTATCGGGGCAACCCTACGACGATTATATACGCGAGCACATCCTGGAGCCTCTGGGCATGAGCGACACCACGCCCTACATGCCGGAAAAGGAGTACGGCGGCAGGCTGGCCATCGGCTACAGCCGCTGGGGGCGCGAGGGCGATCGGGAGCAACTGCCACTGTTCAGCGCGAAGGGATTCACCCCTGCAGCCGGGCTGGCTTCCACGGTGATCGACCTGGGGAAATTCGCATCGTGGCAGTTCCGGGCGCTGGAGAACAAGGATGCCGGTGTGCTGAGCGGTTACACGCTGAAGGAAATGCAGAGGGTTCACTGGGTCGACCCGGACTGGGAGACCAAGTGGGGTCTCGGCTTCGCCACCTGGCGTCCGAAGGATAAGACGTTTGTCGGCCATGGCGGCAATTGCCCCGGCTACCGGACGCAACTGGCCCTTAGCCCGAAAGACAAGATCGCCATCATATGCATGACCAACGCCGCGGATGCGAACAGCGGGACGTACACGGCCAAAGCCTTTGAGATTGTGGCACCGGCAATTGCCGAGGCGTTGAAAGCCTCAGAAGAGCCAGAGTCCGCAGCGGTCGATCTGAAGAAATACACCGGGCTATACGGCACTCACTGGGGTGAGGCCGCGGTGTTTATCTGGAAAGGCTCCCTGGCAACCATAGGCCTGCCATCAGACAGCCCGGCAGAGGCGATAACGGAACTCAAACATATCGACGGCAATGTCTTCCGGCGCGTGCGCAAGGATGGGGAGCTTGGAGAAGAGCACATCTTCGAGCTGGACGCCGAGGGCAACGTCAAATGGTACACAACGTTCAGCTATCACATGAAAAAGATCCGCTGAGCCGGGCAGTAATATCCACGCCCCCGGCGGTTTCGCTTTTCCATGAGGGGAGAGTTGTGTCCGCGCGCGGGGCGGTCAAGAGACCGCCTATAGAAAGAGAAGAGGGACAGTCTCTATTTTCTGAAAGATGATTACATCCGTAATTTGAGAAAGAGAGTACTGCCCATCTTTTTTAAAGATGCCGTCCCGC
>CBFCZO010000106.1:0-11995 GCA_965602675.1 uncultured bacterium | reverse complement strand
GCCGTTGACGGTGACCCTGCCGGCAGTGATGAGTTCGTCGGCGCCGCGGCGGGAAGCGACCCCCGCGGCGGCGATGAATTTATTCAGGCGCACTGAGCCAGCGGCTGTCTTTTTCTTCTTTTTCGTGTTCATTTGGGCCAGCGTTGCGCTCCTCGTCGAGGAGCGAGACGAATTCGTCGGGTTTGGGCAGGTCGTCCAGGGAGGAGAGTCCGAAGTGGACGAGGAAGCGGTTGGTTGTGCCCCAGATGAAGGGTCTACCGACGACGTCCTTGCGCCCGACGATGCGGATCAGCTTGCGTTCGAGCAGTGTGCGGAGGACGTGGCCGGGGTCGATGCCGCGCATCTCGCGGATCTCCGGCGTGGAGATCGGCTGCTCATAGGCGACGATTGCGAGGGTTTCGAGGGCCTGGGCGCTGAGCTGGCTGCGGCGCCGGACGTTGAGGTATTCGCGGATGATGTCGTCGCAGTCGGGGCGGGTGAAGAACTGGAAGCCGCCCCCGACCTCGCGCAGGCGGATGCCGCGTCCGTCGTTTTCGCAGTCGCGCTTGAGGGTGTCGAGGGCTTCCTCGATCTCGACGCCGTCGCGGTCGGAGAAGAGTTGCAGGAGGCGGTCGCGCGGGACCGGCTCGTTCGCGACGAAAATAAGCGCTTCAATCTTCGCTTTCAGGTCGTCCATGAATCATTCCGCATAGATCAGAATTCGAGAGGCGATTATTACACAAATGGTTCGCGGTCAACAGCCCCGGCGGACAAGGATCATTCGCCCCAACGGTCATCTTGAGAGTATCCTGCCGGATGAAATCAGGGGTGGACTACTTGCGGCGGGTGACGAGGATTTCGCCGAACATTCTGTTTTGCAGGAGGCGGATTTCGCGCTTGCGCATGAGCTCGAGTAGTGCGAGGAAGACGGCGATGAGCTCTCTTTTAACGCGGTAGCGGTGGGTCAGGTCGGAGAAGGCGAAGCGGTCGGTGATTTTGAGCGCATCGCGGATTTCTTCCATTTTGTCCTCGACGGCATACTGGCGGGGCTCGAAGGCGATGGCGGCGTCGGAGCCGAGGGAAACGAGCACGCGCTGGAATGCGGAGATAAGGTCGAAGAGGTCGGCGTCGACAAGTTGCTCTTCCTGTTTGAGCTCGGGCTTGGGCGCGGTGGGCGGCCGGGTCCAGTAGCGGCTTTCCTCATCCTCGCGCCTTGCCAGGGCGGCCGCGGCGGCGCGGTACTGCTCGTGCTCGAGCAGGCGCTCGACGAGCTCCTCGCGGAGCTCTTCGGCTTCGTCGGTCTGGGGCAGGAGCATCTTGCTCTTGATGTAGATGAGGGTGGAGGCCATTAGCATGAATTCGCTGCCGATCTCGATGTCGACCTCTTTCATCAGGCCGAGGTGGGCGAGGAACTGGTCGGTAATCTCTACTATGGGTATGTCGGCGATATCGACCTCGTTGACGCGAATGAGGTGGAGGAGTAGGTCGAGGGGTCCTTCGAAAACATCCAGTTTGAACTTGTGTCCGGCGGCGTCCTCGCCGGTTTGATGATCGTTCACGCTGCTACCCGATGAGTCCGACGCGCATGAGGACGTAGTAGGCGTAGTCGGGAAAGAAGGCGCGCATGTACTGGTTTAGGATGGGGTAGAAGATGTAGGAGAAGAATCCTGCGTAGACGAGCATCATGATGATAAGAAAGCCGAAGGAGGCGAGGCTGCGCAGGAATTCCGCGGCTGAGTCGGGGAGGATGCCGCCGAGTATCCATCCGCCGTCGAGAGGGGGTATGGGTATGAGGTTAAAGATGGCGAGCAGTAGGTTGATGATGATGCCTCCGAGGCAGAACATGGAGATGATGAAGAGTGGCCAGTAGAGGGGTGAGGATGAGCCCGCGGCCGTCAGGAAGAGCGGTCCTGCGAAGGGCACCATCAGCCAGATGACGCCTGTGTAGAAGAGGGCCTGGAGGATGTTGCTGAAGGGGCCTGCGCCGGCGATGAAGGCGTGGTCGAGCTTGGGGTCCTTGAGGTTGTAGGGGTTGACCGGCACGGGCTTAGCCCAGCCGATAAGGGGGAAGTGGGTGATGGCTGCGATCACGGGGAAAAGGAGCGTGCCGATGGGATCGACGTGTGCCGCGGGGTTGAGCGTGAGGCGGCCCTCCATTTTCGCCGTGGGATCGCCGAAGCGGTAAGCCGCGAAAGCGTGGGCTGCCTCGTGGATGCTGAGCGCCAGGATGAATGCGCCGAATTGCGTGATAACCCAGATGATGTAGTTAAGATTCATGCTCGTATCGCCTCGTCAAGTCACGGGAGTATAACAACGGGACCGATTCGGAGTAAAGTGAGGGGACTTACTTCACTACCGTATCGAGATCTGCCGCGCAGCGGAAACCGACGTCGTCGCGGCGCGCTGTTTTGTCAAGCCAGTTGCGCACAAAGGTGCGGCAACCCGTGAGGTTGGTGCGGAACGATCCTCCGCGGATCACTTTCTGCCCGGCGGCGGGCCCGTCGCCGGCGGTCCATTCCCAGACGTTGCCCGCGGCGTTGTAGAGGCCGAATGGGCTGCGGCCTTCGGGTTTGTATTTGACGGTCTGGACGTTTAAGCGTGTGACGGCGGTGTTTGCGAGGGCCGGATCAGGCTTGTTGCCCCAGGGGAAGGGCGTGGCTTCGGTGCCCCGCGCGGCCTTTTCCCACTCCTGCTCGGTGGGCAGACGCCATCCGCGCCAGGCGGCGTAGGAGTAAGCGTCGAACCAGTCGACGCCTGTGACGGGCGCGTTGGGGTGCCGGATCGCGGGGTCGTCCCAGCGGTCGGGCACGTGGCTGTGGCGCGGGGGCTCGTCGGGGTGGCAGCGGCTGTGGTCGCCGGTTTGCTGCATGTAGTTGAGGAATTCGAGGTAGTCGTTGTTGCTCACTTCGAGGATGGCACAGGCGAATTGCGGGAGCAGGACCTGCCTGGCGGGTTTCTCGAAGCTCGAGCCTTCATCGCTGCCGAAGATAAAGGGTCCGGCGGGGACAACCGTCATGCCTGGGACGGGCGAGACCTGGATTATGATGGAGACCGGCTCGCTCTGCTGTCCGGCACCGGCGACGCGGAGTTCCAGGCTGGGGTTTTCCGGCTCTTGCTCTTCGCTTTGCTCATCGGTGAAGGGGGCGGCGAAGCTGTCGCCGTCGTCGATGCGGATGAGTGCGCGCAGCAGCGAGGCCGACTCGTAGGTGGTTTCGAGAACCGTCGCGCCCTTGCCGACGATGCCCACTTTTTGGTTTCGCTGGAAGCCAGAGCCGTCGATCTCGATCAGAATCCTGTGAGAGGAGTGTACAAGCGCAGGCCGCGCCGCTATGATGACCGGCGCGGCTCGCGGCTTGCGTTCCTGGCGCTTATCTTTCTTGCGCTTTTCTTGTGGGTTGTACGCTATCGCCTATTCCTCGAGAGGGTGGATAGCATCAGTCGGGCAGACCTCGACGCAGGCGCCGACGTCGGTGCAGATATCCGGATTGATGGAGTATTTCTCGTCGCCCTCAGTAATAGCGCCCGTCGGGCACTCGTCCATACAGCTCCCGCAGGCAATGCAATCATCATTAATATAATGAGCCATTTTGTTCACTCCGGTTTGGTGAGAAGAGCACGAATAACCGAACACGAATCAGATTATAGAGATGCATCCGCCTGAGACAAGGAAAAAATCGAAATTCTCCACAAAATGCGAGATAATCAGTCCGATCGGGCAAAATCCCTTTTGTAAATGCATCCAACAACCAATGAGGTCGGTGATGAGCAGAAAAATAGTGTTGGTATTTGCCGCGCTTGCGGCCGCTGTGATTATTTCGTGCGGGGCTGGCAGCGCCGAGGTCAAGAGCGAACTGGAGCAGAAACTCGACGAACTCTTGCTTCCACTGGTGGAGAGGGATCTTTTCAGCGGGTCGCTACTGATTGCGAAAGGCGGGGAAGTGTTAATCGCCAAGGGATACGGGCCGGCCAATCGGGAGCACGGCGTGCCCTGCGGCCCGGAGACGAAGTTCAGGTTGGGTTCTGTGACGAAGCAGTTCACCTCGATGATACTCATGCAGCTTCAGGAGGAGGGCAAGCTGAGCGTCGAGGATAAGCTGACCGATTACATCCCCGACTATCCCGACGGGGACAAGATAACAATACATCATTTGCTGACGCATACCTCCGGCGTGCCGAATTTCACCAGCTTCCCGGAATATTTGGAAACGGCGATGATCCCTTCGACGTTGGAGGAGATCGTCGAGCGTTTCAAGCACAAGCCGCTGGATTTCGAGCCCGGAGAGAGGTTTTCCTACAGCAATTCGGGCTACCTGCTGCTCTCCTACATACTGGAGCAGGTGACGGGGAAGAGTTGGGAGGAATTGCTTCGGGAGCGGATATTGGAGCCGCTGGGTCTGGAGGAGACCGGCTACGACCACCACGAGACGATCCTGCCTCACCGGGCGACCGGCTATTCGCTGGACGGGCTGGAGGTGCGGAACTCCGCGTATATCGACATGTCGATCCCCAGCGGGGCGGGGGCGATGTATTCGACGGTGGGCGATCTTTTCAAGTGGGACCGGGCGCTCTACACGGACAAACTGCTGACGAAGGAATCGCTGGAGAAGATGTTCACGCCGTTCAAGAGCAATTACGGGTATGGTTGGGGCATCAGGGAAGTGGACGGCAAGAGGGTGATAGCGCACGGCGGGGGAATCAACGGATTCGTCACCAATATCAGCCGCTTCGTCGAGGATGATATGGTGATCATCGTGCTGTGCAATATCGAGTCCGGTTCCCTCCGCCAGGCGATGGAGCGGATAGCCGCGGTGGCTACGGGCAAGGATTACGAGCCGATCAAGATCCGCACTCCGGTGGAGGTGGAAACGCCGCTGCTGGAGGAGTATGCCGGGGAGTATGAGCTGAATCCCGGTTTCATTCTTGCGTTTACGGTAGAGGAGGGGAGATTCTATTCGCAGGCGACTGGCCAGCCGAAGCTGGAGGTGTTTGCCGAGTCGGAGACAGAATTCTTCCTGATGGACGTAGACGCGCAGCTTACTTTCGTGCGAGGAGAGGACGGCAAGGTTTCGCACGTGATTCTGCACCAGGGCGGCCGCGACCAGGAAGCCAGGAAGATCAAGTAGGTTTTTTGTATCCATCCGGCTGCGGGGATGGATAGAGTTGGGGCGTTGGCATCCGCTTTGCTTTATACGCAGGTGGATAGCGAAACGAGGGTGTGAGGGGATGTCCGGCCGAGTATTGAGAATCAGAGATTATTTCGCCTCGAATGCGGACCGGTTTCTCTCGACGCTGGAGCGTTTGGTTGAGCTTGAGACGCCGTCGAGAGACAAGGAGCGGCTCGACCGCTTCGGCGAGCATTTCGCCGAGTTACTGCGGCGATTCAGCCACAGGTTCTCGATGGTCGCCGGCGATGTGGGGCCGCGGATCAGGGCCGAGCTGGGGGAGGGGGAGAAGACGATCCTGGTGCTGGGCCACATGGATACGGTGTGGCCGGTGGAGGGGGAGAACAAGCCGCAGTTACGGCGTGAGGGCGACCGTTTTCACGGTCCCGGCGTTTTCGATATGAAATCCGGCCTTTGCCTGACACTCTTCGCTTTCGAGGCAATCCGTGAGCTGGGTTTCGAGCTCGACAGGCGGATAGTGTTCCTCTGCACGCCTGACGAAGAGGTGGGGAGCCACGACAGCCGCGAGGCGATCGAGCGCGAAGCGAGGCAGGCGACGGCCGTGCTGGTGCCTGAGCCGCCGTTGGAAGGGGGCACGTTGAAGACGCGGAGGAAGGGCGTCGGCAGCGTAAAGATGGAGGTGCTGGGCAAGGAGTCGCACGCGGGAATCGCTCCCGAGAAGGGGGTCAACGCGATCCATGAGCTGGCGCTGCAGATCGTGCGGCTGGTGGAGATGAACGATCCGGAGCGGGGCATCACGGTCAACGTCGACATCGTCAGCGGCGGGACCAAGGAGAACGTGGTCGCAGGCAGGGCAGCGGCTTGCGTGGATTTCCGCGCCATGACGGTCGAAGACGCTTTGGAAGTGGAAAAGAGGATTCGCGCACTGGAGCCGGTGTTAAAGGGCGCGGAACTGAAAATAACGGGCGGTTTCGAGCGGCCGCCGATGGAGGAGACGCCGGAGAGCAGCGCGATAGCGGCGCAGGCGCAGGAGATAGCCGCCGAACTCGGTTTCAAATTGAAAACGGGATTGAGCGGTGGTGGCAGCGACGGATCGTTCTCGGCGGCGCTGGGGGTGCCGACGATCGACGGTTTGGGTCTCGACGGAGACGGGGCACATGCTTTGCGTGAGCACGTTCTGGTGAGCAGGATTCCCGACCGGGGGGCTCTGCTGACGGAGTTGATGTTGCGAATCTGATTCGGGTTATCAGACATGACTGAGCACGAGGAGATCGAGATCAGGGAGGTAGTCCGCGAGGAGGATTTCCTCCGCATCGCCGAGATTCAGAAGGTGGTCTGGGGTTTCGCGCCCGCCGACGTGGCGGCACCCCACCTGATCATGCTGCATCAGAAGCTGGGCGGGGTGGTATTGGGAGCATTCGACCGCGAAGACCGGATTGTGGCGTTCTGCTACAGTTTTTACGGGTTGATGGGCAAGGGAGAGGGCAGGACTCCGATTCAGTGGTCGCACATGCTGGCGGTTTTGCCCGAGTACCGCGGACGCGGCCTGGGCAAGAAGCTGAAGTGGAAACAGCGGGAGATGATCCTGGAGCGCGGAGTGACGATCTGCCGTTGGACCTTCGATCCGCTGGAGACGCTGAACGCCCGGCTGAATATCGTCACTCTGGGGTGCGTCGCCAAAGAATATCTATTCAATGTATACGGCTCGAGCACCGGCCACCTGCACGAAGGGTTGCCGACTGACAGATTTGTCGCTCACTGGCAGCTGGACAGCGAGAGGGTTGCTGCGTGCGCGAAGGGCAAGCCGAAACGCCCGCCGGTGGCGGCGGAATCGATTCCGTTGCTTTTCGATGCGGGGGATGCGGGGGGCGTGGTGGTGCCGCAGGGGGCGGTACGCAAGCTCGAAGACGAGTACATCGGCGTGCCGGTGCCGGGCGGCATTCAGGAGATGAAGTTGAGGAATCGCGAGGCGGCGGTGCGCTGGCGGGGGCTGACGGGGGAGGTTTTTCCCGAATTATTCGAGAGGGGTTACACGCTGGTGGACGTGCTTTCCCGGAGGGAGACAGGAAAGCCGGTATCAATTTACATTCTGCAGAAAGAGGGTTTGTGATGATAGATCGTGTCGAGCTCCGCATTCTTCATATGAAGCTTATCCGTCCTTTCGAAACGAGCTTCGGGCGGCAGTATACGCGCAACGTGCTGCTCGTGAGCGTCGACGAGGACGGGGTGCAGGGTTGGGGTGAGTGCGTGGCGGGGGACGACCCCTTTTACAGCGCGGAGACGACGGAGACGGCTTGGCATGTGCTGAAGGATTTTCTGATCCCGGCGCTGCTGGGCGGGGGGGGGCGGATATCGGGCGACGCCGGGAGTTACTACAGGGAGTCGGGTTTTGTGAGGGGCAACAACATGGCGCGCGCGGCGTTGGAGGCGGCGTTGTGGGACCTCAAGGGCCGCAAGGAAGGTGTTCCTCTGTACAAGCTGTTCGGCGGGGAGCGGACGCAGTTGCCGACGGGCATCAGCCTGGGGATCGAGCCCCGGGTGGAGGACCTGCTGGGGCTGATCGGGAAGTACAAGGCGGAGGGCTACCAGCGGATCAAGATCAAGATCAAGCAAGGTTGGGACGTGGACGTGGTGGCTCGGATCAGGGAGGAGTTGCCGGACGTGCCGCTGATGGTTGACGCGAACTGCGCGTATTCGATCGAGGAGGCGGATCACCTGGCTCGTTTCGACGAGCACAATTTAATGATGATCGAGCAGCCGTTTTCGTATGAGGACATCACTGATCACGCGAAGTTGCAGCGCAAAATCACGACGCCGGTCTGCCTTGACGAGTCGATCAAGAGCGTGGGAATCCTGGAGGCTGCGATCGAGCTGGGCTCGTGCGGGATCGTCAACATCAAGCAGGGCCGGGTGGGCGGCCCGACGGCGGCGATAAAGGTTCACGATATGTGCCGGGACAACGGGATTCCGGTGTGGTGCGGCGGGATGCTGGAGAGCGGGGTGGGCCGGCTGCTGAACATCCACCTGGCGAGCCTGGAGAATTTCAAGATCCCTGGCGACATATCGGCGAGCGACCGCTACTGGGAGGAGGACATCATCGATCCGCCGGTGGTGCTGGAGCCCGGCGGGCAGATCAGGGTGCCGCAGGGGGCTGGAATCGGCCACGAACTGAAGCTGAAGCTGATCGAAAGGCTGACCGAGAGGCAGGAGAGTTTCAGGCGTAAGTGAAAATCGGGAATCGGGGCAGCGTAAGAGCGGTAGTTGTGGTAGCGGCGATTACAGAGTTGCGAGCGAGGAGTGATTAATCTCGGAGAGATGAAAATAGCAGCACTCATATCAGGAACGATTTTGGCGTCCGCGTTACTGTTTTCGGCAGCGGGTCAGGAGAGCCCCGTGTCGGTGGAGATAGTCAGTCCCTTGGAGGGCCAGCGGCTGACACCGGGGAGCGAGATCAGGCTCGAGGTGTTCGTAAGCCAGGGCCATGAGCTTGCGGGGGTCGAGGTTTTTATCGACGGCGTGAGCATCGGCAGCAAGAAGGCGGCTCCCTTTGTTTTCCCGGTGGTGGAGGTGTCGCCCGGCAGCGTGCACAGGATCAGGGCGGTGGCGCGGACAACGGGCGGGAATCAGTCGGTTAACACGCTGGTTCTGCGGGAAGAAACGGGCAGCGGCTACACGGTGCGGGTGGAGCTGATAACCCTGTATGGATCGATCACGGACGCGGAGGGCAATTACGTCCGCGGTCTGACCCAGGACGATTTTTTGCTGGAGGAAGACGGGCGGCCGCAGGAGATCTCCTTCTTCACGTCGGAGGCGACGCCGCTGACCGGGGCATTGCTGATGGACGTGAGCTCGAGCATGATCGGTGAGCGCATCGTGCGGGCGCAGAGCGCGGCCTCGGACCTGATCAAGGCGTTGATCAAGGAGGAAGACCGGGCGATGGTGCTCGGCTTCGACCACAGATTGCTGATGTACCAGCCGCTGACCAACGATGTCGATGCGCTGGTGCGGGCGATATACATGACGGGCCCCAACGGGGGAACGGCGCTCTACGACGCGGTGGCGGGGACGGCGCGCAAGCTGTTCAAGCTGAAGGGCAAGCGGGTAATCGTGGTGCTTTCGGACGGCGACGACACGGACAGCCATTTCGGCTACGACGAAGTGCTGGACTACCTGCAGAAGACGAGCGTGCTGGTCTACAGCGTGGGCCTGCAGACGCTGACGGTTGCGCAGACGCAGCGTCACGAGACACAGGCAACGATGCGCCAGCTGCGAACGATGGCGGAAATCTCGGGGGGGCAAGCCTATTTTCCCAGTTTCATCAGCCACCTGCCGGGCATCTATGCGGCGATTGGGCGGGACCTGCGCAGCCAGTACACGATAGCCTATTATCCAAACAACAAGGTGCGCGACGGCAAGTGGCGCGACATCACGCTCAAAGTCAAGAACCGGCCGGACCTGGTGGTGCGCCACCGCAAGGGCTACTACGCCACCCCCTGAGCTCCAGCGCGACACATTTTTCTCCAGACAGTTTTAAAGCGCGGCCGCAAGGTCTAAAATCGGCGACGTATATGCAGGGAGGGGAAGGATGCGATTAGTCTGCTCGGAATGCGAAGCGAGCTATGAGGCCGGGGGCGCGCCGTGGCGTTGCGTTTGCGGGGGGCCGCTGGATCTCGATTTCCACCCGGAGTTCGATTTCAGGAGTTTCAGCGGCCGGGAATCCGGCTTGCGGCGCTACGGGGAAGCGCTTCCGATAGAAGATGCGGCAGCGATGGTCTCCCTGGGCGAGGGGGGTGGGGGCACGCCGCTGGTGCGGGCCGGCTTCCTGGGGGGGCAGGTTCATCTCAAGCTCGAGTACCTCGCGCCGAGCGGCTCGTTCAAGGATCGCGGGGCGGCGATATTGATCAACCATGCCAGGGAACTGGGGATCAGGGCAGCGGTTGAGGATTCGAGCGGCAACGCCGGGGCGGCGATTTCGGCATATTGCGCGGCGGCGGGGATCGGCTGCGAGATCTACGTTCCGGAAGCGACGAGCGGCGGCAAGACGGCACAGATCGAGGCCGCGGGAGCGAAGTTAGTGCGAATCGCTGGCGGGCGGGAGGAGACAGCGGAGGCGGTGCGCGAGCGCGCCGGCGAGATTTTCTACGCCAGCCATTACTGGAATCCCTACTTTTTCCACGGCACGAAGACGTTCGCCTACGAGGTAGTGGAGCAGCTCGGAGGCAGGGCGCCCGAAGCGATCATTTTCCCGGTGGGCCACGGTTCGCTGCTCTACGGCAGCTACATCGGCTTCAGCGAGTTGAAACGCCTGGGTGTGATCGATGGTTTGCCGGCGTTGATCGGCGCTCAGGCGGAGGGTTTTGCGCCGTTGTTTGAAATGCGGCGGGGAGAGAGCGCTGCGGATTCCACGGAAGGCGGGAGTACGGTGGCCGAGGGAATCAGGGTGAGAAAACCCGCGCGGGCGAAACAGATATTGCGGGCGATAGAGGAGACGGGCGGCGATGTGGTTGTGGTGGGAGAGGAAGAGATAGCCGCGGCCCTGTGCGAGCTCGTTGGGAGGGGCTTTTTCGTGGAGCCGACGTCGGCGGTGGCGCCCGCAGCCCTGAAGAAGCTGAGATTGGGAGATGCGGAGGTCGTTATTCCGCTGACGGGGAGCGGTTTGAAGGATCCGGAGGGCGTGAGGAAACTCGTTCGGCGGGGCAAGAGGTGAGTTTCCGGGCGCCATATAAGGATTATAAAGTGGGGTCACGGCGCATCCCGAATGAAGATCGATGTTGCTATTCCCCGTAAGTTGTTGTAATTTCTGCGCTTCGATGCAGGCTCGCCATTTGCGTATTAGCAACAGCGGGCCTTGAGGTTGTTGTTTAAACACAACAGCAAGCGCCGGTGTTCGGCGGCGGTAAAAATATCGATGGTTGTAAGTTGTTGTTTCATAACGAGTTACGATTTGACGCCGAATCGCCAGTATTGGCACGGTTTGTGCAGCTGACTTGCCGGGGAAAAGTATAGAGTGGGTCGGGTATAAAATATATGACACACCAGAGAACGATCAAAGATCATATATCCTTTGCAGGCATAGGACTTCACACCGGTCATCGAGTTCTGATGCAACTTCGCCCCGCGGCACCCAATGCGGGGATAAGTTTTATCCGTTCTGATCTCGATGGCGTCCGCATCCCTGCAATACCGGAGAACTTCTCGACGACGGCGTACGCCACCTCGATCAGCCTGAACGGGGCGAGCGTGCAGACTGTCGAGCATTTCATGGCAGCGCTTTATTGCCTTGGGATCGACAACCTGGACGTGGCGATTGACGGGCCGGAACTGCCGATAATGGATGGCAGCGCCGCGCCCTTCATTTTTATGCTGCACGAGGCGGGGGCGCGCATCCAGACGCGCCAGCGCCGGGTTCTTCGCGTGCTCAAGCCGGTGAAGATCTCCGACGGCGACAAAGGTATAGCGATCTATCCCTCGGACGCTTACCGGATCACCTACGCGATCGAATTCGAGCATCCGTTGATCAAGCGGCAGAGCCGCAGCATCCTCGTCAACGAGGAGCTTTTCGGCGATGAGATTGCGCCTGCGCGGACTTTCGGTTTCATGCGCGACGTGGAGCATCTGCGCCGCTCGGGGCTCGCCCTGGGAGGTTCGTTGGAGAACGCGATAGTGATCGGCGAGAACCGCATCCTCAACAAGCATCTGCGTTACAGCGACGAGTTCGTGCGGCATAAGATACTCGATGCGATCGGCGACCTGACGTTTATCGGGCACCGGATTCAAGGGCATGTTGTGGCGCACAAGGCGGGGCACACGCTGCACATCGAGCTGGTGAACAAGCTGCTTGCGAGCAAGGACTGCTACGATCTGGTGCGGGCGCACGCGCCGGAGGCCGAAGA
>CBFCZO010000105.1:0-12017 GCA_965602675.1 uncultured bacterium | reverse complement strand
CTGTAGCAACTCGGCGATCTCGCCCGGTTCACCCCCACGTGTGTGGGGACAACTCGTAATATTGCCTGTGTCGCGGGTGGCGGCGCGGTTCACCCCCACGTGTGTGGGGACAACTCCACGGTGTTGTGCCGTGGAGTTAAAAAAAGCGCTACTGGTGGGGTGGGGGCACCCGATTGGTACCCCCACCGCGGTTTACTTGCCCTGAGGTTCTGATAGCTTCCGTTCTGTGGGCGGTTTTCTGACCAGTTGCAGGCCCTCGCAATCGATCATCTCGCGCGAGCCGTCGCCGAAGCTCTGGACGCGGAAGCCCTGCTCCGTGTTGCTGCTGTGGATGAGGATGCCCGCCCCGTTGCGGCCCCCTTTCTGGCGGGAGAGGTTCCAGAGCCGCTCTCGGACTTCAGCAGAGACGGTGCCGACGAAGACGCCTGCGCGAGGCTCCAGCAGCCAGCGCGTGAGCTTGCCGCGTAGGCCGGAGGGGACGCGTTCGAGAATCATCACAACCATGGCCGTCCCTCCTACATTATCGTTTCGGGTTCTTCGCCCGACGGTGTCCAGAGGTCGGCCGGCAGCGCTTCGTCCTCGTCGTAGGGCGAGAACTCCTCTTCCATTGCGTCACCCATGAGGGCGGCGATGTCGGCGATGATGCGCTTGAGCAGCCGGGCGCGGCGGAAGGCGTCGCGGCATGCCATCCGCGCCGCTCGCTCGACCTCGTCCTCATGGCCGTCTGCGATCACCGAAAAGGCCACGGGAACGCTGATCTCGGTCTTGTAGAGATCGGCGACGTCGTAGACGAAGGAGAGCTGTTTTCCGGTGTGGATGAAACCAATGGCGGGGCTATAACCTACCGAAAGGAGGGCGGCGTGGCAGATGCCGTAGAGGCAGGAGTTTGCGGCGGAGAGGGCGCGGTTGACCGGGTCGGCGGCGCGCCAGTCGCCGCGGTCGTAGCTGCGTCCGTGCCACGGGACTCCAGACGCCTCGCTGGCTTCGGCGTAAGCTCGCCGGACCCTGGCGCCCTCCATGCCACGTAGCGTCTCGATGGTGGTGCCCTCGGGGATCGACTCGTCGAATCGCATGGTGTACATCCGCTTAGCGACTTGGAGGCGCGTCTCTTCGGCGGCGGCGAGCTGGGCCTGATGCAGCAAGCGGGCGGCGCCGCGGGTGCCCCCCATACCGGCGGCGTAGAAGCGGACGTTTTCCTCGCCACACCAGACGGCCAGGCAGTTGTTGACGGCGAGGACCCTGACGGCGGCGTGTGTCACCGACGTGCCGGGCCCCATCATCAGCACCGCTAGGCCGGCTACTGGTACGGGTGTCATGCCGTCGGCATCGTGGAAAGCGATGGCGGTAGCAGTCCCCTAGCTGCACATCCAGCGACTCCCAGTCCAGCAAGGCTCGCAGCCGGCGAACGAAATGATCCGGCGGGATGATGTTGTCATAGACCGCTTGGCTGAGAAAGTCACCCTGACTCTCCTTCTAACATCTCATCTGTATCTTACCCTAACATTATTAACATGTTAGGTATGATTGTAGTACGAAGCCAACCGAGGGTCAATCGCTAATAGCCGCCTGGCGGAGAGAATTTATCAACAGTATCCTATCGGTTTAATAAATAATCGGATTTTTCGCTAATTCAGGTGTATATAATGTGTACCATCTGGTCTTGCTGTTAGGCTGGTATGAATTAAGCGAGATAGTTTGAGCAGGGATTGAGATCCCAGCGTTGGTGCCGAGCTCGTCTTCTTCTGGTGAGTGTCCATGCGCCATTTAGTGAAAGGGGCATCAACAATGCCACGATACTGGATCTTTCGACTTCCCGCCGTTACTTGGAGTTTCTATTTGACCGTGAACGTCTTTCTACCAAATATCCTAAGGCCATTCGCCATCGTTATTGATCCTTCATAAGTGTATATCCCCGCTGCCAGGCCGTTTGGGATCACATTACCTGACCAGCCGGAGCGCCAATAGCTGGTGGGCGTGGGGTAGGTTCTGTCAGAACCGTAATTTTGTCTGAGGATGACCTTCTTCCCCTGGAAGACGACCCATTTATGGATTACCGTGCCGTAATATGTTCCGTAATTTGGGTTCTTGACCGGCCTGAAGTTAAACCAGACCGAGAAGTCATCGCCCTTGATAAAGGATGTTTTTTCAGTGCTATCTGATCCGCCAGTCCACACCTTAAGCATTAGAGCCTTGCCTTCAGTTTTTATTTCTGGCAGTGTGTTGCCGGCTCCTGCTGAAATAATAAGGACGTATCTTTGCGGGCCCTGCGGCACCTTTTTCCCCTTGACATAGAACTTCCATGAGCCGCCTTCCGGTTTCTCGAGTTGAACGTGTTCGGCGTTGTCCCTGGGATTGCGCTTGCGTTTGGCGGCTGCTTTCGGCCTCTTCGGTTTCAGGGTGAACGGGCGCAGCTTACCTCCGCTTGGGCTCACAGCCCAGATGTCAAGATCGTTGACGAGGGCATCGCCTTGCGGATCGTTCCATATCAACGTGACTCTCAACTCCTTGGAGAGCTTGGGGACGATTACTTCCATTGCTTGCAATTTCTTGTTGTCGATGTTTCCCTCGATTATCCTGCTTGAGAGATCATACCCGGGCGACGATATCTCCATGGTGAATTCCGCCTCTCCTGCGGTCGCGAGCAGATTAGACGCGCTTGTCTGAATAACCTTAGCCGCCAGCTCCGCGTCTATCATGCCGTAGCCGTATTCATAGTCGGGACCGCTCCTTCCCAGGTCACGGGCTGTGTGGATAAGTATTCCCTTGAGGACGTCCGCCGGCATGTCCTTCTTATAGAATCTCTGATAAGAGTGCATCAGTAGCGCAGAAGCGCCCGTTACGACTGCGCATGCCGATGACGAGCCAGACATGTTACCCCAATAGTTGTTCGGAAGTGTTGAGCGTAGTTTGTAGCCGGCAGCTACGATTTCGGGTTTTATTCGGCCGTCGCTTGTAGGACCCCAGTTGGATGTGAACAGCTCGTAATCATCCTTCATTGTCGCGCCGACAGAAATGACGTTCTTGGCGGTTGAATATGGCAGTATCGAACCGTACTCTGGGTCAGGCGGGTGAAGGTCCTGATATACTGTTGACCTGTTGCTACCGTGGTAGTGCGGGCCCAAACACGAATCGTCGCGATCATCGCCGACGGACCATACAACCGGGAAATTGTTTTCGAATATGAAACGATCCAGATCTTCCGTGCCTGAATCGTAAAGGCCAAACCATTGGTCGCCGTACCAAGCGATGTCAATATTGCTTACAGGTGCGGCAGATTTCGAGATGTCCTCCCATTCCCATCCGGCCGTTGAACCCCATGAGCAGTTGGCAATCATGATGCCGTATTTGTCGCGTGCTTCACCTATTTCGCCGATGACGTCGCCGTGGTAATCGTAAACGAATATCTTTGCAGCTGGCGCCATTCCCATTGCGCTATAGGCGGCTGAGTGTCCCCCGGCGATGGTTCCGCAGACGTGTGTGGTGTGGTCCGATACAGCCTTGCTCTTCTGAACATTGATTACGCGATTCCCCAAGTCCATGTGATTGCCGGCACGGCCTTCGTCCCAGACACCGACAACAATGCCCTTTCCGGTTGGTTTTTTGTAACTCTTCTTTTTGTAAACAAGGTGCACATTCGCTCTGCTCGCGGCGGTTGAATTCAATGGCCGCGGGGGCGGCAGTGAGGGAGCAATCCACTGCACGTGATCTTCTGCTGCCAGCCGCCTGATCTGCGACTTGCAGGCCTCTGTCTCTATCACATTGAAGTAGTGGAACCGGTTTTGCGCGATCTTTATGCCCAGTTTCTCGAGCACGTCACAGGCTGAGTCGAAGGCGACATCCTCGTGGAATCGGATTCGGACCTTCACATACGAGCAACTGTCTAATCCCTGCAGAAGCCCCTCGGAATGATCAAACAAGGGAGACAGTTTAGTCTCAGGAGACGGGATCTTTATGTCTTTATTCTCAGTAATTGTTGGAAGAGTCCGTAGTCCTGTTCTCTGCAAGTAGGCTGGATACGAGATGCCCCCGAGATGCCTGAGCAGCTGGATACCCTTTTCAGACAGGATATTCCGACGTTCGCCGTCCGGCATATTTCGAAACCGCAGGATTAAACGGCTGTGGACTGATTCCTGATGAGTTGCCATGTCTCTTTTCAGTTCGGGGTCTGGCGAGCAGGGGATGTACGGGTCGTTGAGAGAACTCGATGCGAACAACAGGGACGTGATACAGGCAGTTGCCATTAGAAGGAGGCTTTTTGCTAGTGATTCGTTACCCATAACACACTCCTGTGCGGATTCGTAATGCGGCTATATTGGCTATAAATTGATACATTGATAATGTTAGATTCGGATTGACCAGATGTCAATGTTCACTCATCCAGGAGATGGTGCTTCACCGCTTCAGCCGAGATTTACGTGTCCTGGTCGTTCGACAGGGAATGGTGTGCCGTAGCAACTTGTCTTGTTTCTGCACAGCTGAGATCCTAATGCACAACGTCTCGACAAGAAGCTACGGCAGAGTGATAACGGAGATGGCCGATAGCTTGGGCGTGAGCCGCTCATCGGTCAGCCGCTCGTTCGTCGAGTCAAGCGCCCGCGAGCTCCAGCGCCTGGCGGAAAGGCGTTTCGATGAGATCAACTTGCTGATCATCTACATCGACGGCCGGGTCTTCGGCGAGCACCACCTTATTGCTGCTGTGGGTGTCGATGCCGAGGGCCGCAAGCACGTTCTGGGGCTGGTCGAGGGCGCCAGCGAGAACACCGCGTCGGCCACTTCGCTGCTCGAGGACCTGGTGGAGCGGGGAGTGGACCCGTCACGCAAGTATCTGTTCGTGATCGACGGCTCCAAGTCTCTGCGCAAGGCGATAGACAGCGTGTTCGGGGCCAAGAATCCGGTTCAGCGCTGCCGCAACCACAAGCTCAAGAATGTCTGCGATAAGCTTCCCGAGGAGCTGGCGTCGCAGGTGCGCTCGGTGATGAAGGCCGCCTGGCGCCTGCCGTGGCGCGAAGGCGTAGCCCGCCTACGCAAGCAGGCCGAGTGGCTTGAGGCCTACTACCCCGACGCCGCCAGGAGCCTGCTGGAGGGCCCGGAGGAGATGTTTACCATCAACCGGCTGGAGCTCTCGCCGTCGCTACGCCGCTGCCTGGGGACGACAAACCTGATAGAGAGTCCGCACTCGGGAGTCCAGATGCGGACGCGTCGGGTAAGCCGTTGGCAGGGCGGCAGTATGGTCCTTCGTTGGGCGGCATCCGCCTTCTTGGCGACGGATAGAAACTTCCGCCGCATCCAGTGATACAGGGATCTGTGGATGCTAAAGGCGAAGCTCCAAGACAGCGTGGAAGTTGACAGCTCTAAGATGGTGGCTTAGGATGCGAACAAGTGTGAACTGCCACGAACTTCCAACTAGAAATGAGACACCCTCGATTGGGGCAGTGTGAATACGATGCATCAACAAAGCTCGCTCAACGCGAAGAGGCTCGGCATTCTCTGCGCTGTCCTCGCCGTGCTGTTGCCGACGATCGCCTCGGAGCATGCGGAGAAAAAAGACAAAGATTCCCTGATCGTCGCCGCCCACTACGCTCCCTGGTTCGATAGACCTGAAGACGGCTCCGCCGGCGGCTGGTCTTTCAAACTGGGAAACAGGACTGTGCGCCATGCTTACACTCCTCTGCTGGGATACTACAGCAACTTTGATCCAAACGTACTCTCACAACATATCTCCTGGGCAAAGCGATACGGCATCAATACTTTCATGATTGAATGGTGCGGCGTTCCGAAATGGGATTTCTATGAGACCCTCGATCCACAGGTCAGATCTTTCTTGAGCAATCCCGATTTTCCCGAGATAGATTTCTTCTTTGTCTATTCCATAATATCGGGTTTGAGACGTCCCACGGAGGAAACATTTGGGCCGGTCGACTTCAACGATCGAAAAATCCGCAAAAAATTTCTCGCTGATTTCAAATACGCAGCTGATGCTTACCTAGCGCGTCCCAATTACCTGAAAATCAAGAAAAGACCGGTCGTTTACTTGTGGGCCGTTTACCTAGCGGAAGGCGCCTTCAAGAGAGCAGTCAAGCATTTGAGAAAAATCGTAAAAAGCCGCTCGGGCATGGACATTTACATCATCGCCGAAGAAGTCGGGTGGAATACGACGCCGGTCGTGTCGAGAACGGCACTTTTTGACGCAGTAATGCCTTACGCCATGGTTAAAGCGGAAGGCAAGCCCCCGGCGAACTACGCGCTGCAGGATTCGATAGACGAGATAATCTCGCAATACCGCTATTGGTACAATGTAAGCGAGGATTTGGGGTTGGATTTCATTCCCGGCGTTTTCCCGGGCTTCGACACTGTGGGATCGCTGTGGTGTTACGACGAAAACTTCATCCGGACCGTTCCCATAATCAAAAGAAGCCCCAAGAGCTTCAGGGGCTTCATCGTCAAAGCCAGGCAATACGTAGATCCCGACGTGAACATGTTGTACATCACTTCCTGGAGCGAATGGAATGAGGGAACCAACATCGAGCCTTCAAAAGAATTCGGGTTCACTTATCTGAAGACGCTCAAAAGAGCGCTCAATAAACAAGTTGTATTTAGGCGGACGAGCGATGTCGTCAAGTTCGGATTTAAAAAAGTCTATATCCCCGACGGAAAGGACAATCGTAGTCTGGGCATGGCGTTCGATTACATAGAGTTTCTGGATGCCGATCTGAAAATCCTCAAAAAGCTAGACGTTGGGACGTCCGATGCTCGGAAGTACATGGGAATGGGGTGGTTTTGGGATGAATCCGGTTGGGACCCCGCTGAGACTTTCGTCTGGGCGGGCATGGAGCTGAAATTTGCTGCGCTTCACATCAATCTGCCCGCGAAAACGAAATTCCTGAAAATCCAGAGCGTGGTGATCGGTCCGCAGACGGTGAAGATTTTCATCAATTCGGAACTTCGGAACAAGCTCGACATCGACAATACGATGCAATGGGAAACGCATCTCATTAAGATCGAGTGAGCTGTCGGTCTGCGAGCGGTTCTCGTGCGATACGGTTTATTGCAGCAGTTCTAACAAGCCTATGTCGCCGGATCCATCTTACCTCGATTCTCCAGGTAATGCTTGTCGATGTGCTCGATGATCATGGGTATTACAGGGACTTCGAAGTATTTAAATGTTTCGATTGAGAAGTGGTAACCTTCCCTACCTCGCATGTAGCTCCCATCCCTCCACACTTCGCTGCCCCGCGAGAGGAGCAGCTTCGCTCCCAGGCTGATAGCTGCATATAGGTTGTGGAGGAGGAGAACTGGGGAAGGGTGAGGTTTGCGGTGGGGCGCAGATGTGGTATTCTTTGGAGTAATTGACCGGAAATAAATAGGGATATTGGGGGCATGTAAAGATGTGCTATAAAAACTATTTGTTTCTAATTGGGGTATTACTAATTCTTAGTTTTAGCCCATCTTCAAATTATTCTCTAGAACTTTATCTGAGTGCCCCGGATTCTATAAAACGTTCTAACGCAAGCTCAGGCATGCAATTGGATCTTGTGGGTCAGGTAGGTGGGCCGGCCAATGCCGTAGCCGTTGACGGCAAGTACATGTTTGTCGGTCAGGGTATGAGGATGATTGTTCTGGATGCGTCAAAACCTTCAAGGATGAAACAAATTGGATCGACAGAACCGATGGAGGGATTTGTTAATGGGATTGTCGTCAGTAAGGATAAAGCGTTTGTCGCTGTTGGCGGTGAAGGGATATACACAATAGATGTCAGGAATCCCAAAAAACCAAAAATCATTGGACGTCATGACACCTTGGGATATCCGGAGGAAGTATGTGTAGTAGGGAAATATGTTTATGTTGCCGATGGTTGGGACGGGCTTGTAGTGGTCGATGTCTCAGATCCTAAAAAACCTGTGGAAGTGGGTGCTATAACCACTCTCGGCTATGTGTTTGATGTGGTGGTAATGAAAAACGTTGCTTACTTGGCGGCAGCCGGAGCGGGCTTGAAGGTAGTAGATGTCAAGGACCCGAGAAATCCTGTGGAGATCGGATCGTACAATACATCCGGTTATGCATACGGCCTGGATTATTATCAGACACATAAAAAGGTCTATATAGCCGATGGCTGGGAAGGCGTAGTTGTTGTTGATGTGTCGAATCCCCAAAAACCGGCGTTCGAAAAGATCTTCAAAACACCAGGATGGGCATTTGATGTAAAGGTGAGAAAAGGCATTCTTTACGTTGCGGATGCTTTCAAGGGGCTGAGAATATTGAATATTTCATCACCTTCAAGCCCCAAGGAAATCGGCTCAGTTGAGTTTGAAGGGCATACTCATGCAGGCAGACTTGCAGTGAGTAAAGATACCGTTTTTATTGCGGATAATAATTCTGGCCTGCGCGCAATCGATATTTCGAACAAAAAGAAACCAAGACAAACAGCATTTGTGGATTTCTTAGATTATGCCAGCGGCATTACAGTTTTAGGAAAATATGCCTGTGTTGCGGCCAGACGGGGCGGCATGCACATAGTGGATATTTCAAATCCAGCTCATCCAAAAGAAAAAGGCTTGTTTAAGACCAAAGGGAATGTGTTCTCTATCATGTCTGACCAGCGTTATGTTTATGCCGGCACCGGCAATAAGCTATATGTTTTGGATATATCGAATCCAAGAAAATCAAAAGAAATTGGATCGTATGATAAGGAAATAGCCAGAGATATGGTGATTAGGAATGGAGTGCTATACATCGCAAACGAGTGGGGTTTGGTTTTAATTGATATGAGTAATCAGTCAAATCCGAAAAAACTAGGATCTATTGAGTTATGTAATTTGTTTGTGAGGGAAGAATTTAATGCTACATCCGGGATAGCTTTGAATGGTAATTATGCTTACTTAGTTGCCGGCATGGGGGGGATAATAATTGTCGATGTGTCTAATCCAAAAAATCTCAAGGTTGTAGGGCATTATAAAAATATTGATTTCGTACACATAATAAGAGTTTCTGGTGGATATGCTTATACTGTCGGCACTGGTGGATTAACCATCCTTGACCTCTCAAATCCAGTCAAGCCGGCTAAGATTGGGGAGTTCTATTTACCTATAGGCCCAGAGGATGTTTCCATTGATGGGGATATTGCATTTGTATCGGTTGGTGGTAGTGGTCTAGTAATGGTTGATATCTCGAATCCAGAGATACCTGTGCATGCCGGTTCGTACAACACTTTCGGGTATACTCAGAGTCAATATATTGGAAAGGAATCAGTATACTTGGCTGATCAGGATGGAGGACTGGTTGTACTTGATAAATCTGTATTATCGAACGTTGATAAAGATAATAAATATTTGTATGCGTCCCGGGTAATAGATACTAAATATAATCACGTTCAAAGCAAAAAACTGGGTTCCGCCTACACAAACACACCTCATCCTCGAAATTACCGTAAAAGATCATCCGTAGGATATCGCAGTATCTCCAGAAACAAGATTGAAGGAACTGCAAAGAAGAATTATCGATCTTCCAATATTTTGGTCGTAACAAATCCTGCTAATCGCGGTCCGGGCACTTTACGCGAATGTATCGAAACGGCCAACACCGGTGACACAATTACCTTTGACAGTACCGTCTTTCCGCCGGATAAGCCTACAACAATTACATTAAATAGTCGCATCAAATCGATCGAGCAGGGGAATATAACAATCGATGCCAGTAATGCAGGTGTAATTCTCGATGGAAAAAGGATACAAGAAGACTCAGTTGTTTGGGGTATTTGCATTGCTTCCGACGGAAATGTTATCAGAGGTTTACAAATCCTCAATTTTTCAGGTGTCGGTCTGTCCGTCGAGGGTAATGACAATGTCATTGGAGGCGATCGAAACAAAGGTAAAGGACCGGTGGGACAGGGAAATGTGCTGAGTGCAAATCGTGATTTTGGGCTTGAGATTAGTGGTAATAACAATTCCGCTCAGGGAAATATAATTGGCTTGGATTCAAGTGGGAAAAGGAAACTTGGAAACGGATGGAGTGGTGCATCTATTTATTGTGGAATCAATAATAGGTTAGGGGGGGCCGTAACAAGTAAAGGGAACATCATAAGTGCTAATGGCTGGAATGGTATTAGCGTAGGAGGTGAGCTTTGTGAAGGCAACCTGATTGAGGGAAACTTCATTGGAACCGATATTAGCGGCAGTCGATTATTAGAAAATAAAATACATGGTATTTCATTTGAAACCGGTGGTTCTCTAATTATTAATAATACTATCAGGAATAATGTCGTCGCAGGATATGGTGCCGTCATAAACATCCATGATCAAGGGACCTCATACAATTCTATTATTGGGAATTTCATTGGCACCGACTGTACTGGAACAAAATTATTGAAAAGTGGGTGTAGTTCAATATTGATTGGTGGTGGCGCCAACTTCAATAGGGTCGGAGGCACACACCCTTCCAAGAAAAATATCATTTGTGTGGAAGGTTCTCTTGGATTCGGTTCGCAGACGGTTGGCAACCTGGTAATGGGAAACTATATAGGATTAGATGTAACCGGGACCTTGCCGTTCGAATCTTTGTGGGAGGGCCTTACTATAGGTAGCGGTACACGGAGTCTGTTTGTCGGGGGCCTCACTGAAGGTGAAGGAAACAGTTTCGGAATATTCGACATGAGCGCAGTTTCAAGCAGCTCAGACAACAATGTCTGGATCGCGGGGAATAGTTTTGGTGAATCTGTCAGTAGTGAAGCATTGTACCATGAGAATAGCGTCGCATTAATTATTTCAGTTGCCGCTGAACAGAATGTCATTCAAGGTAATAGTTTTGACTTTCATCGGCCGATTTATGTAATTGGAGATAATAATATCCTCGTTGAAAACAGCATCAAAAAAGCCAATATCGGGATAGAAATAGATGGATCTAACAACCTGATATTTCATAATAACTTTTTAAATAATGTTACGCAGGCCTGGGATAAAGGAAGAAACACCTGGGATTGGAACGGAAGAGGCAACTACTGGAGCGATTATGACGGTATAGATGTTAATGGGGATGGAATCGGAGATACGCCATACTACATTCCTTCCAACGGAGTTGACCATTGTCCCTTGATGCAGTTATTTTTTCTCCCATAATAAAAGATGTTGTGGGATCTGAAAACTGTGGAGTATTGAGATATGCGGCATTCCGAAAATGTCGCATTGCTGAGATTATTTAACGGCAAAGCTCCTCACGGAAAATAATTTGGGCTGATTTTCTTCAGACCAGACGAATAGTCGGTAATTTATATACGTATGTTTATTTCTGTGGTCTGGGCAAAGAAAGCACAGAGAATCTATAAGCGGTAGCAAGTAAACATGGTGGAGATCCACTTTTCCTTTTAGGGGCACCCTGATATCTGACACGAGGAACGGTGCCCCTTATGAGATAAATTGTCATGAAATGACCAAGAAGTTTGAGAAAGGCGATTCTGGGGGCCTTACCGCAGAATGATTCAGAATTTGTATTTCCCCGGAAGGGCGGGGGGAAGCGCTGGCCGTCCAGTTTCGCAGAAGCGTTTAGATCGGCGGTGAAGGAGGCCAAGATACCGTATTGCACGCCGCATGATCTAAGGCGGACCGTTGCGACTCGGCTGAAAGAACAGGGCGTGAGCGATAAGGTAATCCAGGCGGTTCTTGGGCACGTAAGTATCGACACCACGTATGCTTCCTACATTGAATTGTCTTCGGAGTATCGGCAAGGCGTTATGGAGCGCTTGGAATGATAGCCTGTTTTGGCAATCGTCGCCAAAACGGCTGAATAAGTGTTGCTTTTTGTTGTTTTGGCATCTATACTCGGTGCAACCGCACGGTAGGATAACTGCTGTAGAATAAGGCGGTTACGGGCCTTGATGTAGAATTCGGCGGCCACTTGGCCTTGACTTTTAAGCAGAGAGTCGCAGGTTCGAGTCCTGCACGGCCCACCAGACGGTGTCCCTATCGTCTAGTCAGGTCTAGGACACCGGCCTTTCACGCCGGCAACGCGGGTTCGAATCCCGCTGGGGA
>CBFCZO010000104.1:0-12025 GCA_965602675.1 uncultured bacterium | reverse complement strand
GAGCGACCCGAGGAAGTCACCGACATGGAGCGCACCGTCCACGGCGAGGTGATCTCCTCCACTTTCGACGAGCCGGCGGCGCGCCACGTCCAGGTGGCCGAGATGGTGATCGAGAAGGCCAAGAGGCTGGTGGAACACAGGAAGGACGTAGTGATCCTGCTCGATTCGATCACCCGCCTCGCGCGAGCCTACAACACCATCGTTCCGCCTTCCGGCAAGGTTCTGTCGGGCGGTGTCGACTCGAACGCTTTGCAGCGGCCCAAGCGCTTCTTCGGAGCTGCGCGCAACATCGAAGAGGGCGGCAGCCTGACCATTATAGCCACGGCGCTAATCGATACCGGCAGCCGCATGGACGATGTCATCTTCGAGGAATTCAAGGGCACCGGCAACATGGAGATCCATCTCGACCGCAAGCTTGTCGAAAAGCGCGTCTTCCCCGCCATCGATATCAACCGCTCAGGCACCCGCAAGGAAGAGCTGCTCATGTCGCCGGACGAGTTGAACAGGGTCTGGATACTGCGCAAGGTGCTCACACCCCTCAGCGTGGTCGAGAGCATGGAGCTTTTGCTGGACAAGCTCAAGGTCACGGAAAGCAACAAGGACTTCCTCAGCTCGATGATCAGGGGTTGATTGCTGCCGTTTTTCGCCAAATTACTGAAAATAGAAGTTACAATGCAACAGATAAGCTGTATTTAAAAGTTGCATTGTAGGGTAGTTTTGTAATAAAATGTTACAGATTTATAGTTGCTCGGTTTAGGGGCTTTCCAGAGGTGCTCATGATTCGGATTCTCCACGTCGACGATAACGTCGACGATCTGGAACTTATAGGAATCAGGCTCAAGCGGATTTCCGAGGAGCTCGATATCCACCCGGCTCGATCCCCGCGGCATGCGATGGACCAGCTGGACGAGTCGAGCTTCGATTGCATCCTTTGTGACTATCAGATGCCTGGCTCCAGCGGCTTCGATTTCCTCGAAGCCCTCCGCAGCCGCAGCGACGAAACACCGTTCATCTTCCTCACAGGCCAGGGAAACGAGGAGCTCGCCGCGCGCGCGTTGAGGGCGGGTGCCGACGACTATTACACCAAGGAATTGACCTTCGCCCATTACGACCGCCTGCTGAACAGCATCAAGAGGGTTGTCGAGGCGAGGAGGGATGTGGAGCGCAAGCGCCTTGCGGAGAAGGCTCTGCGCGAGAGCGAGGGGCGCTACCGCAACCTGGTCGAGCGCGCACAGGACGGCATCGTTCTCATCCAGGACAGAGTTATCAAGTTTGCCAACTCAAGTCTGGCGACGATGATTGGTTACGATATCGACGATCTGATAGGAACGCCCTTCACGCAGTATGTCCTCGAGACCGAGATCCCAAAGTTGCTCGACCGCTACGAGCGGCGCATTTCGGGCAAACCCCTGCCGTCGGCTTACGAAACAGTTCTTCTCCGCTCAGACGGTTCGACGATTCACGCCGAACTCAATGCCGGGCTGATTACCTATGAAGGGAATCCGGCCGACCTTGTAATGGTACGAAATGTTACAGAGCGCCGGCATATGGAAGAGGCTTTGCGGGAGTCGGAGGAGAGGTTCCGCTCGCTGGTCGAGAACATAAACGAAGTCATCTTTACAACCGACATGCGGGGAGTGGTGACCTACATCAGCCCCGTCATCGAGAGCATGTCCGGTTTCAAGGTCAAGGAGATCATCGGTAAGCCGTTTAGGAGGTTTATCCATCCGGGCGATTTGCCCGGCCTGCAGGCAAACATCAGGCGCGGGATGGAAGGGCTTCCAGAACCCGTCGAGGTCAGGGTTTACGATAACGAGGGTAGCGTCAGGCATGTGCTGGTATCCAACAGCGTCATCAGCAAGGAAGGAAAGCTCGTTGGCATCACGGGCGTTCTGACCGATATCAGCGAACGCATCCGCGCCGAGCTGATCCAGTCCTCGGTTTACAAGATCTCCGATGCGGTCACCAAGACCGGCAACCTGCAAGAGCTCTACAGCCGAATGCACTCCATCGTCGCCGAGATGATGCCTGCGGAGAACTTCTACATCGCCCTTTATGATTTCGGCAGGCAGCAGATCAGCTACCCGTACTTTGTTGATCAGTACGACGAAACACCCGATCCCGAACCTCCCGGCAAAACCCTTACCGGGTATGTTCTCCGTTTCGGCCAGCCGTTGCTTGCCTCGCCCGAGAGATTCGATGAGCTTGCCGTCCAGGGCGAGGTGGAACGCGTGGGCACGGTGCCGATCGACTGGCTCGGCGTGCCGCTGCGCACGCGCGGCGCGACCATCGGCGTACTCGTCGTTCAGAGCTACACCGAAGGCCTACGCTACGGCGACGAGGAGAAGGACATCCTGATGTTCGTCTCCAGCCAGGTTGCGATGGCGATCGAGCGCAAGCGGGCCGAGGAAGAGCTGAGAGAGCAGGAAGAGAAATTCCGCAAGCTCTACGAGCGCTCTAACGACATGATTTTTCTCCACGAGCCTGACGGCAGGATCACCGACGTCAACATCAAGGCCCTTGAGCTGCTATGCTACTCTCGCGGCGAGCTGCTGCAGATGAAGTTTCAGGATCTCGTGTTGCCGGAAGCGCGCGGGACAATGAACTCCGCCATGAAAAAGCTCGGCAGAGACAGGTCGTTACGGGTGGAAGTCAACCTCGAGCGCAAAGACGGAGCAATCCTCCCGACCGACGTCTCGGCCATCCTCACCGAGGTCGGGGGCCGAACGATGATCCAGTCGATCGCACGCGACATCACTGAGCGCCATCGCTCCGACCGCGACGCCGCCAGCTACCGCGAGCGGCTTGAGGAACAGACTCGTCTGCTCAGCAACACGAACCGCGAGCTCAAGGCCTTCGCCTACTCCGTCTCCCATGATCTCAAGAAGCCGCTGCGCCACATCGACGGCTACTGCCAGATCCTCGAGGAAGAGTGCGCGGATCAGCTCGATACCCAGGCGCATGAATTTCTCGGCAGGGTGCGGGGTGCCATCGACCGCATGCATAAGCTCATCGACGACCTGCTCAAGCTTTCGCAGATGTCCGGCATCGAACTGCAGCGCAGCGAAGTCAACATCACCGAACTCGCGCGTAGGGTCGCCACCGGCCTGAAACAAGAAGATCCTGATCGCCAGGTGGAGTTCGTCATAGAGGACGACCTGTCGGCCGCCGCTGATCCTCAGTTGGTGCGACTAGTTCTCGAGAACCTGCTCGGCAACGCCTGGAAATTCACCTCGAAAAAGGAGCGCGCCAGGATTGAGTTTGGCCTCGAGAAGAAAGAGCAACGCGAAGTATTCTTTGTTCGCGACAACGGCGCGGGCTTCGACCAGAACCTCGAAGGCGAACTCTTCAGTCCCTTCCGGCGCCTGCACCGCGAGGGTGAGTTCGAGGGCAGCGGCATCGGCCTCGCCACCGTCCAGCGCATCATCCATCGCCATGATGGCTTCATCTGGGCCAAGGGAGAACCCGACCATGGCGCCACCTTCTACTTCACGCTCGGCTGAGAAGCATCGTGTGTTGCGCTAACGCGTGGATAATCCGCTGAGACTAAAGATTGCATCCGGGAAGCGCTGGACATAGGTTACGCCCCTTCTTTACAGTAAATTCGCAACCGATCCATCCCTATCTTGGATTCCGTGGTTATCCCACGCATTCGCATCTCACCGGCATCTGCAACCGGTGCAGTACTCGCCGAAACCCCGCCGCGGTTGACACCCGTCCTCTCAATCCCTACAATCCCTTTCTTTGCGTGGGGCCGTAGCTCAGTTGGGAGAGCGCTTGAATGGCATTCAAGAGGTCGTGGGTTCGACCCCCATCGGCTCCACCAGCTTTTCTGTTTTAAATCAATAGTTCACAGAAATTTTGTTTTCCCGCAAGCAGTTCCCCGAGGAGTCAACCTCCCTTCCTTCCCTTTTGCTGACTAGTTCTGATGAAATGAGAATCGGCCCTTTCAGGTGTGCATTATCCTGCCGATATTTGTTGCATTTTTCCATTTGGCGCATCGGCCGCCCCGATACGCCATATGTATCGATACTTACATAAGAATTGACTTAGAGATGGTAAAGTCAGCCATAATCGTCTGTTCTGATCCAGCCACCGGGTGTAGGTCACGAATCTGCAGTGTAAGGCGGTTGTTAAAAAGAGCCTGCGGGTAGAAGGGAGTGAGTCATGAAAAATATTTTATCGGTTTTTCTGCTTCTCTTGATTTCATTTTATTTCGGCTCGACGCATTCCTATTCAGGTGATCTTGAACAAGAGAGTAGATACGAAATCAGGTACGGCAGCGCGGTTTTTACGCCCCCGGTGAGTTACAGAGCTTCAATATCGGATCGAGCACAACATTTCATTTTACAGTTCCATAAAATCCCCGATGCAGACAGGCGAGCCCGGCTTGAGAAAACCGGCATTCGGTTTTACCGCTATATAGGCGGCAACGCATACATAGTGAGAAAAGAAAAGCCAGCGGCGGAGATTTCGCCAACGCTTGCACAGCTTGGAATCAGAGCCGTTCTGAATTTGTCTCCCGACATGAGAATATCATCTGTTTTCAAAAAGAATCCAGAGCTCTGGCGGAGGACTCAAGCAGATGAGACGCTGGGATTTCATGTGAAGTTCTTTCCGGGTGTCTCCCAGGAAAAGGCTGTCAGTATTCTTGAGTCAAGAACACTCTCTCTTAAGAAAGATTCATTCGATCCGGGGCAATCTGTCGAGATTGAATGCTCCTGGCAGGAAATAGCCGGTCTGCTCTTACTGGAAGAAGTCGAGTGGGTCGATCCGGCCGCTCCGGCCAGAGGTCTGGAGAACAGAGTCGCCGCCCTGCGCTCGAATGTGAATTACGTACGGAATGAACCCAAATTCAGAAATGCGGATGGAGGCAGCGCAATAGTCGGCGTCTGGGACGGCGGCCCGGTTGATGATCACCCCGACCTCGCGGGACGGGTGACGATAATCGAAGAGGAGCACGACCCACACTTCCACGCCACCCACGTTGCAGGCACGATAGCCGGCTCGGGCCTGGGCAACCCCTCCGCCCTGGGGATGGCGCCCGCGGCGAGGATTTACTCTTACGACTTCTACGGAAACGTGGTCAAGGAGATGAGGTCCGCACTCAAGGCATATGGAGTCACGATAACGAGCAATTCCTGGGGCTCAGTTGACGGGTGGCAATACTATCAGGACCCGGAAAACGACGCTGATAGTTATAATTATTGGGCCGGGGACTGGATGTTCGGCTACTACCACGATGAACAGCGAGTGTTGGATGATTTTATCAGGAAGCATGACATCCTGGCCGTTTTTGCAGCTGGAAATGACCGCGGGGATTCTTACCTTGGCCCGCACAAGCATGAATCGGGCGAACAGAGAATTCTTCCCAGCGGCTTTGCGGCTGGATATTCAAATTCAGATAACGAAGATGAGTTCTATGAAGATATCCACCCGTCCGATCCTGAGTACGCCTCAGTTGCCACATGGGCCTGCGCGAAGAATAACCTGACTGTCGGCGCGACGATGAAGGATGATGTCATTACCGGTTTTTCTAGCTGGGGACCCACCCTGGACGGTCGTATAAAGCCTGACGTAGTGACTAACGGCTATCGACTGAATTCAACTTATTTAGATGGTGAATATAGAAGATTCAGCGGAACGTCAATGGCCACACCCACTGCCAGTGGAACAGCCGCATTGCTGGCAGATTACTACTTCCGCAGACATGATAAGAAGATAGGTGGTTTGTCATTGAAAAATCTTCTTGTGCACTCGGCCAGGGATCTTGGCCGGCCGGGGCCCGATTACACCTTCGGTCACGGAATTGTCGATGGAGAGATGGGAGCGAGGGTGATAAGGACGGCTGTTTTTAATGATTCAGATTTGGAGAGTTCTTTGGCCCCGGCGAGTAAAAAAAGGGACATCGACCCGAACATGCAGAGCTTGATGATAGAAGACTCCTTGGATAACGAAATGCGTCATAAGTATTACTTCACCGTTCCGGAAGACACAAAGGAATTGCGGGTTACCTTGGTTTGGCATGATCCTGGAGGCTCAAAACTCATTAACAACCTGGATTTGATCGTAACACCATATCAATCGGCAGCGGTGAGACCGTTTTTTCTCGATCCCGGCAATCCCTCGGCCTTGGCGCAGGCCGGCAGGAATAAGGTGGATAACGTGGAGAGCATAAAGATTCTGTCGCCGAAGGCAGGACCTGCCAAAATCGTCGTTGTTGGGAAAAAGGTTCCGGAAGGCCCGCAAAAATATTCTCTCATCGCGTCCGCCGGCGATGGCAACCGCGTTCCCGAAACAATGAATGTCGGGCGCTTCAGTCTCTATAGGGTCATCACCTGCATCGAAACGGAGAACTATACGGAAAGCAATCTCTTTACCACCGGCAACACTTTTTTCCCTCTCTCAACAGGTTTTGTCGAGGAGAACTCCGATTACGGCGGCTACTATGGCTCCATCAGCCAGACATGGACGATTACGAACCAGGGTGGCGACGAAGTATTGAAACTGTTCAGGGCCAATGACCAATACGGAGCGGGCAATCCCGGCGAATATTTCTATGGATGGATGGGAACCTACCAAATACCCAGCGGACTGCCGAGAGGGTGGTATATCATACGAAACACCATCACCATGCACAACGGCTACAGTGTTTCCAGATCTTATAATTTCACCGTCCAGTAGCAGAGAGGGCCGCTGAGGGGGGGAGAATGTAGAGGTGCGAGGTTTGCGTTTTGGGCGCAGAGCATGGATGATTCGGGTGACGTATGTGAGGATGGAGAGTGCCGCATTTCAGAGGTAACAATGATATGCAGACTGCTGATTCACAGAACATTGGCACCGAAAGCACTGATCCCAGCCTAGACGGAGTGCGCGGATGGCTGCTCGTCTTCGTGATCATTTTTTTCGTCAATGCTCTTAATGTCTTTTCGCTGCTTTTCACAATCCGGCTCATCAATTGGGAAGCCCTGTGGCACGAGAATCAAACGCTGACTCTATTCATCGCGCTCTCAACCGTTATCGAGTTTGTGGCCGCGGTAGTCTCGGCGGTTGTCGGCGTTCTGATTCTCATGCGAAGGAGGGCGGCGGTAGCCGCTGTTGTTCTCTTCTCACTGTTGTTGTGCGCTGAAAGCGTCATCGGTTTGTTGATGGTGGATTCAATCGTGGAGCTGGTCGGCACGAATGTTCCCGTGATTAATGTCGCGCAATACTGCAAATATATCTCTGCCTTCATCAGTATGGATCTCGACAAGATCCTCGTCGCAAGTCTGTATTTTGCTTACGCGGTCGTAATACTCATGGCGCTGCTTTTCTCCCTCTATTTCCGCCTCTCACGACGCGTGAAGGCCACGCTGGTGAATCCCTAGTTTTTTATTTCTTTAGTAATGAATGTATATAGCCATTCCCTCAAGACTATACTCGTATATAAACCAAAGGCGGTAAATTCTTTAGTTTTAATAATTAATTGGGACGTTGAGTGGCTCTAAATCTCATTCTTTTCCCCTCGAACCACATTCTGCGGACAGGGCGCTCCGGAATTCAGCTCCCGGGGCAGGCCTGTTGACCGACCTTCTTTACTCCGGCTTGGGCAGATCATTGCTCACAAAGCAAACCAGCCGGATAACACGCGTTATTTCACAAGTAGTTCGGCGTTGTCGATCCACATAGCGAAGATCGGCGTCTCGGCGCCGCGCTTCTTCAGGAAGAGGAGGAACGGCTGGTCGAAGACGAACCTGCGGCCCGGGGGCGGCGAGGTGGCCGCCATGTCGACGTAGGCCTCGGACTTCAGTTCCACGCCCTTGTTGTCGAGCTTGAAATCAATCATCTGGTAGGCGGACTCGATCATCTTTTCCGTGAAGCCTTCGTTGAGCAGCGGCTTCTTCTCCAGCTCAGCGAAGTTGTGCTCGATCTTCCACCAGACCTCGGGGACACTCAACTCGTCGGTGGAGTTGAATTCGCGGTAGTCGGCCTCGTTCGAGTATTGAGCTTCGAGTTCCATGGCGTAGTCGAACGTTGCGGCAGTGGCGGTGGATTTGTTAAAATCTGCTCTGTAAAACTCCTCAAGCATCCGGGAATTGCGATAATAATTCATGCATAACAAACACAACGCGAGTAAAGACAATATGTTTGAGATTCTGGAGAGAATAAATAGACGTCCCATGCCTTTTGAATGCTATACAGCAGATGATTTATGGACTGATGAGCACACATCAAAGAAGATGCTCGCCTTTCATTTGAACGAGAGTATCGATGTCTCCTCCCGCACGGCGGCTTTCATTGACAGCTCAGTCGACTGGATAACATCGCATTTCAATGTCGAGGCGGGAATGAAGATCGCGGACTTCGGCTGTGGTCCTGGATTGTATGCCGTCAGGCTGGCCGGGAGGCTGGCTGACGTAACCGGCATAGATTTCTCTAAGCGCTCCATCGAGTATGCCAGAGGAGTTGCGGCGAACGCGGGATTGCACGTACTCTACGAGAATCGAAATTACCTGGAATTCGAGACGGATGACCGCTTCGATCTCATCCTGATGATCATGTGTGATTACTGCGCTCTCAGCCCGGCGCAGAGGAAAGCCATGCTCACGAAATTCGGCACGATGCTCAAGCCTGGAGGCTCGGTTCTGCTCGACGTGTACTCGCTGAAGGCATTTGAGGAGCGGAAAGAGAATGCACTGTACAAAGACAATCTCCTTGACGGTTTCTGGTCACCCAATAAATATTATGGCTTCCTAAACACATTAAAATATGAGAATGAAAAAATAGCACTGGACAAATATACAATTGTTGAGGCCAATCGTGTGCGGACGATATATAATTGGTTGCAATACTTCAGCCTTGGCGCGCTGGAAAGGGAGCTGGCGGAGAGCGGCCTGGCGGTCGAGGGTGTCTACTCCGACGTGGCCGGCAATCCTTTCAATCCGGACGGCAACGAATTCGCGATAACCGCTAAGAATCGCCGGAATGATCGATAGCGCACCCCTTCCCCAAAGTGGATTCCTTGCTTGGTATGATAAGGAGAATCTCGAACCGGCACGTGACTGAGTGGCCAATGGGAAGTCTCGATGGGAGCGGAGGCGAGGTTGCCGTTTCACGCGCGCGGCGGGCCGGAGAGCCTGATAATCAAGGGCGACGTCCAGATCGATCGGGAGGTGATTCTCTGGACTGAGGTCGAGACATCGAGTTTCGTCTGCCACCCCGGCGCCCGCATTGTGATCGGGCCCGGCACTTTCATCAACAACGGCGCCTGGTTCAGCGCGAAGCGGTCGATCACGGTCGGTGCCGGCTGGAAGGGTCTAGTTGAAGCCGGCGATCGTCGGAATTGAGGAGACCGGCCAAGGAAGGAAACCAGCAGCAAGGCTGTGGTATTCTGGTAATCGAAATACAGAACACATTGTTCCGGAGGAGCAAATGTTCAACCTTGAGCAAGCACTGGTTTGGATCATCCCGACGGCGTTCGTGGTCGGCGGGCTGGTGGTCGGCTTGTTGTTCGAGCTGATCGTATTCAAGTTTCTATTGAGGCTGGTGACCGGCACGAAATGGAAGTGGGACGACATCGTTATCATGTCGTTCAAGCGCGCGTTCGTCGTCTGGTTCTTCTGCTTCGGCGCCTACATGGCGCTGCTGAGCGTCGAGTTCGATCCGGAAATCGCGGATCTTATCGGGAAGATCCTAGTTGCCATTGCCACGTTTGTGGCGACCCTGGTGCTGGCCAAGATCGTCGCCGGCTTCATCAGCATCGCGGTACAGAAGGCGGAGGGGCGCCTGCCGACCGCGTCGCTGCTCTCTAACGTGATCAAGGTGATCATCATCGCCGTCGGCGTCGTCTTCATACTGCAGAACATGGGGATCACGATCACGCCGCTGATCACCGCGCTGGGCATCGGCGGCCTGGCCACCGCCCTGGCGTTGCAGGACACCCTCGGCAACCTCTTCTCCGGCTTCCAGATCATCGCCAGCCGCCAGGTGCGCGTGGGCGACTACGTCCAGCTCGACTCGGGCGAGGTCGGCTACGTCACCGACATCAAGTGGCGCAACACCACGATCCGCGACTTCACCGACAACCTGATCATCATCCCCAACAGCAAGATGGCGCAGGCGGTGGTGACCAACTTCAACCTGCCGCGCAAGAACCTCTGGTCGGAGGTGCTGGTCGGCGTGGCCTACGACAGCGACCTCGAGCACGTCGAGCGCGTCTGCAGCGAGGTCGCCCACGAGGTCTTCAACGAGGTCGTCGGCAAGAAGATGATAAGCGAGCCGAAGATCCACTTCCTCGAGTTCGGCGACTCGAGCATCAACCTGCGCATCCGCATCCAAGTGCCGCAATTCAATGACCGCATGGCTGTGCAGACCACCTACATCAAGCGCCTGCACAAGCGCTTCGGCGAAGAAGGCATCGAGATACCCTTCCCGATCAGGACGGTGCACATGAAGAATAATGACGCGTAGATGATTCATTGAACTGCCTATTTGTAGTTATTGATCATTGATGGTAAATTCAGCTTTATAGTGTTTGCTGTCTGAGGTACGGAGATGGTGGAGCCAAGAAAGACGTTACATGAAGAATTGGCTGTGTTTTTCGAGAATCCCAATCGGGTTACACTGAAGGATATACTGAAACGTCACTTTGGTGAGCTTGACGACCTTGATTTTAAAAAAGAGTTTCCAAGAGACTCAAATATAGCAAGACATATTTTAGCAATGGCAAATTCTGGTGGTGGGTGCATTATTTTTGGTGTAGAGCAACAGGAAGATAACAGCTTTGATGCTATAGGCCTCGATGTGTTGAGAGATAAAGCGGAGATTCAACAAGGATTGAAAAAATATTTACCAGCACAATTGGATTATTGCGTATGTGATTACGCCTATAAAGATAGTGAATACGAGAAAATAAAAGACAAGAAATTTCAAGTAATAATTATAGAAAACAAGCCAAGATATTTACCTTTTGTTTCAGAAAGCGCTGGAACAGGCATAAAAAATGCAACAATTTATGTAAGACGTGGCACAAGCTCCGTGCGCGCGAACTATGCCGAACTACAAAAGGTCATTAATAGAAGAATAGACACTGGATATTCATCTCAAAGAGAAATGGAACTTGAGGAACACATAGAACAACTCCAGCTGCTGTATAAACAAATAGATGAATATATAATTATAAACAGACATTCACAGCTTGACTTGATCTATAAAGCCGCGGTCAGTGCATTTGGGCCAATATGTGGCAAAACAGAAACGAGAATCAACCCTAAATTTCCAACAGAGAGCATAGAAGAATTTATTATAAAGCGCATTGAAGATAAAAAGAAATTAATTAAAAAGATTATTGGCACAGAGAATGAGTGATCGTCTCCTTGTTAATATATTGGTTGCAGGATGTCGTTATGTTATATATCGAAGGTAATAACCTGATGTATTGCAAATAATAGCTCCTTGCTGCGTAGGTAGTAGCCTTTCTGTCCAAATCGCTGTAAAAACAGAGATCCTATTAGAATAGAAACCAAGCTATCTTTGCCTATTCCAGGCTTTAGGCTAAATGCGATTAACGGAAATAAGCGGAAAATACCTACTGATTTTTAAATAAATTAATCTTCCTTGATGGCATCAGCTACTTCTCGACCCAGCTCGCGGCAGTTTTCCAGCTCGTCTCCATTGGGGGTGAATTTGGCGCGAACGGGCTCGGCGACGATTTCGATGCCGGCGGCAGCCATGCGCTCGCTGATGTATTTGGCTGCCTCGCCACTCCAGCCCCACGAGCCGAAGGCGGCGCCGATTTTGTTGCGGTATTTCTGGCCGCGGAGGTCCTCGAGGATGGGCGCGACGCCGGGCAGGATGCCGCCGTTGAAGGTGGGCGAGCCGACGATCAAGGCCTTGGCGGTGAGGATGTCGGCGACGATGTCGTTGCGATCGCGAATCGCCAGGTTGATCAGCTTGCAGGGAACGCCCTCGGAGGCGAGCCCCTCGCAGATCGCCTCGGCCATCTTGCGGGTGGCCTGCCACATGGTGTCGTAGAGGATCACCGCCC
>CBFCZO010000103.1:0-12282 GCA_965602675.1 uncultured bacterium | reverse complement strand
GCATGATGAAGTTGCTGATTATCGCCAAACGCTCCTCCGGCACGTGGAACACCGTCATGCCGTTGTATCCCGCCTTCCCGAAATAAATCAGCCTCAGCGTCAGATCGCCCAGGTCCAGCGTCATACGGTCACTGTAATAAACCGTCGGCGGACACAGCGTGATACCCTGCTCCAGTTCCTCTATCCGGCTCGTGCACGCGGCCAGCCAGGCCTTCTCCCTCTTGGCCTCTTCCGATCCGGGCTCGAGCGTCTGCACCCTCTCCCTCGACACCTCCTCCCTCCAGCGATACACCTTGATCAGTTCCTTCAAATCCGCATCCACCCGCTCCTGGTCCAAAACCTCTCTGAAATACTCGTGCGCAATGATTGTCGTGTCCTTATACGCCTCGTTGCCGCCGAAAAGGTCCAGCCTCTCCACGTGGTTGATCGTGTAGATAAAATCGTCGCGACCAAACGCCTCCGCGATCGCCGCCCTGAACTTGCCCGCCGTTGTGTTCGACCAATGCGTGTCGAAAACCACTATCCCTCTCTCCGAAGCAATCGCCAGTTGCGAAGTTCTTTCCACTCGACTGGTCACTACAACCACTCTCTCGCTGATTTTCTCAACGTCGAATTCACCCTGTTCTTGAGTAATCCCCGGCGTTGCACTGAGCGCGAAAACAACCATCAGTAGCCCTGACGTAACGTACCTCATCTCTTCCCCCTGCTTATTTGGATGCCTCTCACCGAAATATGAAATAACCAGCCTGCAGCATCGCAGAACCATTATAAAACTTCTGTGACTAAAATGACACTTCGCCATAATCCCCCACATCAGCCCTCCCGTCAACACTCCCTCCCCGCCCTTCTGTAAATCTCAGCAAATCCATGTAGGGGCCGCATTTATGCGGCCCGCATCCCGCCACAGGCAGGCTATCCCGCCAACCCTTCTTGTAGGGGGGTCGTTTACGGCCCCCGCATCCGCCACCGGCGGGAATCCTCCGCACAGCCCTATCCTGCCGTAGTACTCGGTGGCGCGGACATTCCTGTCTGCGCCCTAACTGGTTTAGCGCCCGCAAAGGAACGCTCGAACAATCCCGAAGGGGTTGCCCAATTCATAGCCCAGGGTAAGCGAAGCCCTGCCCCGCCAGAGGCGGGGGCCATCCCGGGTACCCCGCCGCCATCCTGGCTGCCAACCTCTATGGAAAATGCTCCTCGGATCAGGAGAATTGATGATTCCGGTCAACACCTCTCGACAACGTGCCACGCTACCGGTTGTCCATTCCAGTCTAATCCTTCGTTATAACCAATATAAGATCCGGCAGGATGATCTTCCCATTTATCGGTTAGACGATTCATAACAATATCGGGATCATTAGGATCTACAAATATCGCCCTGACCACCTCATCGTAGTGAAGGTCTTCCCTCCCGCACATGGCGCAAAGCAGTTCAGGGTAGGGAGGAGCTCGAAAACGGTAATGTGAGATCAATAAGGCACCATATTTTTTGGCAATCTTCAGAAGTTCGTTTACACCCTCCCTTTTTTCCTTATAGTAAATTACATCTCCTGATGACCTTTCGTTGCAGATCGGACCGAGGAAAACATATTGATTGATTAAGTCGTCATAATGCAGGGTGTAAAATACTGGGAGATACTCTCCATCTATTAGCCTTTGGCCGATTGTCACTTCAGCCACAATGTTCATAATATGTCTCAGTTCACGCATTCTTAGGTCTCCATTCTGGAATCAAAGGCGTCACCAGATGTGATCCCTTGACGATGCAACCATTTGACTCCCAGTAATCCTATATGGCTTCTACACTCGGGTAATATCGAACTCTGAGAATCCCGGCAGACTACGCGCGTCCCATTCAGCAAGTGCGAAATCCGCAATCGTTAACCAAGCGATATATTCTGGATCAGGAATTTCTCCAAGTGGCTCATTGTTAAGAAGATCAGCCAGATAATCGACATCAGAAGTAAAGGAGACTGCAGTTATACCGCACCCTGGAGCCTGTTCCGCCACAAACCGACGTATGTGTTTTTCCATCTGTGCTTTGATCTCTTCACCGCATGGCTTGTCTTTGTTATACTTCTGCTGCGCCTCGCTGATTGATTCCTCGACAAGCTTCAATAGATCCTCTCGATTGTTTTCACTACTGGTTCTACAGCCATCATTGTCTCCTTGATTTGTTGCTAAAATATGGTGTGTAGAAAATGTCCCTGTCAAGTGCACAAGTCGTATTCAAGCACAGAGCGCCGCAACAACGATGAATACATGAATCCATCACTCCTTCTCATTCTAATGATTAGCTTATATCGTTTCTTCATCGTCCCACAGGTGATGCAATGTTCGAACCGACTATATTCGGAACTTCTCCTCCGTGCCCTCTGTGGTAAAAATCTCCCCGCTTGCCGCACCGCGCCGCCGCACTTACAATCACTGCGGGTGCGCCATGGCCGAAAATAAAGAAGACAAACTCAAACAAAAACTCACGCGCCTGCCCGCGCGCCCCGGCGTCTACCTCTTCAAAAACGCCCGCGGCAAAGTCATCTACGTCGGCAAAGCCAAGGTCCTGCGCAACCGCGTCCGCCAGTACTTCCAGAAAGCAAACTCACTTGACTCCAAGACCGCCCTCCTCGTCGCCGAAATCGCCGACCTCGACCTCATCGCCACCGAAAACGAGCTCGAAGCCCTCATCCTCGAAAACAGCCTCATCAAGACCGAAAAGCCCCGCTACAACATCCTCCTGCGCGACGACAAAGACTGGCTCTACCTCAAGCTCACCACCTCCGAGCCCTTCCCACGCGCACTCTTCGTCCGCCGGCCGCAAAAATCAAAAGACCTCGTCTACGGACCCTTCATCCCCGCCCACATAGCGCGCCGCACAAAGGCCATCCTCCACAAATACTTCGGCATCCGCACCTGCAACCGCAACATCACCGGCAACGACCCCCGCGCCTGCCTCCAATACGACATGGGACGCTGCTGCGCCCCCTGCATCAGCCGCGACGTCTGGCACGAATACGCCGGCCACGTCCACACCGCCCGCCTCCTTCTCGAGGGTCGCAACTCCGAGCTCGTCGCCGACCTCAGGCAATCGATGCTCGACTCCAGCAGCCGCCGCCTCTACGAAAAGGCCGCAGGCTACCGCGACGCCGTCGACGTCGCCCAGCAACTCAACGAGGAGCAGCGCGTCGCCAGCACCGGCTTCGAGGAGCAGGACGTCTTCGCCGCCCACGTCGAGGACGAAAAAGCCGTCATCGTCCTTTTCGCCGTCCGCCGTGGACTCGTCCGCAGCAAGAAGGAATTCTCCTGGGAGCGCCTCGGCGCCGAGGAGGCCGAAAACCTCCTCTCCACCGCCATTCAGCAGTTCTACCACGGCATCAGCTACATCCCCAAAACCGTCGTCGTACAGCGCGATTTCGAAAACCGCCCCCTCCTCCAGCAGTGGCTCACCTCAGTCCGCGGCACCAAAGTCGAGATCCTCGTCCCCCAGCGCGGACGCAAGCGCAGCCTCCTCAAACTCGCTCTCGAAAACGCGCGCCTCGCCTGGAAAAACCGCTTCACAGTCACCGAAAAAGAAGCCCTCTCCGCCCTCCGGGAAGCGCTCGGTCTCCCCTCACTCCCCGCCCGCATCGAGTGCTTCGACATCAGCACCATCCAGGGCGCCGACCAGGTCGGCAGCATGGTCTCCTGGATCAACGGCAAGCCCCGCCGCTCCGAATACCGCAAGTACAAGATCAAAACCGTCGAGGGAACCGACGACTTCGCCAGCATGGCCGAGGTCGTCCTCCGCCGCTACACACGCCTCGTCCGCGAGGACGCCCCACTCCCCGACCTCGTCCTCATCGACGGCGGCAAGGGCCAGCTCTCAGCCGCCTCCGCGGCCCTCGACGCAGCCGGAGTCGGCGACCTGCCCGTCGTCTCCATCGCCAAGAAAGAAGAGCTCCTCTACCTCCCCGGCCGGCCCAAGCCCCTCCGCCTCGCCCGCGCCCACCCCGCCCTCAAGCTACTCCAGCGCATCCGCGACGAGGCCCACCGCACCGCCGTCGGCTACCACCGCGACCGCCGCAGCCGCCGCACCCTCACCACCGCCCTCAAAAAAGTCCCCGGCATCGGCCCCGCCCGCGCCAAAAAACTCCTCCTCAAATTCGGCTCCCTCCAGCGCGTAAAAAACGCCCCACCCGAAGACCTCGCCGCCGTCCTCGGCGCCAAAACCGCCGCCGCGCTCAGAGAATTCCTCGAAGACTAAGCCTTAAAGGTCTGCCACGGAACCCAACCCGATCATTCGGCAGAATCTCGCTACGCATTGTAGGGTGCTCCGCCGCGGCGGATTATGGCCCCCGCCCCACAAAGGGCCTCCGTGTAGGGAGGTCGTGAATTTATCCGCCTTTGGCGGACGGCCTCCGCCCCGCGGGGGCCTGCCCTCATTCATTTTCTTTTATATGATCAATCGCCCCGCTTCCGCCGCCCGCGCCGTACATTACCCTCGGGTCAGTCTTAGAATTCCAGGCTTCCCTCCCGCCTGAAAACGAAGACTTGTGCCATCTATCAAAGTCCTAGAATTCTAAGCCTGACCCCTGTAACCTCGCCCCCCGCAATCAACCCCGAAGGGCTTGCACAATTCGTAGCCCGGGGTCAGCGAAGCGCCACCCTGGGTACCAAGCAGCCCCAACCAATTTGCCCTGTAATGGCAACCCAATCTAGCCCGGGGTCAGCGAGTCGACACCCCGTAACAGGCACCGTACTTCGCCCTTGGGTCAGCCTTAGAATTCCAGGCCATGACTCCTTCCCCCCAATATCAATTCTCACCGTAAGCAAACATCATCTTACGGAACCCTGGAATTCTAAGCCTGACCCCAACAACCTCTCCTACTGTACGAGTCCGCCCTATTCCTGCCCTGCTTAAAGCAGGGGCGGGTCCGCCAACGGCGATCAATCGCGATAAAGGTCAAGGCGCGGCCGTGATGAGCGACGCAGGCGTGGCGCAAGTCACTCCGAGGAGAGCAGAGCGGCCGCAACGAAGAGATTTGAAGCGAGTGCTCGCCGCAAAGCATCCCGCGGGCATCCGGGCCGCAGGCCCGCTCGTCAGATACCTTTGGGATGTTCCTACGCGGACTTGTTGCTCACTTCTAAAGTGAGTTGCTCACTTGTAAAGTGAGGCCGGCCGTACATAGAAACTGAGCGGGAGCCACCTGCCCAAGGCTGACCAGCGTGAGGAACTATCCCCCCGTTTGCTCCCGCTCACATATCCAATATTTCGAATATGGCTAAGATTGTACCTTGCCTGACAGCTTGTCAAGTGTTTCGGCGATCCGCTCACGCATCCGCCCCAGAGCCTCCTTCTCGTCCTGCCCCTTCGTCGAAATCCCCAGCAGATCAGGGCAGCGCGCGATCACCCCATGGCTCTCCGAGTCGTTGACCATCTCGATCAGGTAAACCTTCCCCTTCACACGCAACTCCTCGATCGAGTGGTTCTCGAACTCGCGGATCGCACGGTCAATCTGCTCCGCCGCCTCCTCCACTGCCGACGCCAGCACAGGCTGCTCAGGGTGCAGCAGGTCCACCGGCCCCTGCCCCCCGGGATCGTCGATGTAAATCGTCAGCCCGTCCGTGCGGAAAGTCAGCTCGCTCAGCGGACGCTTCACCTTCGGGTAACGCCTGCGCGCCTCCTCCAACGCCTTGCGGATGTCCCACAGGAACAGGCCGCGCTGCAGCAGACGCCGGATCACCAGCAGCTCGATCAGGTCCGTGCGCGAATACAGACGCCGCGAGCCCCGCCCGGCCGCCTTCTGCATCTCCGGCTCCACCAGGCCCGCGTGGTCGTAGTGCTCGATCTGCTTGTACGACAGGCCGACAAGCCTGCTTACGATACCCGTGCGGAATCCTTTTACGCTCATGGAGGAATTACTTTCGAGATAAGAGAAAACAGCTTAGCCCGGCGCGCCGAATGTGTCAATCCGCGACTGCCCACAGATACAATAAAAGACAATAACTATACTGCTGATGACGGCTCAGCAATGCGCTGATAATCGTATCCAGCGGCGACCCACATAAGGCATTGCAGCCGTAAAACGCAACTAACACATCTTCATGCTTGTGGCCGCACAAGGATATCTGGTACAGGAAGCTTCTACGCTTCTTTCATTCGTTATTAATGATATTGAGGAAATATTTGAATTGCCTTGTCGAGATACTCTTTCATAACAGACCGCAAATTCAGTCCGGGCTTTCGAGGAGTGAAATATCCATCCCGTCCTTCCAGAACAAAGATTCCATTAAGCTCATTTAGTTCCGGCTTCCCGCAGTAGACAACGAAAAACGTCTCGTCTATACCTTTATGGGATTGATTTATTGTTAATCTGAACTTTTTTCCCCTGTTGCCCTTGATTTCCCATCGAGAACCGTCCTTCCTGCGTTTTAGATCATTTGTGCCCTGCCCCTTGGCAAAATATTTTCCAGTTTGGAGATGGATTTCCACGCAAACAGCAGTTAGGTTGGATATCGTCTGACCGCGAACTCTGTTCCTCTTGGCCCAATCATCCCAAGTTCTTCGAAGGCTTGGAATTCTATCTATACTCAAAACGTCATGTAGATAAGGAGAACCTATATCACCGGCTATGTCCTTGAGCATAACGTCAACGACATCGATAGGATGCTGCGCTCGATATCTTACGCTCTGAATGAATGCGTCAAGAAATTTGCCGAAATGAGTAACGTCTTCAAACCCGCGCTTAATGCCGGTTATTAACTCATCCCTTTCTTCAGTAGATAAGTTCATTGCGCCCTTATTGAGAATAGATTAATCCTATCTCGAGCGGACTCAACGGCCGTTTTGAAGTAACTTTCATCTATTTCAAAACCGATGAAATCGATCCCCAAGTCAATGCAAGCCAAGGCTGTGCTTCCTAATCCCATGAAAGGATCTAGCACAAGTTCGGTTCTTTCTCTTCCATGAAGTCTGACGCACATCTCAGGAAGTTGCGGCGGAAAAGATGCGGGGTGTGGTCTGTCTCTATCTCTAAACTTGATAGTGCTATAGGGAACGAACCATGAATTTCCCCTACATCTGATGCCGCCTTTGCCGTTGGCCCAACGCTTTATGTTGGTCTGGTCCTGATAAGGAACTCCAAGTGCAAGCCTGTCCAATTTCACCTCTCCCGTCTTGGTGAAATGGAATATGTACTCATGCGTGTCATTGATGAATCTGTCGCTGTTGATCGGCTTGTAGTGGCCCACTGACAAATCTTTGAACAGCTTGTGGTTCCTTCCTGCAGATGCCTTGTCTATGGTAATTGCTTTTATCCAATGGATAGTGTTCTGCAAGTGATAACCTGTTTTGCGAAACTCGAAAGACACCTCAAACGGTATCCAGGGATCAGATGGCTTGCCGCCGAAATTAAAGAATATCGAACCCGTCTCCTTTAATACCCTCCTTGCTTTCTCACACCATTCGCCGATCCAGTGGAGATATTCCTCTCTTGGGACGGAATCATCATAGGAATTGTAGGCAACACCGATGTTATAAGGCGGCGAAGTCACTATCACATCAACTGATTCATCTTCAAGCTTGTCCATACCCTTAAAACAATCATGGAGTACGAACAGAGCGCGATGACCTCCAGCGAAATCTATTTCTGCGTATTCAGGCATCATCATCCTGCAAGGCCTTCATTCAACCATTATCGCACCGGCAGACTGTAAAACACTTATGGTCCTTGGCTCGTCATCAACTTTACGCTATTTCCAGAAAAAAGAAAACTCGTCGGCATCATTCCCCTGCGCTTATCATCCCATGCCTATTTTCACAAGATTTTCGTCACATGCAAACTCCCCGACTCCTCAACTCTCCTTGACGCTATAATGGCCATCTGGTAGAACGTCCGCACATTCTGGAGAGCCGCATATGGGCCTGCTTGATAAAATACTTACTTCGATATTCGGGACAAAGCACGAGCGCGACCTCAAGGCCGCCCAGCCCCTGGTCAACGCCGTCAACGAGCTCGAAGAGGACATCCGCGCCCTCAACGACGACCAACTCCGCGCCAAGACCGACTACTTCCGCAACAAGCTCGACCTCGGCGCCTCACTCGAAGACATCCTCGTCGAGGCCTTCGCCGTCGTCCGCGAGGTCGCCTGGCGCAAAATCAACATGCGCCACTTCGACGTCCAGCTCATCGGCGGCATCGTCCTACACGAGGGCCGCATAGCCGAAATGAAAACGGGGGAGGGCAAGACCCTCGTCGCCACTCTACCCGCCTATCTCAACGCACTCACGGGCAAGGGCGTCCACATCGTCACCGTCAACGACTACCTCGCCCGCCGCGACGCCGAGTGGATGGGCCCCGTCTTCCGTGCACTCGGACTCGACGTCGGCATCATACAGGCACACATGCCCGAGGCCGACCGCACGGCCGCTTACAAAGCCGACATCACATACGGACAGAACAACGAGTTCGGCTTCGACTACCTCCGCGACAACATGAAGTTCTCCCTCGAACACTTCGTCCAGCGCGACCACTACTTCGCCATCGTCGATGAGGTCGACAGCATCCTCGTCGACGAGGCCCGCACACCACTCATCATCAGCGGACCCACCGAGGAGAGCACCGACAAGTACTACCGCATCAACCGCATCATCCCCAAGCTCACAAAAAAAATCATCACCGGCAAAGAAACGAGCAAGTGGGACGACACACCCGACACCGACGAGGAGGATTACGACTACCTCATCGACGAGAAAAGCCACACCGCGGTCCTCACCGAGCGCGGCGTCGCTACAGCCGAACAACTCCTCAACATCGAAAACCTCTACCACCCAGGCAACATGGCACTCATCCACCACATCAACCAGGGGCTCAAGGCACACTCCCTCTTCAAGCGCGACGTCAACTACGTCGTCAAGGACGGCCAGGTCATCATCGTCGACGAGTTCACAGGACGCCTCATGGACGGACGCCGCTGGAGCGACGGCCTACACCAGGCCGTCGAGGCAAAGGAAGGCGTCAAGATCGCGCAGGAAAACCAGACTCTCGCCACGGTCACCTTCCAGAACTACTTCCGCATGTACGACAAGCTCTCCGGCATGACCGGCACAGCGGAAACCGAGGCCGAGGAGTTCGAAAAAATCTACAAGCTCGATGTCGTCGTCATTCCCACCAACCAGACTCTGCGCCGCGACGAGAATCCCGACGTCATCTTCCGCACACACTCCGAGAAGGTCGAGGCCATCGCCGAGGAGATCCGCGAGCTCCACGAGCTGGAAGTCACCCTCGGCGACACAGTCTGGACCGGCAGGCCCGCGCTCGTCGGCACCGTCTCCATTGAAAGAAGCGAAGAGCTCAGCAGACGCCTCGACAAGCTCGGCATACCCCACAACGTCCTCAACGCCAAATACCACGAACGCGAGGCCGAAATCGTCGCCCAGGCGGGCCGCGTCGGAGCCATCACCATCGCCACCAACATGGCCGGACGCGGAACCGACATCCTCCTCGGCGGAAACCCCGAATTCCTCGTTCGTCAGGAGCTCGGCGAGGAGGTATCTGAAGAGGAATTCCAGCGGGCCCTCGAAAAGGCGCGCGAGGAATGGCAAAAGGAGCACCAGGCCGTAATCGAGCTCGGCGGACTCCACATCGTCGGCACCGAGCGCCACGAGGCGCGCCGCATCGACAACCAGCTACGCGGCCGCGCGGGGCGCCAGGGCGACCCCGGCTCCTCACGCTTCTTCCTCTCCTTCGAGGACGACCTCCTCCGCATCTTCGGCATGGACCGCATCAGCGGCATCATGCAGCGCGTAGGCATGAAGGAAGGCGTCCCCATCGAGCACCGCATGGTCTCCAACGCCATCGAGCGCTCACAGAAGCAGGTCGAGCAGCGAAACTTCTCCATACGCAAGCACCTACTCGAATACGACGACGTCATGAACGCCCAGCGAAACAGCGTCTACCAGCTACGGCGACAGGTCCTCAGCGGCGAGATCGGCAGGGACTACATCCTCGACATGGCAAGCAACATCATCGACTGGATCACACAGGAAACCATCGCCGGCGACGACCCCGAAAACTGGAACTACGAGACCTGCGCGGCTCGACTCAACGAGTTCTTCGCGCTAAACATTACCCCCGCCGAAATGCAGGACAAGAACACCGACGAGCTCACCGAGGAACTGCGCGAGCGCACCGAGGCCGTCCTCGCCGAAAAGGAAGGGCGGCTGGGCGAAGAAAACTCAAATAAACTCGTACAGTTCGCCATCCTCAGCACCATCGACGAGCACTGGAAGGACCACCTCTACGCCCTCGACCGACTCAAGGAGGGCATCGGGCTCCGCGGCTACGGCGGACGCCAGCCCCTCGTCGAATTCAAGAAGGAAAGCTACGAGCTCTTCACCGCCATGCAGGAGTCCTACGAAAACAACGTCATCCAGCGCATCTTCCGCCTCCAGATCAGGGAGGCCGACGAGGAGGATCTCGAGCTCGAGGCCCCCACCGCGCCCATGTTCTACTCCGCCCCCGACGACGAGCCCGAAGACCTCGGCGACAAACCCGCTAAGCGCAAGCGCCCCCGCGCTCCCCACGTGGAGCAGCGCAAGGCAAAGCGCAAAGTCGGACGCAACGAGCCCTGCCCCTGCGGCTCCGGCAGGAAATACAAGAAATGTTGCCTGCCAAAGGGTATAGTCTACGAAGTGGACGACAAGGCGGTGGGCGAATGATTCGATTCGTCATTAACCTTCGAACTGCAACGGGCGGGCTTCGGTCCGCTCTTGTGTTATCGGCACACTCCGCGGATCGCGACGGCTGCCGCCGGCCGCAGGCCGCATTTGCTTGGAGAGGGAATTATGCTCGACGGTAAGCCTCCAATGGCTCTGAGTTACGACGACGTTCTCGTCGTCCCCGCGCGCTCGGCGGTGCTGCCGCGCGAAGCCAACGTTCACACCTGGCTCACTCGCAACATCCAGCTCTGCATACCACTCGTCAGCGCAGCCATGGACACCGTCACCGAGGCCATGATGGCCATCGCCATCGCACGCCAGGGAGGCATCGGCGTCATCCACAAAAACCTCTCCATCAAATCCCAGGCCGCAGAGGTCGACAAGGTCAAACGCTACGAGAGCGGCATGATCGTCGACCCCATCACCATCCGCCCCGACCAACCCGTCAGCGAAGCCATCGCTCTCATGGAGCGCTACCGCATCAGCGGCGTACCCGTCACACAAGAGGACGGCAAACTCGTCGGCATCCTCACACACCGCGACATCCGCTTCCTGCCACAACGCGACAAGTCCGTCGGCGAGCTAATGACCAGCGAGCCCCTCATCACCACACCCCTCGGCACCACCCTCGAGGAAGCCAAGCAAAAACTCCACGAACACCGCATCGAAAAACTCCCCGTCGTCGACGAGAACGGATTCCTCAAGGGGCTCATCACCATCAAGGACATCATGAAAAAAATCTCCTACCCCAACGCCGCCAAGGACGACATGGGGCGCCTGCGCGCCGCCGCCGGTGTCGGAGCGGGAGCCGACCTCATAGAGCGCGCATACGAGCTCGTCGCCCGCAAGGTCGACTGCCTCGTCCTCGACTCAGCACACGGACACAGCGAGAATGTCCTCAAAGCCGTCGAACAACTCAAAAAAGAGTTCGAGCGCATCGACGTCATCGCCGGAAACATCAGCACTTTCGAAGGCGCATCCGACCTCATCGCCGCCGGAGCCGACGCCGTCAAGGTCGGCCAGGGACCCGGCGGCATCTGCACCACACGCTCCGTCTCCGGCTCCGGGGTGCCGCAGATCACCGCCGTCTCCGAGGCCGCGCGCGCCGCCAGGGGCACCGGCGTTCCCGTCATCGCCGACGGAGGCATCAAGTATTCCGGCGACATCGTCAAGGCCGTCGCCGCCGGCGCCTCCACCGTCATGATCGGAGGCCTCTTCGCAGGCACAGAGGAAAGCCCCGGCGAAAAAATCCTCTACAAGGGCCGCACATTCAAGGAATACCGCGGCATGGGCTCCATCGGCGCGATGCAGCGCGGCTCCCGCGACCGCTACTTCCAGGACGACGCCGAGTCGCCGGCCAAGCTCGTCCCCGAGGGCATCGAGGGCCGCGTCCCCTACAAGGGACCAGTCAGCGCCACCATCTTCCAGCTCGTCGGCGGACTCCAGTCCGGCATGGGTTACGCCGGCTGCGCCACCATACCCGAAATGCAGGAAAAAGCCCGCTTCGTCCAAATCTCAAACGCCGGACTGCGCGAGAGCCACGTCCACGACGTCATCATCACCAAGGAAGCACCCAACTACCAACGCGA
>CBFCZO010000102.1:0-12290 GCA_965602675.1 uncultured bacterium | reverse complement strand
AGCGAGACTTGAGCCTGGGCCTTATCGGAGGTGAGGAAGTCCACCGCCCGGCGCAACGAGTCGAAGATTACGGTGCGCTTTTCCTCCGGCAGCTTTGAGAGCAGGACTCTCAGGGGCTCGAAGCGGATTTTTTCCCAGTCGCCGGTCTTGACCTTCTCGACGAAATGGTTTTCATCATCGGTAATGAATTTGACCGGAAGGCGCAAGGCCATGAGCTGTGTGACGAGGCGGGAGACTTCGTTGCGGTTGTCGACCATGTTGCAGATGTTCTTGCGGATATCGGAAGGGCCGAGCATGGAGGGGATGGCGCGGCGGATGTCGCCCGTGGAGAGGCCGTCGTCGTAGGCGTTGACGATAACCGACACGCTGAACATGTGGTGATCGAGCAGCGTGCGAAAAATCTTCCCTCCGCCCCGGCCGCCGCAGAATACCGCCACGCTGATGCTGCGCTCCGTGCCCTTGAATTCACCTTCCATCATCTGTCGTTCCACTCCAGGATGTAATCGACATCCGCTCGACTGTTTATTCCCCTGGTCTCTTTTACATCAGCTATGGGCAGCGCGTCCACTCCGCAGCCCTTTCGAGCGAGATCCACGATGTAGGGGAGGAAGTTGAATTCGCCCGTTTTTCTTCCCGCTCCGCTCTCTTTTTTGAAGCTTTTCAGCCCATCGAACAGGTGGGAGCCCCTGATGATGAACACGCCGCAATCGGTTTCGCCTTCCTCCGGCATCAAATCGCCTTCGCGCTGCTGCAGGAGGCCGTCGATAGCGCCGCGGCTGTCGCGCCGGAAATGGATGTAGGGCCGCTTGACTCGGCACGTGGGGAAGGTGAACACGGGACCAGAAGGCGAACACTGATGGTGAAGCAGGCACATCAACACCGTTTGCCTTGCTACGGTAACCTGATCGCCCCACACGATCAGGTAGTCGCAGCGCGGCGCATCGGCGGCGACGAGCGGTTCCGCGCAGAGGATGGCATCGGCCATTCCGGTCGGCTCTTCCTGGACGCCCAGTTCGATTGCCAGGCCATCCGCCCGGATATATTCGCCGATCAGTTCCTTGTGTGCCGGGCTGACCACGAGGCAGAACTTCTCGACCAGATTGCCCAGGGCATCATAGATCCAATTCAGGGCAGGTTTGTCTCCCAGCGGGAAGAGCGCCTTGGGGCCGTCGAAGTCGAGACGCGATCCTTTGCCCGCCGCGGGGACTAAAGCCACCACGGGACGTTTAAGCGCGGACGGCGACGGCTTGCCGTCGCTTGCCAGACAGCCGAAGCCGCCCAGTTCCTTCATCAACGATTCTTTATCCCATGAGTCGGGCATAGGATCTAACTTCCGTCCGTCTCCAACGCCGCGAGCACCTCCTCGAACGAGGCGATGGCGGCATCGGCATCGGCAATCGGCCAGCTCTCCGCGGCGTAATGGATCACGAGCATCCCGGCTGCCTTTGCCGAGGCAACTCCGCTGCCCGAATCCTCGAACACCAGGTAGTTGGCGGCGTTGCTGTCCTCAACCTGCTTCAAGACGGCATGGTAAGTCTCGGGCCAGGGTTTGCCCCGGGCAACGTCGTCGGCGGTTACAATGCATTGAAAATAAGCGGCTAATTCCAGCGCATCCAGCATCCTGAGGACGCGATCGCGGGCTGCCGAGGTTGCCATGCTGATCGTTTTGCCCAGCCGTTCTCCAAGCGCGATCACTTCCCTCACGCCCGGGGGGCATTGCAGGCCTTCGCCGCTGGCGATGAGGTCGATAATCATACTTTGTTTGCGGAGGACGAGTTCCTGCACCTCCGCAGGTTCGGGATTCCGTCCGGCCTTGCGTAGTTGAGTTTCGACGACATCCCAGGTGGAGCGGCCGGCAATAGCGCCGTAGTCGTCGAATTCGATGCCGATTTCGTTAAAGACTTTGCGGAAGGCGTTGGCATGGATGGCGGAGGAGTCGACAACAACTCCGTCGAAGTCGAAGACCCAGTTGGGCAGGCTTAGCAGGCGGGCCAGTTTGTTTTCCTTCATTTCTTCACGCTCGCGCTTGTCGCCGGCTGCTCGCTCGTACAGGAGTAAATTTATAACACAGTCGCAGTTCAATTCCCATTCTCAAACCGATAGCTATTGTTGGGGGCCGGTTTGAATCACCTGCGGCGGCTTGACGGCATAGTAGTATTTATCGTTCCATGCCTGATTCTCAAAAACCCAGAAATAATCCCATTTTTTCTTCAATTTGTATTTCGACCAGCGTTGCGAGAAAAGCTCCTCCATCTGCGCAAGCTGCGCTGAGTTGTAGTGCTTAATCCGAACGATGATGTACTTGAGCATGTAGTTCTTCTGGATGTACTGGATGCTCTCTCTGGAGGGGAAGACCGCTGTCTTGCGGACAAGCTTGTTGTATTCGCGCGGCGGGTAGCTGAAGAGGCCGTTGACCATCGGCTTCCAATGGTACATCGACCAGTACATACGGTCGGCTTCCGGATGGTGGGGCCACTGCCAGAGCGGCAAGCCGATGTACGGGCTGGCTTCCGGCTCCCCGGCCAGCCACTGGTAGACAGCCGGGACATCCAGAGGGATCTCGACGTAATCGCGGCTCATGTCGGTGCGGTATTCGAAGGCGACGGCGCCGAAGAGGACGATTATCACCGCCCAATAGGTCCATTGCGGCAGGTTCTCGATCCTCTTGAGAGCGATTGCCGCGGCGGGAACCGCGAAGAGCAATGTGAACGTGTTGAAATGCAGCACCTGTCGAACTAGCGAGAATCCCGGCACGACCTGATAGAACAACGAGAAGACATTCTGCCCGATGGCAATGTTGTTTAGGTATACATCAGGCCCTAGGGAGAGGACGGCGTTCAGCACCGCGAGGAAGATGAAAATCCTTAACAGAAGACTATTTTCGCTGAGCATTCCGCGTCGGTAGGCTATCGCCGACAGCAGGGCGTTCACCGCGAAAGCAATAATCAACAGCCAGAAAGCCAGCGAGACGAGATTAAAATCGGTAACCGGCCCCGGTGGCGGCAGGAAGAGGTTGAATATGATCATGGCAGCGGCGAACAGTGCGGCAGCGATTCCCGCCAGCCAGGAGACGGTCAGCGCTGCCCGGAGTCCTTTGTCTGAGTCTTTTTTCTCAGGATTTTCATCTCGGATGTTGGTGAGAAATAGCAGTAGTGCGGCGAGGATTGCGGCGGAGGCGATGAAACCTGGGAAAAGCGTGAAATAGGGTGTCTTTATTTTTTCGGGTAGAATCGAGTAGGGCTCGGAAGTCATGTATTTCGGTCTTTTAGCGAAATCCAGTATGTCCGGCGAAAACACAAAAAGCTCTCTGTCGGTGACTTCGGTGCCCGCCTCGCCGTGGGCTTTCCACGACTGGTAGTAGAACGGTGCGAGCAGAACGATGAGGATCACGCCGGCGAACAGCAGCCATCCGAAGCGGCGCCAGCTGAGGGGTTTCGCCACCCAGAGCAGAAAAATCAGCAGCCCCAGCGGCACAACCGCCATGATCATGTAGGCGCCGCATGACATGGCATTGAGCCACGTGCCAGCGACTGCTCCGCAAAGCCAAACGGTTCTTCTCTGAAGGAAGAACAGGATGAAGGAGAGCACAATCAGCGGCAGCCACTGATGGGACGCGTATTGCAGGTGGGTGATGTTGTCCAAGCGGTAGGGACTGAAGGCGAAAAAGATGCCGGCGATCACGCTGATCAGGAGGTTTCGCGAGAGATGATAGGCGAACTTGTACATCAGGAAGCCGGAGAGCGCGAACGCTATCCAGAATGCGATGTTGAAGAGGACTGTTGGCTCGTCGGTAAGGAGCCGGAAAGGCAGCGTCGTGAGGCTCTGGACCAGAAAGCTGTCGCTGTGGGCGAGCGCGTTGGTGTGAGGATAGTAAACATTTGCCCTGTAAAGGTTTACCGGATCGCTGAGAAGCTGATGATGCACCCAGGTCACTGCCCAGATGATCGTTTTGGGGTCGGGGCCGCGATGAATCTTGCCCTTCATGTCGACTGTTCGTGGGTTCAGGACGATTCCGGAGTAGGCGACGAAGAACAGCAACACAAGTAATGCGATGATCAGCGATTTTACGGAAAACCCTCTTTTTTCTGTTAGGTTATTCATTCGCTGTTCCTTGTGTTTTTGAGTGTATGCTGTGGGGTTGAATTCTAGCACACGTGAATGATGGCAACAACCGGAGGGAGTGGTTCGTCTCGTATAAAAGGCCAAAGAGCGGCGGTAGTGTTACAATATTTTTGATGCCGAGGATATTGAAATGATGGGAAGCCATTTTCTAGAGCGAACGAAATGCCCCGCCTGCGGTGAATCGGAATCACGGGAGATCTATCGCTGCGGTTTTCTCGAAGATCCGATCAGGACTTACTTGGAGAATTTCTACAAATTCCAGGGCGGAATCGAAATCGAATATCTCGAGGGTTCCAGCTACATCCTGGAGGAATGCCGGGAGTGCGGGCTCATATTCCAGAAACACATATTTAATAACGAGCTAATGGAGCGGCTCTATGAGAAGTGGATAGATCCCGAGTGGGCTTTCGAACATGAGCAGGAGCAGAAAGACTTCAAGCGGATGACGCACTATGCGTCGGAAATCATGAGCGTGATTGCGTTTCTTGGCAGGGAACCGCGTGATTTGGCGTTTCTCGATTTCGGAATGGGGTGGGGCAGGTGGTGCCGGATGGCGCAGGCTTTCGGTTGCCACGCCGCGGGCACCGAGCTTTCACCGGCGCGAATAGAAAATGCCCGCAAGCTGGGAATAGAGGTCGTAACCTGGGAGGAAATTCCGAATCGCGAGTTCGATTTCATCAACTCAGAGCAGGTTTTCGAGCACATCCCGGAGCCGATGGAGACCCTGCGGCATCTGACTCGAGCGTTAAAGCCGGGCGGTTTGGTGAAGATCGGCGTACCGGAAGGAAGCGGGATCAAGAAGAAGCTGCGAGTCGGCCACTGGTCGGCAGCGAAGAAGTCGAAGAACTCGCTTAATCCTGTCAGCCCGCTGGAGCACATCAACTGCTTCAAGCGCAGCACGATATTGCAGATGGCGGATTTGGCCGGACTTGAGCCTGTGCGATTATCAAGACGAATCACGAAGGCTTGCAGTTTAAATCAGAAGCCGATTGCCGCCTTTGTCAAAAGACTTCTGAAGCCGGCCTATCAGAGGATCTTCAATAAAGGTACCTATCAGTTCTTCCAAAGAAAATAATCTTGCCGAGATCTACCGGGATTGTATTTCCAGTCTTATTCCGATCTTGCCCGATGCTAGATTCCGACATCGGGTGGAAACCTGATATGATGTGCATAATTCTGTGTTCGCAGACCGGTTTAATTGCATACGCAGCGTATTTTTGGCTGCGCTTATGATCAAAGGGGGTACAAAATGTAGCGTCTGGTTATCTTCTTCGCCGTATTGTGCTTAGTAGTTCCAGCAATCGTATTCGCCGACGACATGGAGGATTCCTACTGGAACAAAAACCAGATTTCGGAGATTATTGTAAGGGAATCCGGAGGCAACTACTGGGTCGTAGTGCTGCTCAGCACACCGGTGAACGGCTTTGACGGCTTCTACTACTTCGAGTTCGCCAATCTTATGGAGGCGGTCACCTTTGCTGATTATTTCCGCCGCGGCCGAATACGGGGAGTAAATCATTACACATCCGGGAGTACCGGTTACTGGGGAACAAATAGAATAGCTGTCATAGCCAGGTTCTACTGCAAGTAGCTAATCGTAGCCAGAGTTGAGTTGCTGTACCGTCAATCTGCCGGCTGGTTGGGGAAGTGCTCGTCGCAGGGAGGTTTGTGTTGCCTTTCCTGACAGCTCAATGAGCTTCAATAAAGAAGTTGTGAAGCTGCGGTAAGGGGGATAGGATTGGGGTTCCGTCGTATTGCACGTTTCACATAACAGGAGGGGATCTGCCAATGAGAGTTGTAGTTCCCATTCTCCTCCTGCTTGTGCCGCTGGTGACGCTGGCAGCCACGCAGGAAGAGAGCATTTTTCCGTTCTCCTATGAGAAGATGGAAATGGAGAACGGCTTCAACATTTACTTGATCAAGACGCCGTCGCCGGGACAGATAGCCTACATCACGATCGTGCGCACGGGCAGCCGCGACGAGTGGGAGCCCGGCAAGTCGGGCTACGCCCACCTGTTCGAGCATCTGATGTTTCGCGGCACCGATAAGTATCCCAGCCAGACGTACGATCTCATGCTCACGCAAATCGGCGCCAACTGCAATGCAGGCACATCAAGCGACGTGACAGCCTACTACGCCGTGCTGGCCAGCGAAGAGCTGGAGACGATCATCGACCTTGAGAGCGACCGGTTCATGAACCTGCACTACGAGGAGCCGGAATTCCGCAAGGAAACCGGCGCTGTGATCGGCGAGTATTACCAGAGCCGCACCAATCCGCGCTCGATGCTGATCGAGAACCTGCGCAACACCGCCTTTACCGAGCACACTTACAAACACACGACGATCGGCTTTGGAGACGACGTCGAGGCGATGCCGGAGGCGATGGACTACAGCGTCAGCTTCCATCAGCGCTACTACCGGCCGGAGAACTGCGTGCTGGTGATCGCTGGCGACGTCGACTACGAGCAGGCCAAGGAACTGCTAACGGCATACTATTCGCCGTGGGAGCCCGGCTACGTGCCGCCGCAGATCACACCGGAGCCGCCGCAGACAGAGCCCCGCGAGGTCGCTGTCACCTTCAACGGCCGCACGCTGCCGTTGATGACGGTCGCCTACAAGGCTCCTGCGTGGGATCCGAACGACAAGCTGGCGGTGGCCTGCGAGATACTCGGCCGCATCGCCTACGGTCAGAATTCTGAGATCTACAAGAAGCTGGTGGTCAAGGAGCGCAGGGCTCAATACCTTTTCGGCGACTTCGGTCTCTTGCGCGATCCTTACCTGCTGTCGATCTCGGCGATGATCAGCAATCCCGCTGACGTCGATGCCATCCAGGCGGAGATCGAGGCAACCGCAGCGAAGTTCCGCGACGAGCTGGTCGACGGGAATTTGCTGGAAGAGACCAAGCAGAGGATGAAGTACGAATTCCTGATGCGGTTGGAGACACCTCAGGGCGTCATCTTTGCGCTGCGTAATGCGATCGTCAACACGGGCCGGCTCGAATCCGTCGACGAGTACTACAAGACCGTCGCCGCGATCACCCCGGAGGACTTGCAGGCGGCTGCGCAGACGTACCTCGTCGACAGCAGCAAGACCGTGGCGAAGCTGTTCCCGGAGGAGGGTGGACGATGAGAACGACATTATCGATTTTGCTTCTGGCGTTTGCGGCGGGCTTCATCAGCTGTGCGCCGGAGGCTGACGAGGGCATGGTGCTGATGCCCGAGGATTCACCCTTCGTGGCATTCAGGGTTTGGGTCAAGGCCGGCTCGCAGAACGATCCCGCGGGCAGGGAGGGCCTGGCCGTGCTGACAGCAGAAATGCTGTCCGACGGGTCGACACAAACTCACACTTACGACGAGATTCTCGAGATCCTCTACCCGATGGCCGCCGGTTACGGCGCTTCCGTCGACAAGGAGATGACTGTTTTCTCGGGCACAATCCACAAGAACAATCTCGACGCTTTTTATGAGCTGTTCAAGGATGCGATCCTGGCTCCGGCCTGGAACGAGGAGGACTTTGCACGCCTGACGACGCAGATGAAGAACTTCGTCGAGCGCACCCGCCGCTTCTCGAGCGACGAGGAGTTGGGGAAGGAATTGCTCTACCGCGAGATCTACCGCGGCACTCCCTACGAGGCGCCCGAGGAAGGTTACGTAGCCTCCGTCGGTACGCTCACGCTGGACGACGTCAAGGAGTTCTACAACACATACTACACGAAGGAAAACATCGTGATCGCTGTGGGCGGCGGCTACACCGAGGGCTTTGCCGAGAAGGTGAAAGAGGACTTCGCTGTCCTGCCCGAGGGCGAGATCGAGCCGGTGGCGGCGCCCGAGCCGGCGGCTGTCGAGGGCCTGCACTTTCTGCTGATTCAGAAAGACGCCGCTCCGACAACGGCCATTTCCTTCGGTTTCCCATTTGAATTGAAGCGCAGCGATCCCGACTTCTACGCGATGCTGCTGGTCAACTCGTGGCTCGGCGAGCACCGCAACTCTTCCAGCCACCTCTACCAGTTCATCCGCGAGGCCCGCGGCATGAACTATGGCGACTACTCCTACATCGAGGCCTGGCCCGGTGGCAGCCGCAGCACCATGCCGCCGGCCAACGTCGCGCGCCGCGACCAGATCTTCCAGATATGGATCCGCCCGGTGAGGCACCACGAGGCGCTCTTCGCCTTCCGCGCGGCGATGCACGAGCTCAAGAAGATGGTCGACAACGGCCTCACCGAGGAACAGTTCGAGCTGACGAAAAATTTCCTGCACAACTACACCGTCAACTACGGCACCACCGTCAGTAACCGCATCGGCTACGCGCTCGACGACATCTTCTACGGCATGCCCGATCCCGGCTACCTCGCTTCGATCCGGCCCGAGCTGGACAAGCTGACTCTGGAGGGAGTCAACGCGGCGATCAAGAAGCACCTGCAGTACGACAACATGTGGGTCGTCTTCATCACCAACGATGCCGAGGGCCTGAAGAGGATGATCGTCAACAACGAGCCGAGCCCGAAAACCTACTCCGAGGAGACGCCGCAGGATGTTCTCGACGAGGACAAGCTTGTCGAGGTTTACCCGCTCAACGTCCCCGAGGAGAACGTGGTTATCGTCGACATCAACGAGGTGTTCGAGAAGTAAATAGCAGGGCTCAGAATCAACAGGAGGGTGGGCATTTCTGCCCACCCTTTTTTGCGCTCCTAGTCGCGCCTACAACGAGCCTGCCCTAATTCGGTGCGGAGCCGCCGCCGATTCCTGTAAGGCTGTCGCTTTAGTTCCCCCGCTCAGATATTGATGTGGGACCGTTACCCCGGCTTCTCCCCCAGCGGTCTTCCCCGATGCCTACCAGAGACCGTGAAGCGGTCACACAAATCCAGCCCGGGGTAAGCGCAACGCCACCCCGGGTCACGAGCACCCATCCTCCCCTTTTTCTTTTTGCGAGGGCTCCTTCGCGGTGAGGCGCAAAGAGGTGGCACACGCATCCTGCCCGTGATTAACTCTATCGATCCTCATTCTGTAAGGGCGGCTCCGCCGCAGGCGGATGGCTGCCCTCTTACTCGCCTTTATTGTTTCGGCCGCAGCGCTTGAACTGCCAAAATGAGATTTTCAGAGGGCAGAATCCCATTTCTGCTGCGTTATTGCGTAGTATACTTACCAATACTGCATTCGTATTAGGAATTGCCTATAATAATGAGTGTCGAGTTGATTCGTGTGAGTTGATGAGAGATTAGGGGATAGAAATGAACCTAGATGCCAAACGTCCAGCCGAGATCGAGTTGAAGGATATCCAATCCCTGGTTGACGATGAGGTTCAAGAAGGCAAGAGATTAGAATATAAACGCGATTTGCCTGGAACTTCCCCTGAAGAAAAGGCTGAGTTCTTGAGGGATGTTTCGGCTTTTGCCAATGCTTCAGGGGGTTACTTGATCTATGGCATTGATGAAAAACTCGATGGTGACGGAAAGAACACCGGAATCCCTAAAGAAATTCTAGGCCTAGAGAATATCAATTGTGATGAACAAATCAGCAGACTAACTCATATTCTTAATGATTGCCTATCACCTAGAATAAGTGGTTTTATAATTCGGGAACTTCAAATTGACGATAATTCATACGTCATCTTCGCATACATCCCTGATAGTTGGTTGGCCCCACATATGATCACGTTCAGGACCAAATCTCCTTACTACGTAAGAACATCGAGAGGGAAGGTGCCCATGGATGTTCCCGAAATCAGGAGAGCGTTCATTTCTTCAGCTACGCTTCGTAATGAGATCTTTGCTTTTAGAGCTGGGAGAATTGGAGCGATTCTGTCGGGTGAGACTCCTGTTGTCCTATTCTCTGCACCGAAATTAGTGTTGCACGTAGTTCCCCTAAGCAGCTTTTCAGAAAACCTGAGTTTTGATATTCGAAGTTACGAGAAGATCCTTCGGCTTGATCCTTTTGGTCGAGGCGCTGGGGATAACAGGTATAATCTTGATGGATATTGTACATTTACACCAAGCGATGATAAAGGACGTAGTTCAGCTTATACTCAATTTTTTAGAAATGGATGCATTGAAAGTGTCGACTCAAGATTCTTTGGAGACTCATTCGAAGATTTAGGCAATAAATTTATACGAGCAACTGGGCTTGAAATAAGAATACTCAATGTAATATTGGAATACCAAGCTGTTTTTAGCAAAATGATGGTAGCTCCTCCGATATATGTGATGTTGTCCTTGTTGGGAATTAAAGATTTTAAAATCTCCCATAAGGATCTAGACTTTAGCTATCACGAAGCGAGAAAAGTAGATCGTGATAATATAATTATAGGGGAATTAGAGCTTGGCGAATACTATGAAAACGAAGCTGATCTAGCAAGTCAATTAAAGTATATTTATGATCAAGTTTGGAATTCGTCCGGCCTTCCGCGATCGCTGAATTTCGATAAAGATGGGCATTGGAATCCACATTGATAGGTTAAAGAGGCAACAATAGACGTTTTACATTCTTGCTAGTTGATAGTCGTCTTTGTTTTGCAGGCCAATTATATTCATAGACCACCGCCTCCAGTATTTCCATCGCCAGTGAGAGTCCCTGCGCGCCGTTGGTCACGACGATGGCGCCTTGCCCGGTGGCGGCGTTGGCGAGGAACATACAATTGAATCCGGGTGCGTTGGAGCCGGGGTGGGAGAAGTAGAGGTTTCCGCCGTTTTCAAGGAGGAAAACGCCGAGGCCCTGGCCGGTATAACCGACGCCGTAGAACTGGTCAGGAGCGAGTTCCAGTTCAACAGAGAGCATCTGCCTTACAGTTGCCTGCGACAGGATGCTGCCGGATTTCCCCTGCCAAGTGCGCATCAATTCGATGAGGAGCAGGGAGAGGTCGGACGGCGTGGTGACGAGGTTGCCGTGGGCCAGGGCTGTAGGGTGGAGCCAATGGTCGTAGGCCTTGCCCTCGGCGTCGTGAGGCGATGCGGCAATCTTGTCGACTTCTTCGCTGAGAGGGAACTCCAGTGTGCTCGATTTCATCCCCACGGGATCGAAGATTTTTTCCTGGACCAGCTCGATGTAGGGCCTGCCGGTTACGTCCTCGATCAATTGCTGGATGACGAGGTAGCCGAGGTTCGAGTACTGGTGTTGCGAGCCGGGGACGAATTCGACGACGGCGGGCTTGTTCGTGGCCGGAGCCTCGCCCTTGAGCACCTGGGCGAGCGAAGGGGAGGATCCATCTTCGTAGTCGAAACCGCCATCGGGGCGGCTGATGCCTGCTTGGTGTGAGAGGAGCAGTCGCAGCGTGACTTTCTTCTCGCGGGTGAAGTCGTTTTCAGGTACTTTCCAGGATTTCAGACGGAGGTTGACGTCCTCATCCAGGTTGAGTTGTCCCTGCTCGATCAATCGATGGGTCAGCACTGCGGTGATGAATTTGGTCGTCGAGCCGACCTCGAAGAGGGTCTCAGTGGTCACGGGTTCGTTGCTTCCCATTCTTTTGATTCCGTAGGCCTTGGCCCACTCGATCCTGTAATCGTCGATAACGGCGATGCTGACTCCCGGTATGTTGTAATTCGCCATGCGCTCGGACAATGTTTTTCGTTCCGTGGGCTCGCCCTGCCCGGCACGAAAAATCTCAGAAACAGAGAATGCTTTCAGCTCAACGAGACCGTTTTCGACACGGTGAATTCTTTCCTCGATATCGGCGGTCTTTTCCTGTGCACAGCAGCAGGCGGCAGCGATAAATACGGCTACGAAAGCAAGGGACGTGCGCATGATTAGTATCCTTTCACTCGGTGCACCAGCAAGTGTATTGGTCGCTGGAGGGCTGTCGAATGTTTCGTCTTCACTAGATTTTTACAGGATTGACGGCGTTTGTCAGCCCTGATCTACTTGCCGGTGCAAACACTTTCGTGTGTAATTATTACTGAAGAACAGACGTGATGGTGTCCAGGTTTGTATTGCTGTCCGGCCATACATGGGAGCGGCAGCGCATTTATTGCCGCCTGAGAGGCAACAGCTGCGGGATGTTCGTGATTCTGAACGAATAGTGTAGATGGAGGAATGATATGTTGAGAATAGGGCACACCGGTTTTTCGCAATTTGGATTTTCATTGATTTTGCTGAGTGTTCTTTTTTGTTATGCGGCGTGCTCGAACGGAGAAAATCCTCCGGGTGAGGAAGCTGCCGGAATCATAGCGGAATCGGCTG
>CBFCZO010000101.1:0-12465 GCA_965602675.1 uncultured bacterium | reverse complement strand
ATTCCTCACTGCTGCCTCCCGTAGGAGTCTGGGCCGTGTCTCAGTCCCAGTGTGGCCGATCACCCTCTCAGGTCGGCTACCCATCGCAGCCTTGGTGAGCCGTTACCTCACCAACAAGCTAATGGGTCGCGAGCCCCTCCTCAAGCGGTAGCTTTAATCAGAGGCCACCTTTAATCCGGTCCCCCAGGGAGGTCCGGATGTTATGCGGAATTAGCCCTCCTTTCGAAAGGTTATTCCCCACTCGAGGGCAGGTTACCCACGTGTTACTCACCCGTTCGCCACTCTACTTGCAGCCCGAAAGCTGCTTTCGCGTTCGACTTGCATGTGTTAGGCGCGCCGCCAGCGTTCGCTCTGAGCCAGGATCAAACTCTCCAGTTCAAAATCTAACCCCGGCCGAAGCCGGAGGTCTTTTGCGGTTTGTTTGCCCTGGATTAGGACAATGTGCCCAGCCGGTTCTCACCTGCCGGACATTGATGGGTCCGTCACAGACGTTCGCTTCCTACCTAGTTTTCAAAGAGCTGATCAGAATAGCGCAATCTATAACTATATGGAGCGTTAGAGCCTTTGTCAAGCCCGCCGGTTTCCCTCGGAAACCCGCCCCAATTTAAGAAAAAAAGAACGCCGGCACGATCCTCTCATCAGGACCGTGACGGCGTAAAATAGAGAAAAGCAGGGGTGTTGTCAACACTTTTTTTCACCCAATCTGATTGGGAGCGAAAAAACCTCGCTTGACGACCTCAAAGGCACTAAGGTATAGGGTTTTGACCACCCTGTGCGTAAAAGTGGGGCCAGCCGATGAACGGTGTGCGGAGAAACGGGGAGGATCTCAGGGCGGCGTTGAGAGCTATCGCGGCGATTACAATCGCGCTGCTTCTGCTGGGCCTGGCGTTCGACATGCCTGCCGTTCTCGGCGGCAGCTTCTTCAGCGACTGCGCCACCTACTACGCCCTCGCCGACAGCCTGGCCCACGATTTCGACCTGCAGTATGAGCGCCAGGATCTCCAACGCATCTACGCCGACTTCAGCGGCGGGCCCTCCGGTGTGTTCATCCAGCGCAATCGACAAACTCAACGCCTTTACTACGGTAAGGCTTATATTTACCCCCTGTTCCTGGCTCCGGCGGTCCTGCTGCTGGGCGCAAGGGGCGTCCTGGTCACCCACGCGCTGTTGGCTGGAGTTCTGCTGCTGGGGATGACGCTGATGTGGGAACGGCGCTGGGGGGCGAAACGCGCGCTGGTGGCGGCGCTGGCATTTACTCTGCCGAGCGTTGCGACTGTCTACTATTTCTGGATCGCGCCGGAGTTCTTCAATTTTGTGCTGATATTCGCCGCGTTTTTTTTGTGGCTATATAAAGAGGTGAATCCGAGGGAGGCCGACGAGGAGCCGCCGGCGTGGCGAGTCGCCCTGCTGGCGCCGTGGACAGACGTTGCGGCGGCTGCGCTTCTGGGGGCGGCCGGCTTCAGCAAGCTCAGCAACGGCGTGATGATCCTGCCGCTGGCTGTTTTCCTGCTGGCGAAAAAACGATGGCTGAGGTTGGTTGCGGTCTGCGTAGTGTTCGCGGTCGTGGTCGTATCGACATTCGGCGTACAGCAGCTCGCCACCGGCTACTGGAACTACCAGGGCGGCGAGCGCAAGTCGTTCTACGAGCAGTATCCCTTCGCTAACGAGAAGAGCTTCGACGACGCCAGCCGGGTCGACCGCGAGACCGACATAGGCAAGTACAAGCCGCACTTCGACGTTAAAGACTTCCTGCATAACTTCGCCTATTTCTTCATCGGGCGCTTCGGCGGCATCCTCCCTTATTATTTCCCCGCTTTCCTGGCAATGGTGCTGTTGATCCTGTACGGCCGTGGCAAGGGGGAGTGGTTCCGCTGGCTGGTGCTCGGTGGCGCGGCCGTGGCGGCGCTGGTCTATATTGTGATGATCCCGACCAACGTCATAGGCGGCGGCGGCACGGTGGCCAACCGCTACTTCATGAACATCCTGCCGCTGTTCTTCTTCCTGCTCCCGGCGCGAACACCCAAATGGTTTCCGGTGGCGGCGGCGGTCGGCGGCGTGCTGTTCATCGGCCACATATTGATTTCCCCCATCTCCACCAGCCAGAGGCCGGCGTATTACTCCGAGACCCCAACGCTGCGGCTGCTGCCGGTGGAGTACACGATGCTCAACGACCTGCCGCTCAATACCGAGAGCAATCGCAGGCGCGTGCCTTGGTACCAAGTAGTAGACGGAAAGAGGGAGTTCGCCTTCTTTCTTTACCATCTCGACCACAACTCATACCTAAGGGGCGTCAATGACAAGGGGGAGCACCGGATCTGGGTCAAGGGCGGCAGCCGTGCCGAGTTGGTATTGCGTACTGTCAATCCGCTCGAGGAAATCACGGTCAGGGTATCCAATATCGGCCGCAGCAACCGCGTTTACCTCTCGGTGCAGGGCAACGGCGCCGTCCTGGAATTGAAGCCGGGAGAGAAAAAGACGCTCAAGTTCAACGAAATGCAGCCGTTCATTTACAATTACCTCAATCCTTCCTGTCTCTACACGGTGGTCGTCGAGACGAGCGCGGGCATCACCCCGCGCACCCAGCCCGGCGGCTTCGACGACTGGCGCTACCTCGGCGCCATGCTCGAGTTCCAGGTGGAAGAAGGCCAACCGACAAGCGACTAGTACCTAATCCCGCGCTCTCTCAGATGCTCTCCCGAGCTTTCGTTCCCATCGTATTAAAAGTGAACCAATCGGCCTTGAACTGCGTTTAAACATGTGAAAAAATGCACATCCGGCGATTCCACGATGCATTCGATTTCAAGGAGACGGAAATGAACAGTACGTGTTCAAAGGTTGTGGTTGTACTGACGGCGATCCTCGCGCTGGTCTTCGCTTCGGATTTGGTTGGCAGGCCCTCCTCGGCGAAGGTTGGGAAAGACTATTCGGAAGCGATAAACAAAATCGAAAAGTACGTCGAAGGATTCATGGAGGCCTATAAAGTCCCCGGGCTCTCTATCGCCATCTACAAGGACGATTTCCTCTGGACAAAGGGCTTCGGTTACGCCGACCTGGAAAACATGGTGCCGGCCACTGACGAGACGACCTATTCGCTGGCCTCGGTTACGAAATCGATGACGGCGGTGACGATCGCCAAGCTGGCGGAAGAAGGGAAGCTGAACCTCGACGATGAGATCCAGAAATACGTGCCGTACTTTCCTATGAAGAATCACCCGATAACGATCCGCCAACTGCTCGGCCACCTCGGCGGCATCAGCCATTACACGGTGAATAAGAAGGAAAATCTGGGGCCGGAGTTGGTGGGCCACCTGGCAATTCACCACTCAACGGAGGAGTCGATCGCCATCTTCAAGGAGCTCGATCTCGTCGCCGTGCCGGGGACCGAGTTTCACTATTCCAGCTACGGCTACAACCTCCTAGGCGCGGCGGTCGAGGGCGCCTCCGGTATGCCCTACGCTCGCTATATGACAGAGGAAGTCTGGCTGCCGATGGGCATGGTCGACACCAGGATCAACAACCACGACGACCTCATTCCTCATCGGGCTCGCGGTTACGACGTTATTGACGGAGCGAATAAAAATGCGGAGTTCCGCGATGTCAGTACCTGCTTCGCCTCAGGAGCCGCGCATTCCACGGCCCGCGACATGGTGCTCTTCGCCAAGGGCCTCGACGAAGGCAAGGTCCTCCCGCTCGAAGCTCAACAGCAGATGTACGACTCGATGGTAACCACATCCGGCGAGGTGACCGACAGCGGCATGGGCTGGATCACATTCTGCTACGGTGGATACTGGTACGTTCGCCACCCGGGCGGCCACGAAGGCTTTTCCGCGGTCCTGCTCCGCTTCCCTTGGGAGAATTTCGCCGTCGGCATCGCCTGCAACCTTCAGGAGGTCCAGCCACGCGAGATAGCCGACTATGTCACGGCCCAATTTTTCAATGCCTACAGGTTCCGCTGCGAGACCGGCGGCCCGGACGGCAACATCATCGCAGACGCCCTGCACCACCTCTGGAACATGGGCCTGGGATATCACAACCGCTTCGGCGGGCCGATGGCCGATAACATCGAGACAGTGCAACAAGCCTTCGGCCGGATCAACGAGGCCCTGAGCGATGCGGCGGTGGCGAAACTGGTCGCGGACGGCAAGCTTTCAGTTTTCCAGGGGATCTCGAACATCGCAGAGTTTGCCGACGATCTCTACACTGCCGGTTCTTATATCGCAGAAAAGCTGCGCGAAGCGAACGGGCGGGAGCGGCTGGCATACTACAGGTCCGGTAACGCGATGCCGTTTTTCGAGGATTACATCGTGCTCTATTCCCATGACGACTCGATCCCCGCCGCATGCCGTTTCTCAAACGCGCTGGAACGCAGAATCTCTGATTGGACAATCTCCTGGGCGAGGATTTGGAATGATGAGATGAAGGATCTAATTTTTATGCCGGCTCAGGAAACCGGTGAGAGGATCGACAGCCTTGTCGGCATTTGCGAGGGCGAATCGATCTATCCCGCCCTCGGATATCAACTCAACAGCTATGCTTATCGGTTAAAACGGCAAGGCAAGATCGACGAAGGCATCGCCATCCTCCTGACCGCCTCGAAGCTCTATCCTTCAGACGCATACTTGCTGGACAGCTTGGGTGAGTTCCATCTGCAAAAAGGCGATCGGGAAAACGCAATCCGTTACTACAAGCTCGCACTCGAGAAGAATCCGAATCTGATATCCGCAAAGGAAGCTCTTGCTGAACTTGAAAAGGCCCAGAAATAAGGTGTTGAGCACGATTTAGGGGCGGCGCGAAAAACAACTCGGGCAGGATTGACTGTACAACCGGCTACTTCTGGTTGAGTGTCGTTCGCGGATTACTTCCGTGCAGTAACTGCTTCAATCAGTGAATATATCCCAGGTTGCGGAGCTCTTCTTCCTGTTCTGGTTCGAGGACGGCGCGCTTGCCGGAGACTCCGGCGGCGACGATCATCATCCCCCGCTGGCGCAGCATGGCGGCCAGGACGGGGTGTTTCTCAAGCAGATTGGTTCTCTCGAGCGGATCGGCCTGGAGATCGTATAACTCCTCACGCGGATCGAAGAATATGTACTTGTAGCGCTGTCCGCGAAGGGTGAAGATCAGCTTGTCGCCGGTCGCACGGGAGTAGTAATAAGGCGATCCCAGCAGAGACTCTCCCGCGAACAGCGACGCCACGCTGCGGCCCTCAAAGTGATCGCCCTCGGCATGCAGATCGAGCAATTCGACAAATGTCGGGAAAAGATCGATGAGGCCGATCTGCGCCTTCACTTCTCCCGGCCCGATCCCCGGCACGCGGGCGATGAAGGGCAAGAGCAGCGCTTCGTCGTAGATTGTGTTGCCGTGGCCGAGAAGGCCGTGATCGGCAAACGCCTCGCCGTGGTCGGCGGTGACGATGATCAGGCTGTCCTCATAAAGGTCATGCTCCTTCAACATTTCCAGCAGCCGATGGGTAATGTGATCGGCGTAGAGCATATTGTTCATGTAATAGTTATGCAGCCTGCTCACGGCCGGATCGGAAGGGCTGACACCGTGCCGCGCCCGCATCAGGCGCCGCTCGTCGCGTGTGATCGTGCCGCCCGCAATGTATTTCCCGTTGAACGGCGGGGGGGGATTGTAGGGCCAGTGGGGCGGCAGGAAGTGGCAGAATATGTATGCCGGCTTGCCGCTGTCTGCAGCCATACGCACTCCGCGTTCCAGGGCCTCGAGATCCATCGTCGACAGATTGGCCGCCTTGGCCTCTTTCGTGCGCAGGTAGATTTCCTCATCGAAGCCGCGCGTCATGCCGAGCTTGTAGGTGATAAAGGGATTGCCCGACATCACGAGCGTGAAATAGCCGCTGCGCTTGAAGGCCTCTTGAAGCGTATCGATATTTTCAGGGAAAACCGATTCGTAATATCTCACACCGTGGCTCTCGGGTACGAGGCCGCTGAAAGTCGAGGCCACGGAAGCAATTGTGTAGGGCGCGGCGCAGATCGCATTGCGGAATATCAGCGAATCCCGCGCAAAGTCGTCGATGTGCGGCGTCATGCCGCGGTCGTCGCCGTAGCAACCGAAGTGATCCGGACGGGCGGCGTCGAGGATGATAATCACGACGTTGCGCACCTTATCCGCCATATTGATAGGAGACCGGTCGCCGGCGGGCACAGTCGTACCGGCGACACCGAGACTGAGCGCTTTCCAGATCACCGCCGCATCGCAGAAGCGCTCCGACGACATCGCGCTCATCCTGATCTCGGCAGAACCGCCAGCAATCGGTTCCAACGCAATATCCGCATCAAAATCTTTCTCGGAGCCGCGGTTCAGGCTGACCGATCGGCTCCAGAGCGGTTGCCATTGCGGCTTGGCATCGTTGCGAACCTCGACGGTGACATTGAGGTCGCCGCTTTCCCCGCTGCCCTGTACCGTGCCGGCGAGGCTAAGTTTTGCACCCGGTTCGATTTCGAAAGCGTAAGAAACATCGCTGTTTGGGAACTGGCTGAGATAGCGGCCGTCGGCCACCAGGCGCAAATAATCCGACTCTCGCCTGATTTCATCGCGATCGAGGCTTTCAACGTCCCCGAAGTAGATATTAAAAGCGCTGAAATAAGCCGCCACTCCGCGATAGGGATTCTCCTGGAACCTCTTACGGTCGGCCAAAAACTCTGGATTGTCGTGAAACTCGGTGAATTGGAAATATATGCGGTTGTTGCCTATCGTCTGCCGGGCGGCCGGGATGAACACCTCCAGCGTGCTCTCCTCGCCGGTCTCGATGTTGAAAGTGCCCAGAATCCGCTTTCTGGCTCGAACTTCAATTACCTGTTTATTGGGGGAGCCAAGTATCCCCTCTAAGCGAACCGTGAACTCGAGCCAGCGGTCCGCTGGGCGCAGCACCATGTAACGCAGAACGCTCTCATTGGAGACCGCAGCCACGACGGGACGGCCACCCTCGTCTTCATAGGGCTCCGACCAGCCACCCTTGAGGTAATAACTGACTTCCGGCGAGAGCAGCTCGACCGCGCCGGTCTCACTGCGTATCCGAGCTACCTGATAGATGGGAATAAGATCCAGCGAGGAGGAATCATCTACTTGCGCAACCCGGTCTTCCGGCGAGCAGGAGATCAACGCCGAGACAAATAAAAAAGAAAACAAGGGCGTGGCAAGGATGCGCAACGCAACGTTTATCCTGCTTTCTCCCTCCATAACCTGCGTAGCCTTGTCTGCTGAGCTGAAATCAGTATGTCCAAGCCGTCAATGTAGATAGCCGAGGTTGCGCAGCTCTTTTTCGTCCTCAGCACTGAGTTCCACCTCGAGACCCTCGTCGCCGCGCAGCGCTGCGTTTGCCGCGATCGAGAGCAGTGCGCGCTGGCGCAGGAATGAGGCGAGAGGCATATTCTCGTCGATGATGTTGACGCTCTCAAGCGGATCGGCGGTAAGATCGTAGAGCTCTTCGCGATAGTCGTGGAAGACATACTTATATTTTTGGCCGCGCATCATGAAGATGAGGTTGTTGCCTGTGGCGCGCGAATAATAGTAATCGCCGGGTTCCAATTCCCCTCCGAGCAGCAACGGCGCGATCGAGCGGCCCTCGAAGCGCGCATTTTCCAGCTTGAGATCGAACAGCTCAGCAAAGGTCGGGAAGAAGTCGATGAGGCCGATCTGCTGCTGCACCGCATGCGGCTCGATGCCGGGCACGCGCACCAGCATCGGCAGCTTGACCATGTCATCGTAGACTGTGGTGTTGTGCCCGAAGTGGCCGTGCTCGTTGAACGCCTCACCGTGGTCGGCGGTGATGACGATCAGGCTGTTCTCATAAAGCCCGTGTTCCTTGAGCAGTTCGAGAAGTTGGCCAGTGACGTGGTCACCATACAGCAGGTTGTTCATGTAGCGCTTGTGGTGAGTATCGACATCCGCCAGGGCATCGTCGAACATACCGTTGTCGAGCAGGCCCTTTATCTGCCAGGAGCGCCAGTACTTAAGCTTGGGATCGGAGATGTAACGTTTGTCGAACTCGCCGGGAGGATGGTAGGGCCAGTGGGGCGGCAGGAAATGGCAATAAAGGAAAACGGGTTTGCCGCTCTCGGCCGCCATTTTCACACCCTTCTCCATCCCCGCAAAGCTCATCGTGGAACGGCTCTGTTCCTTCTCCTCGGTTTCGCGAAGATCGATCAGCACCTCACAATCCTGTTCCTGTGCGAGTCCGAACTCACGGCTGATGAACTTGGTGCCCGAAAGCGCGATGGTGAAGAAACCGCTACGCTTGAACGCGCGGGGCATGTTCTCGAGGTCCTCCGGGAACTTGTGAGTGACCTTGCGGACTCCATGAGCTTCAGGATTCAGGCTGCTGAAGAGTGACGAGATCGAGGTGATCGTATAGGGCGCAGCAGCTACGGCGTTGTCGAAACGGATCGCCGACTCAGCGAATTTGTCGATGTTGGGAGTCATGCCCTGTGGATCGCCGTAGCAGCCGTAATGATCGTAACGGGCGGCGTCGAGGATGATGAAGATGACGTTCTTCACATCATTGCTTACCCGCAACGGCTCGCGTTCGCCGTTTTTCTCGGCGGCCTGCTGCTCGCGCGGGAGGCTGAGCCTGAGTTTTTTCCAGACGACACCACTGGAGGAGAACCTCGCCGTCGAGTTGACATCGAGACGCAGTTCGGCTATTCCGCCTGCGATCCCGTCGAGTGGAACAACAACGTCGATGTCGTTTTCGCGCGAATCCGCACTGATCTCGCGGCTCCAGATCTCCTTCGGATCGCCCTGGTCGCCCATTTTACGTGCCGAGACGGCAACCTTTACCTTGTCGGCCGCTCCGCGCTCTGTGCGAAGAGTCCCGGAGAGATTAAGGCTGGCGCCGTTGCCAATCTCAAAAGCATAGACCAGCGCGCTGTTGGGAAACTGGTTTAGATAGCGCCCGTCGGCGACCATGCTGAAGACGCTCGTCTCGTCACGCGTCTCTCCACGATTGGGTCCGTTGGAGTCGCCGAAATAGATCCTGAACTCGCTGAAGTAGCCTGCAACACCGGGGTGCGGGAAGGCATCATGGCGCTTTCGGTTAGCGAGAAAATTGTCGTTGTTGACCAACACCGAGAAACGGAAGATGATGTCATTGTCACCTACGCGCTGCGCGTCGGCGGGAATGAATATCTGCTGCGGCAAATCTTCTTCGCCTGAAAGCTCGAACGAGCCGAGAGCCTTTTCCCCCGCGAAAACATCAACCCGCTGCCAATTGGCCCCGCCGAACTTTCCCTTTGCCCGGGCGTTGAAAGCCAGCCAGCGGTCTGCAAGGCGCAGGACGCTGTAACGCAGGATCGACTCCTGGGAGGTGGCGGCGGTAATCGCCGGACCGTTCTCTTCAACCGGATAGGGATGCGACCAGCCACGCTGCAGGTAGTATCCGCTCAGCGGCGATGCCATGTTGATAATGCCGGTCTCGCGCAGCTGCCGCGCTGCGACGTGCAGGGAGATCAGATCAAGGGCTGCAGGATCTCCCGAGGCCGCAGTGGCTGCCGGTGTGTCGCCGGCAGGCTGGCAGGAGGGTGCAAGCAGTATTACCGCCGCCGCAATAATCGCTGAGGTGAATGTCATCATTTTGTTGTCGTTCATCGCGCCTATTACCTCGTTTGCAAAGAATATTCTAACGCCGAGATTCACAATAGCAAGTGGAGTGGCCGTGGCAGATGCGACCCGGCCGCGGAAAAGATGACGCATCTTTTCTGGGATCGGAGCACACTCCCATGCCCGTAACCTATTCAGTCAAAACGAGTAACTGGGAAACCAACGCGTTGGTACGCCGGTTGCTAAAGTATCGCTTTAGTGAGGAGAAAGAAATGATCGCAGTAATTTCCGCAGTCGGTATGGCGCTGGCAGCAGCGGCCGCTTACGCGACCCTGAAGCTGGCGGTAGCCGGTCTGCAGTGGAGCTTGAAGCGCCCTTGACGGGCGTTGCATGGTCCGCCGGCCCTTAACCTTTAACAACCTAGGGAGGTGTGCCGTCGCCCGACGCCCATGGCCCGACGAGAGGGCCGGGCCGGCGGACCCGCAGAACCTTTAGTTTTCCCTCTAACCCCCTGGACGGCCGACAGGCCGCCCTATCCGATCTTAGATTGTTTGATTATCGGTTTCTTATTGAGAGCAATAAATCAGGCCCTCATTTCTCCGAGTCGTCCTTGAGGTCGAGCATCCTGTCGCCGGAGACGTAATCGGTCGTCACCGACTCTTTGAGATCCTGAATGCGGCGGGTTATGTTTTGTATGCGTTCGACATTCTCTTCGATCTTGGCGGCGCGGCGGCGTGCGCTCTCAGGATTTTTCTCAATTTCGTCGGAAAGCAGCTGAGCGTTGAGCATAATAGCGCAGAGCGGATTGTTTATCTCGTGGTTGACCGATGCCGCGACCTCGCCGATGGCTGCCAGCCGTTCTGCCTCGACCAAACGTTGGCGGTTGCGCTGGAGCTCATCGTTGGCCATTCGCAGCTTGTCCTGCAGCATCTTGATGTGAAGCATGGCCTTGATGCGCGCCTCGAGCTCCTGATGGTCGAACGGCTTGGCGATGTAGTCGTCCGCGCCCGCCTCGAAACCTTGGATCTTCGCCTCAAGGTCCTCGCGCGCGGTAACCATGATGATCGGCAGGAACTCGCCGCCCTTGTTTTCCTTGATGCGGCGGCAGACCTCGAAACCGCTGATGCGCGGCATCATCACATCGAGCAGGACAATATCCAACTGCTCGCGCGCGGCGATCTCGATCGCCTCCTCCCCGCTGAATGCTTCAACGACCTCAAGATCGAACGTATCGCTGCGTTCTATCTTGTACTTTATGATCTCGACGTTGTCCGGATTGTCATCGACGATAAGAATCCGTTTTTTTTCAGGTTCTGCCACTGAAAACCGGGCTCCCGCACTTTTTTATAACAAACAGGATACAACATGTCTGCGCTGCTGCAACCGTTTATACGCAGGGCGCACTACGATTCAGGGCAGGGGCATGAGGCCGATGGAGCGACGCATCAAGCCGACGGCCACTCCGAGCAAGCGAAGCGACTCGCCATTTGCGCGGTCGAATACGATTGGATCATAGGCTGGATTGGCAGGGAGCAGGATCACCGACGCGCCTTGCGGCATGTAGGTCTTGAGTGTCGCCTCATCTTCAATCAGCGCCGCGACAATCTGGCCGCGCTCCGCCTCTTCCTGCATCCGCAAAATCACTACGTCGCCGTCGAGGATGTGCGCGCCGACCATCGAATCGCCCCGCACTCGCAGGGCAAAGAGCTTGCCGGCGGGTGCAAAATCCTCGTCGAGAGCTACCCAATCCTCGATGTTCTCTTCGGCCAGCAGCGGCAAACCGGCTGCGATCTGGCCTACCAACGGGACGCGCTTCGCGCCGGCACGCTCCTCGCGCAGGCGTATACCACGGGCCGCGCGGCCCTCGCGCTCGATCGCACCCTTGCGCTCAAGGGCTGTGAGGTGGTCGGCGACGGCATTGGTTGAACGCATGCCGAAGCGCTCGCCTATCTCGCGCACGGTGGGTGAGTAGCCGTACTCGCTGTAAAACTCCCTGATGAACTCCAGGATTTCTGACTGCCTTTGCGTCAGCCGCTTCATTCAACCTCCTCCTGAGACTCTCGCAACTGAATAAAATATACTGAACACTTGGTGTGTCAGTCAAGTATTTAGCCAAATAAATCTGAACAAAGGTCTTGACAACGCGGGTAATGTTCAGTATATTGTTCAGTATTCACGACAACAGACCCTTTGGTCCCGGGGCCGCTCGCCAGGGCGGCCCCACCCCCTAAAAAATGGGGAGCGGAGAGAACGACGATGCATGACATTCCGAGCTGGAAACAGGAATTGAACAGGCGGCTGGCGACCATCCGCGAGCGGGTCGGCGGCAGCTTCAAGCCGAGCCGTCCGGCAGCGGCCGCAGCAGCGAACATCAGGCGCGAGAGCGCCGCGGTCAAGGGGACGGCACGGCGATGACGACGCTGACCTCCGGCGCCCTGCAGCAGGTGAGCGAGCGCCCCGACAGATGGGGTTCGAGCTGCGTGCTGCGCGCCTGCGACGACGCGCTCTCCGGCGACGGTGTTCGCCGGGGCGATTACCTGGTTGTCGACCGCGGCAGCGTGCCGCAAGGCGACGCCCTGGTTGTGGTGCGAGGAGAAGAGGGTCGAGAGCGCGGGAGGGAGTGCGAGCACCTGCTGCTGCGTTCGCTGCATCGCTTCGGCGCGCGCATCAGGCTGCAACCGGGCAGCGGCCCGCTGCGACCGCTGCTGCTGCCGCCCGAGAGGGCGGAGATCTGGGGCACCGTAGTGGCGGTGCTGAGGAAGCTGGTTGCCTGAACGGCGGCCGGGCGACACACCTGCAGAGCACATCATGTTGTGAAGGTTGCGAACTTTTCTCCTGCCGACTGCCGAGTTATCTCCGCTGACCGCGCGCACTCTCCACGCGCCACAACCGAGGCGCCGCCGAATCGAC
>CBFCZO010000100.1:0-12592 GCA_965602675.1 uncultured bacterium | reverse complement strand
TCGCCGCTTTCGCTTTCGCGGCGGTAGAACTCGATCTCGGCAGGCACGACCCCCCTCTCCGCCAGAGCCTGGCGCCAGGCTGCGGCGTAGAACGGCATCGAATTCAGCAGCACGCCGTCGAGGTCGAAGACGAACGCCTCGGAGGCGAGCAGGCGCTCCCTCACCTCCTCATCCACCGCAAGCCAGGAGCGGCCGGCTTCCCGCCAGTTGAGGTTGACCGCCCAGACAAAGTGTCCGTCGCTGTTGAAGTCGATCACCGACACGGCGCACGGCGGCTGCCGCAGAATCCTGAAATGGCTGTGAGGTATTCCGAGCGCGCGGCACAGGATCACCTTGTTGACCGTGTGGTGCGCCACCAGCAGCACCGTCTCGCCCAGGTGCCGCTCGACCAGCTTCTCCAGCGCGCCCCACACTCTAGTCTCGACGTCGGCGAGGCTCTCGCCGCCGGGCATCGTCAGCGAGCCGGGATCGTAGCGCCAGGCCCGCATCTGCTCAGGGTAGTTTGCCCTGATCGCCTGCTCTGTCATGCCGTCGAGCTCGCCGATATTGATTTCCCGGAACTCCCGCAGTTTGACGGGCTCGACACCGTGCCCCCGGAGTATTATCCCGGCGGTTGTTACGGCCCGCTGCAGATCAGAACTGTAGACCGCGTCGAATGCCACCGGTGAGAGCAAATCCGCCGCCCTGGCGGCCTGTTCCCTGCCCAGGGCGGATAGGGGCTGGTCTGCCCAGCCCTGGTAGCGGCTCTCGAGGTTCCACACCGTCTCGCCGTGGCGCACAAGGTAGAGTCTCATTGAGTATCCCTCCGAACGAGGGCAGCATATCATATGCCTGCGCCCGGAATGGTACGTTAATAGCGGTCCCCGGAAACCGGGGACCGCTCCGTGAAATATACCGCTAAATCGGCGTCTAGAACTTAGGACCGATCCAGAAACTGAAATCCCAATCGTCCGCGAAATCCTTGAAATCCCATCGCTTCGCCCAGTCGAAGTTCAGCGGGAAGTAAGCGAAATTGATGGTGAAGCCGAAGCCGAGCGCGCTCATGGCGTCGCGCAGGCGCCCGTCCTCCATGAAGGTGAACTCCTCGTCCTGGTACCAGGCGGCGCCGATGTCCCAGAATATCCTGCCGCGGATGTTGGCGAAGCTGATGCCCAGCGGCAGCGCGGCATAGTTGATCAGCGGGAACCGCAGCTCGTTGTTGATGTAGAAGGCGCGGTTGCCCACAAGCGAGTAGAACTCGTAGCCGCGCAGCGTGTTCATCCCTCCGAAAACGAATATGTCAGGCGCCTCGCCGCGGCTGTAGCCGATGAACGCCCGGCTCGCGATCAGCGCCGAGCTGGTCAACTTCATGTAGTTGCGGACCTCGCCGCTGAACGTCGTGTAACCCAGGAAGTCGCCCGAGAAGCCGGGCGCAACCTCGGCCGTCATCTCCCAGCGGCGGCCCGATATGGGGCCGAAAGCGGGGTGGTAGCGCGCCGTGTCGCCCACCAGCGACGCCCCGAAGTAGACGAAGTTGCCGCTCGCGAAGCGCTCGTAGAGCATGTCGCGGGCATTGTCGCTGATCTGCTCCAGCGTCAAAGCGTCGAACTCGTAGCGGCGGTTATTGAACCCGGTGAAAAACTCCGCCCTCAGGAACTTGTTGAACGGGTAGCGGGTAAACAGCCGCACACCCAGGTTCTCCACCGTCGTCCGCTCCACCAGCACACTCGACGGCTGCGCGAACACCGTCGGATTGCCGGCGAGAAAAGTGTTGAAGTCGTAGACGGTCAGGCCCCAGTTCAGGCGGGAACGCTGGTTGAAGTAAGAGATGGCGTAGGAGCGGAAGCTGGCAATCGTGTTGAACACCAGCGTCAGGCTCTCGTCGCCGAACATGTCGGCGAAGCGCGCTTGGATAATCGAGAGAACCGTGCCGTCGCTGGCCACGCCGCCGTAGATGAATATGTCATCGAGATTGAACCGGAAGCGGGGCTGCTTGTCCTTCTCCTCTTCCTTGATCGGGATCTTGACCACGGGCGTGAAACCGACTGCTGTCCCGGCGTCGGCCACCTTCAGCTCTTCCGCAGAGAAGCTGCGGATCGGCTCGCCGAAATCCATCGTGTAGAGCTGGTAGCGCCTCTTCAAAAAACCGGAGAAATAGATCTTTACCTTCTCCTTGCCCTTCGTCATCGGATCAAAGTTGGGCATAAAGGCGCCGCTGATCACGTCGGTGTACTGGTTGATCGTGTTCGTCTCGAGATAGTAGGTGTAGATGTTGTAGATGCCGGTCTCGTTGGAAACGAAGATCACATACTTGCCGTCAGAGCTCCAGGAAGGCTGCTTATCGGAGAACGGACCGTATGTGAGCTGCGTCTTCGTCTCGGGCCTTTCGAGATCGAAGATGAACATCTTGTGATGCTCTCCCCCGACCACGGATGTGTAGACCACCTGCCTTCCGTCCGGCGAAACCACCGGGGAGTAGTCGAAGGCTTCGTCCTGCGTGAGGTTGGTGAGCTGCTTTGTGTTGAAATTATAGATGTAGATATCGCGGATGCCGGCCTTCGAGGCGCTGAAAAGGATGTTCTCACCGTCAGGCGTGAACGACGGATTGAGCGCCTGGTCGACCTCCAGAGATATCTGATCGGAAAGCTTGCGGTTGAGCGCGTCGATCAGAAGCAGGTCGCGGTTCTTGCCCTTGCGTGCGAACGTCGCGATACGCTTCCCGTCGGGCGACCAGTCGAGGTCGCGGCCGTCGCGCCACTTCGACGTCACGCCCTGGCCGATGATGTACTCGAAGCGGTTGGTGTAACCCGGCGTGAGGTTGCGGAAAAGAGAGCCGTCCTTACCCGAGAAAAGCATCAGGTCGATGTCGCCTTCCGCAAAGCTCAGCGCAGCGATCAGGTCGCCGCTGGGGCTCGGCACCGGAGAGAAGATCGGCATCTTGAAATCGGGCGACTGCAGCACTTCGCCATACTCCTCAGGCTCCTCCTTCTCCACCAGCGCGGGAAGATACTTGTCGCGCAGCCACTGCCGCATGTTGCGGCTGAACTTGTCGTCACTGATCTTGAAAAGATCATCGATCGCGCGCTTGATGCCGCCCTGGCTGGTGCCGTTCTTACGAAGCTCCCAGACGAAATTCTTTATCGCGGCCTCACCGTACTTCTCCTCCATATAGAGATAGATCACGTTCCCGTAGACATAAGGGATGTAGAAGCCGCCGGCGCGGGAGATCTCATCGATCGTGGGCACGAAATCGTTGACCACCGCGTCGCGCACCAGCATCTCGTCCATCGTGCTGAGGCCCTCAGCCATGTACTCCGAAAGCCCCTCCGCTATCCATAGCGGCGACGGTCCGCCCAGCGGATTGCGGATCCGGCCCTGATACCAAATGTCGAACTGGAAGGCGTGAGTTAGCTCGTGCGTGAACAGGCGCTGCATCTCGGCCGGCGGGTCGTCGAGCGGGATGACCACTCGGCCCATGCGCGGCTCAGCGAATGCGCCGACCCCCTCCGGCAGGAACATCGGGATGATGTTGGTCTGTTCGAATTCGCTGTGCGTCTTGTAGTAGAGGATGGGTATCTTCCTGGTTAGCTGGTGGTTTAGTCGCTGGCTGATGATCTCATAAGCGGTCTCGGCCCAGTTAACCACCTCGTCGAGGTAGGCTTCTTCTTCAGGGTAGTAAAAGATCTGGAAGTGCTCGGTGTCGTAACGCCGCCAGTCGAATTTGTCGTAGTTTACCTTGTTTTTACCGCCGAAATAGTCGACCAGTTGAGCAGCCGCCGGCTGAGATGCAAGCAATAGTGTCGCGGCAGCCAATGCGACCACGGCAGCGGAGGCAACAGCTGACTTCCTCATTTATTTCCTCCTAACCTTTCAGTAGGAAGCGTATTGCGTCGTGTTCCCTTGGAACGAGTATATCCATGAAGCGGGGAAGGATGCGATTCATTACATCATAAAATGCCTGCAAAGTGGGATCGAGTCTCCCGCGATAGACGATGGTCTGGCCGAAGCTCTCCTCGTGCACTATCTCGCCCGTCGTCGAATCGTGGAAAAACAGGTCAAGCTCGATAGTCATCGCGGTCCGATGCACGAGAAGCTGAGCGGTGCGATAATCGCCGCTGCGGTAATCTTTGTACTCGTATGGATAAAAACCGTCGGATGGCTCGGTATAAAAATTAACACGGCCGTATACCACCAGGTCCGCACCGACCCTGCTACCGAGATCCTGCCAAAAATCGTAATTGTCGACCAGCTCGTAGAACTCGTCCTCGCCGGAAGGCATCATCAGTTCCTCAAGCGGCATGACGTCGTAAAGCGTATACTTGCGCAGCTCCGAGCGGAAATACTCGGTCGTCTCGAAGTTGAGGTTGAACATCTCCTCGACGGCCGGGGAAAAGCCGGCTACGTAAATGCGCTTGTACTTCCCGCTCAAAGGCGTTTCGCGCTTCGGATGCTTGATCAGAACCTGGTGCGGCGAGCCGACCCTCCGATAGACATTCTGATCCGGGTCGGCCAGCTTAGGCGCTCTCTCGCTCTCCTGGTTATTTTCAGTTTCGCCGTTGCCGGATGGATTCGATTCCTCCGCTTGCGCATCGGTTTGATTGCCGACGCCCTGCCCTGACAATGCCCGCTTGCGTTCGTCAAGCTGCATGATCTGCTGCTGGTAAAACTGCATGAACATGCGGCTGTTCGATTCCACGTAGCGGTTGCGCTCCGACATGTCGAACGCCAAACGGTAGTGGCGCATTGCTTCCGGGTAATCGCCGTAGTTCTCAAGCGCTACGGCAAGGTTGTTATGGGCAGCCGGGAAGTTGGGAAAGCTGCCAATCGCCTGATTCCAGCGGAAGCTGGCTTCGTCCCACAGCCCTCTCAGTGCTGCGTCTACTCCGAATTGCGTCAGACGGCGAGCCTCGGCTAGCGGATTCTGATTTTGCGCAGACAGAGTCAGGAAAGCGGATGCTACTAAGATTAATAACACTATGCGGTTTCGCCCGGTTTTCATCGCGGCCTCTTAGTTCTCTCTGATACTTCGGGTTCGCCCGTCCGCCTGAAAAAGCAGCGCCGGCTCCCGATGATCGTGTCGCAAATTAAGCACAGCAACGGCCGTTAAGCTGTAACAGTTCTTACAAGAGTTTACCATAATTGCCAACGGCACCGTGAGCGCTACATTAGTCATATACGAAGTGAAGCTGCCGTACATTGCATGCCTCAGCCGGAGTGCTTGCTCCCTTGCCCCTGTGATATAATGTGCCATCCGGGTGGCCCGGATCCTAACCCAGCAGAGGAGAGGCGTGGCGTCCGCACAGCAGACCGGAATGCAGGTCTTACAGACCATTGCCCAGAACAAATCGGTCATCGTACCCATTCTCGTCCTCGCCATTATCGCCGCAATTATTATCCCCCTGCCACCCGTCGTTATCGACTTCCTCATCGCCATCAACCTCACTCTCGCGATCGTTGTCATCCTCATCTCCATGTACATCGACAGCCCAGTCGACTTCTCCATCTTCCCCAGCTTGATCCTGCTCATGACCCTCTACCGACTCGCACTCAACATCGCATCAACCCGCCTCATCCTCTCCAACGCCGGAACAATGGGCGAAAGGGCCGCGGGAACCGTCATCGGCTCGTTCGGCACGCTCGTTATCGCAGGCAACTACGTCATCGGCGCCGTGATCTTCCTGCTTATCGTCGCCATCCAGTACATCGTCATCTCGCAGGGCTCGGTGCGCATCGGAGAGGTCAGCGCCCGCTTCACCCTCGACGCCATGCCCGGAAAGCAGATGGCGATCGATGCCGACCTTAACGCCGGCTTCATCGACGAACGCGAGGCGCGGTCCCGGCGCGACCACATCTCGCAGGAGGCCTCGTTCTTCGGAGCAATGGACGGTGCCGTCCGCTTCACGCGCCGCGACGCCATCGCCAGCCTCATCATCACCCTCGTCAACATCATCGGCGGCCTGATCATCGGCACCACCACCTTCGGTATGGACATCGCCGAGGCGGCGGCGGTCTTCACCACACTGACCATCGGCGACGGCCTCGTCAGCGCCCTGCCTTCACTCGTCATCGCGGTGGCGGCAGGACTCGTCGTCACCCGCAGTTCATCCACGGAAAACCTCGGCGACGAGCTCGCCGCCCAGTTCTACTTCGATTTCCGCCCCCTAGCCATCGGCGCGGCAATGCTCGCTCTCTTCGCCCTCTTCCTACCCGAAACTCGACTCGTTTTCCTCATGCTCGGCGGCGGACTGGCTTTTCTCGCTTACCAGAAATTTACCAGCATGAAGCGGATGGAGGCGGTTACTGCCGCCGCGGAAGTTGAAAAAGCGAAGAAGGCGCCGCCGCCCGAAAGAGTGGAATCGCTGCTGCACGTCGACCCCCTCGGACTCGAGGTCGGCTACAACCTGATCCCGCTCGTCGACATCAACCAGGGCGGCAACATCCTCGACCGCATCAAAAGCATCCGCAGGCAGATCGCGCTCGAGATGGGCATCGTGGTCCCGCCGATACGCATCCGGGACAACCTCCAGCTCGAACCCAACGAGTACACGATTATGCTGCGTGGAGTGGTGATCGCGCGCGGCAGGCTGATGATGGGATACTTCCTCGCAATGAGCCCGGGCAGGGTCGAAGCCGAGATCGAGGGCGAGAAGACCACCGACCCGGCATTCGGCCTGCCGGCAATCTGGGTCCCCGAATCGGAAAAGGAAAAGGCTCAGATCAGCGGCTACACCGTCGTCGATGCAGCAACCGTCATCTCCACCCACCTCACGGAGACGATCAAGAATTTCGCCCACCAGCTCCTCGGGCGTCAGGAAGTGCAGGCGCTTCTCGACCTCGTCTCAGAGAGCGCCCCCAAGCTGGTGGAGGAGGCCGTGCCAGGTGCGCTGCCGCTCAGCGGCGTGCAGAAGGTGTTGCAGAACCTGCTGAGGGAACGCGTCAGCATTCGCGATCAAATCACGATTCTGGAGGCCGCCGCTGACTACGCCACGGTCACCACAGACTACGCCCAGCTCACCGAATTCGTGCGCGTGGCGCTTGGACGATCAATCGTCCAGCCCTACCTCAACGAGAAAAACGAGCTGGCAATCATCACACTCAATCCCGAGCTGGAGTCGTCAATCGCCGATGCAATCGTCAGGAAGGAAACCGGCTCCTACCTCGCCATGGAGCCTCACGCGGCCCAGCAATTCCTCGAGAAATTGCGCTCGTCGATCGAGACGGCGGCCTTCCCGGTACAGCCGATTCTGCTCGTCTCCGGCGAAGTCCGCCTCCACATCCGCCGCCTGACCGAGCGGTTCCTACCCGGGCTCGTCGTCCTCAGCCACGGGGAAATACCGCCGCAGGTCTCGATCATCAACCTCGGCGTCGTCGGCTGACGCTCACCGCGATCCCAATCTTGGTTGTCCGATTCTTCAGTGGTAAAATCTAAAAATATGCGAATCGGCGATATCGATATCTACGTGGAAAAACTCGGTAGCGGTCCGCCGCTCATGACCGTTCACGGAGGGCCGGGCCTCACTCACGAGACCTTCAAACCACACCTCGAAAGGGCCGCCGAGTTCGCCACCGTCTACTTCTACGACCAGCGCGGTTGCGGCAACAGCACCAAGCTCACAGAGAACATCAGTTGCAGGCTCCAGGACTACGTGGCCGACCTCGAAGGCATCCGTCTGGAGCAGGGCATTCAGCGCATGACGCTGCTCGGCCACAGCTGGGGCGCCTACCTGGCACTGGCCTACGCCGTGGCACATGCCGACAAAATTGAAAAACTGATCCTGGTGTCGCCGACGCTGCCCTACCCGGAAACCGAGGAACATCTGCACCGCTGGCATTGCCTGCTCACTCCATCCATGCGGCGCGAGATACAGAACATCACCTTGTCCCGAATACCCGAAAACGAAAAAGAACTCAAGCGGCTCAGCGTGGTGCTGCCGCTCTACTTCCACAACCTTGTCGCCTTGGATGATTTCCGCAGGCGGGGCATCTGCCTGTGCGGAAAAGTCGCCGAATATATCGCGACGAAGGGAAATCTCGTGGACCTTCGCCCGGCTATCGAAAAACTCCGGCTGCCGGCAAGGATTTTCTCCGGAAGGCACGACATGCGAACACCGCTGAGCTACGCCGAAGAGCTCGAGCAGCACCTCTATTTCGTCAGAATGCACATGTTCGAGTCCTCCGGCCACTTCCCGTTTCTCGAACAACCCGAGGATTTTATCTCCTTGCTCAGAACCGAAATGTCCGCCACTTAACAAAAGAGGTCCGCCGGCCGTGATCCCGCTCCGCGATGTCCTGCGCTCAAAAACGACGCCATATATCGTCTTCGCGATTATTGCCCTCAACGTTGTTGTCTTCATTTATGAACTCGGACTGCAGCCCCTCGAATTGATGAAGTTCTTTATCGACTTCGGCGTCGTCCCCTGGAAGCTGACCACGCCCGAAGTATGGGGAGTCTTGAATCCGTTCGAACAACTGCTGCCGCTCCTCACCTCGATGTTCCTTCACGGCGGCTGGCTCCACATCATCGGCAACCTCTGGATCTTCTATATCTTCGGCGACAACGTCGAGGACCGCATGGGGCGCCTGCCCTTCCTGCTCTTCTTCCTGCTCGCGGGGCTCGTCTCCGTCGGGCTGCACGTCGTCACAAACTGGGGTAGCAAAATTCCCACCGTCGGCGCCAGCGGCGCGATCGCTGGAGTCATGGGCGCCTACCTCGTCTACTTCCCCTATGCGCGTATCGTCACCTTCGTGCCGTTCCTGCTCTTCTTCGTCATCAACGTCCCCGCCTACGTCTTCCTCATCTTCTGGTTCCTCCTGCAGTTCCTCAACGGCACCTTCGCTATCTTCGGCGGCGGCGGCGCTGCCGAGGGTATCGCCTGGTGGGCGCACATCGGCGGCTTCATCTTCGGCGTTCTCGTGGCCAAACTATTCGAGAAACCATCCCCCCCGCGGCCCGACCTCTCCCCGCTGGCAAAACGCTTCTTCTCGTAACCGCTACACCGCTAATACAGCCCTCCCGGCGGCGTACCGCCCGCCCGCCCCGGTTGTCGCGTAGCGGGCCGGATGTTATGATTCCCCGCCATTAATTGGAGGAGCGATTTGGATCTGGAGTCGATCATCGACGGCGTCCTCAACAGAAAAACCAGGGCCGTGAGCGCGGCTATCAGTATCGTCGAGGACGGCGATCCACAGGCCTTCGAGCTGCTCAAGCGCCTCTTCCCGCACGGTGGAGGCTCGCATGTCGTCGGCATCACCGGCCCCCCCGGAGCCGGCAAGAGCACCCTCACTGACCGCCTCATCGCCCTCGCCCGCTCCAGGTCCGCCCGCGTCGGCATCGTCGCCGTCGATCCCACCAGCCCCTTCAGCGGAGGAGCAATCCTCGGCGACCGTGTGAGAATGTCGCGCCACTTCGTCGACCCCGACGTCTTCATCCGCTCCATGGCCACTCGCGGCACGCTCGGAGGCGTCAGCCGCGGAACATACGACGCGGTGGTGATCCTCGAGGCGGCGGGCTTCGACTACGTCGTCATCGAAACCGTCGGCGTCGGCCAGGACGAAATCGACATCATCAACACGGCCCACACCAGCGCCGTCGTCCTCGTACCTGGAATGGGCGACGACGTCCAGGCGATCAAGGCGGGTATACTGGAAATCGGCGACATCTTCGTCATCAACAAAGCCGACAGGCAGGGAACGCGCCGCCTCGAGACCGAGCTGATGATGATGCTCGATCTCGCGCCAAAGGATAACGGCTGGCGTCCGCCCATCATCAAGACCATCGCCTCGGAGGGCGAAGGGATCGACGAAGTTGCCAGGGCCATTCTCGACCACCGCACCTTCCTCGAAAAGGATCAGATGGGGCGCAGGAAGGAGATCCAACGCTGCCGCCACAGGATCCGCGAACTGTGGAAAGGTATCGCAATGGAAAAGCTCTTCCCCCACCTGCTCTCCGAGGGCAAGCTGCAGGAGGCGGCCGAAGCAATGGCGACGCGAAATGCCGAGCCCTATTCGCTCATCGAGAGGCTCGAGGCCCGGCTGGAGGAAAACGACGGCAAGGCCTGAAACTGCCGGAGAGAACCGATTTGACAAGGAAACAGTGCTGGTCTAAACATACCGCAAGAGGAGGCTGTTCCACCAAATGAAGAGCGCAAGAGTCGTAATAAACATCCTGATCTTCCTCGGCATCCTGCTGAGCACTTATTTCCTGCACTTCTCGCTCACGCCCGACGGCTACACCGGTCGCTTCCTCTGGTTTACCTACGATGTCCACTCGCCCCGCAACCCCGCGATTGTCATCGGAATCCTCGTTATCGCACTCATCATCATCAACTGGAAAGCTTTCCTCAAAACCCGCCGCATCTTCCAGATAATCGGAATGTCTCTGGTCGCAGTGGCGCTCCTCGCAGGCGTGTTCTTCTTCCTCTCCTACAAACGGCACAACCGCCTGCCGTGGGAACGGCCCAACGTACTGGTGGTTGTCGTCGACACCCTGCGTGCCGACCACGTCAGCGCATACGGCGGCACACGAGCAAAGACCCCCAACATCGACTCGCTCGCCGAGGACGGCTGGCTCTTCGAAAAGGCATACAGCCACATCCCAATCACCATGCCCAGCCACGCGTCCCTCTTCTCCGGGCGCCTGCCCCACCAGGTCTGGGTCTTCAACAATACCGACGACTTCAACTACTCCGAGCCCACCCTGGCCGAAATCCTCAAGGCCGAAGGCTACAAGACCGGCGCAGCAGTCAGCCTCGGTGTCCTGCGCGCGCGCCACAAGCTCAACCGCGGCTTCGACTACTACAACGACACCTTCCCCCGCGACGGACGCTGGTACAACTTCGCCGAGATCATCACCAACCGCGGCATCAAATGGCTCGATCAGAACGCCGGCGCCGAGCAGCCCTTCTTCCTCTGGCTGCACTACGAGGATCCACACGAGCCCTACTGCCCGCCGACGCCCGAATACCCCGACGATGTCGAAATCCTGCTCAACGGCGAGCGGGTCGCCGCAGGCAAGCTCGACAGCGCTGCATTCGTTTCAGCAGGCCTCAACCTCAACCCCGGCCGCAACGAAGTTCTCATCAGGAGCCTCGACCCACGGATCATCCACCTCTATTTCACCAGCATCTACTTCGACGGCCTCCAGCAGAGCGAGCTCCCCAATGATTGGCAGGAATTGCTCCGCCGCCACACCAATAGGGATCGCCTCCGCAAGCTGCGTCAGCTCCAGGAGCCGCGCTTCCTCACCGACTTCAACGGCTTCGAGTTCGCCGGCCTCGCCTTCGAGGAGGGCGAAGGCTGGCAAGCCCTCGACGACGACGCCAACCGACTGCGCAGATCGGCCGAGGGACTCGAATGCTCGATGCTCATCGACAACAAGAAGTCGTCGGCCACGGAGGTCACACTGCGCATCAAGGGAGGCGTGCGCAAGGAAATCGAAAACGTCTGGCGCGACTACGCCGCCGAAGCCGAGTACAACGACCTCCAGGTTGGCCGCCTCCTCGACTACCTCAAGCAGAAGGGGTTGATGGATAACACCGTCATCGTCTTTCTGTCCGACCACGGCGAAGAGCTCAGCGAGCACGGCATGGTCGGCCACATCAACTACCTCTACACACAAAGCATCCAAGTGCCCCTCATCATCCGCGACCCCGACTCCGACCACAGGGCTCTGCGCGTCGACCGCCTCGCGCGCATCATCGACATCACCCCCACCATCCTCGACATGGTCGGCCTACACAAACCCACCTACATGGAAGGGCGCACGCTGCTCGAATACATCCTCCGCAACCGCTCCGACGAGCGCACCCTCTACGCCGAGACATTCCGTAACGAAGCCCCGCACGACCGCGTCGGCATCCTCGAGGGCAACTGGCTGCTGGTTTACAACCCCGATGTCGAGCGCCTGCGCCAGCTCGAGCTCTACAACCTCGCCGACGACCAAATCCAGTGGATCAACCTCGCGCTCTCCTCCCGCGTCGGCGTCCTCAACAGCATGGCCAACCGCGCCCGCGCCTACTGGCAGTCGATGGAGCTCATCCGCGACCAGGAAACCGAAGACGAGGATATCGACGACGAGCGGCAGGAGATGCTGCGCAACCTCGGCTACATCCAGAGCGGCGCCGTCGAGGACACCAGCGCCCAGCGCGGCACGCCCTCAGAAGAACTGATCAGGGAGCTCCGCAGCGAAATCCTTAGATTCGCAGAGGTCCGCATCGGCGACCTCAAAACCGAAGTCAGACAGACCGGCGGCGACGGCCCCGCCTACATCTACGCCGAAATCGACCTCAGGACCGACGCAGACGACCTGCTCTGGCCCATGGTCGCCCTCCAGGGGCACTTCAAGCTCCACGTCCTGCCCCTCGCCGCACCCTTCCCCATCCACCTCAAAGTCAACGTCGGCGGCGCCACAGCCTACGAGCGCGTCCTCGCACTCGACTAATCCAACCCCCTCGTTCGGCAATGATTGCTCGCAACTCCCTGTAGGGTGGTCCTTTAGGGCCACCGCCCCGCAAAGGCCCGCCCTCGATCCTTTTCTTCTTCACCCCCCAAAGGGCCCCAATGTAATCAGATGAAAGGCTGCCTCCAGCCGAAGTAAACTTCGGCATCAACCCTT